>NZ_CADCWD010000086.1 GCF_902806315.1 uncultured Sphingosinicella sp.
GCCGGCTTCGGACATGATCGTGAACTTGTCGCCGATCGCGACCACGCTGCCGCCGCATTGCAGCTTCGCGCCACTCGCCGCCGCGCCGCCCGCCATGGCCGCATACCAGTCCTTGCCCTTGCGGCTGAACAGGATCGTCTGGCCGGAAGGCGATGTCCAGCTGCCCTCGCGCAGCGGCACGGTCACTGTCTCCTGGTCCTCGGAGCCGCGGAAACGCTCGCCGAACGAGCCAGGAAGCATCGCCACGTGCGACAGGGACTGGAGATTCACCTCCTGGTCGGTCATGCCGGTCACGCGCAGCTCGGAGAAGATCCGCGGAGCGAAGCCGGGGTTCGGATCCTTCGCGGCCGGGCTTTCCACAAGCGCCAGCGGCTTGGGCAGCGGCCTCACGCCGGGAACTGCGCCGGTCGGCTCCCCGGTCTTGCCGGTCCTGGAGTTGAACGCCACAAGTTCGCCATGGGCGCGGAAGCTTTCGAAGCGCCCGTCGCCATTCTGGTCCACGAGGCAGCGGAGCAGGAAATTGCCGTCCTGCGTGCGAGGCCCGAACAGGCTGTCGCGATGCGTGGACGTGCAGAAGCTGGTCTTGCCGTCGATCCGGAACGCGCGGAAAGGAACGGCGGGAAACTTGCCGCCTTCGGTGGCGAGCGTCTGATCGTCCAGCGTGAGCCAGCGGGTGGTCAGCGGATAGCGTTGCCGGGCGAGCAACGCCTTCTTCTTCAGTCGCACCGGTCCGGAAGGCTCAGCATCCGGGGCGCCGATACCCTCGAAGACGCGGACGCCTTCGTCCCGAAGCTTCTCGCACGGAAACTCGCCGCCTCCCGCAGCCGCGGCCTGGGCCGCAGTCAACAGACCTGCGATCAAGAAGTTGAAACCGATCATCACGCACTCCCCCTAGTCCGCGCAGGCTAAGCGAAGGAGTGCTGATGGGGAAGCCGGATTCCATCGCACATCAGGGACTTAGCTAATCTCAAAGTGGCAAGACCAGTTCGGCGGGCGCCGGGGTGGTGTCGCGATTCTCCTCGCCGAGGTTCGACAGAGTGAGACCGAGCAGCCGGATGCCCTTGCACGCCGGCAGGAGTGCCTTCAGGAGGGCAACGCCGATCTCCAGGAACTCGGCCCGGCCGCTGACCGGGCGGGTCAGCGAACGGCAGCGGGTGAGGATCTGGAAATCCTGATACTTGACCTTGAGCGTCACCGTCCGACCCTGGATCCCACCCTTGCCGCCGATGCGGCTCCAGACGGTGGTGGCGATACGCTCGAGCTCTGCGATCAGCGCGCTCTCCTCGCGCAGATCCTCGAAGAAGGTATCCTCCGCGCCGATCGATTTGCGCTCCCGGTTCGCGCGCACCTGCCGATGGCAGACGCCGCGCGCCAGGTTGAAATAATATTCGCCGGCGCTGCCGAAATTGTGGGCGAGGAAATCCAGGCTCATGGCGCGCAGGTCGGCGCCCGTCTCGATCCCGAGCCGCGCCATCTTCTCGGCGGTCTTGGGACCGATGCCGTGGAAGCGCTTGACCGGCAGGGTAGCGACGAAGGCGGGGCCCTTGGCGGGCGTGATGACGCACAGTCCGTCAGGCTTGTTCTGGTCGCTCGCCAGCTTGGCGATGAACTTGTTGTAGGAGACGCCGGCCGAGGCGGTGAGGCCCGTCTCGGCGCGAATGCGGGCGCGGATCTCCTCCGCGATCCGGGTCGCGATGCCGATCCCTTTCAGATCCTCGGTGACGTCGAGATAGGCTTCGTCGAGGCTCAGCGGCTCGATGTGCGGCGTGTAATCGGCGAAGATGGCGCGGATCTGGTGCGACACTTCGCGATAGGCGTCGAAGCGCGGCTTGACGAAGATCAGGTCGGGGCAGCGGCGCTTCGCAGTGACGGACGGCATGGCCGATCGAACCCCGAACCTGCGGGCCTCGTAGCTCGCCGCCGCGACCACGCCGCGGATCTGGCCGCCGACCGCGACCGGCTTCCCCCGGAGTTCCGGATCGTCGCGCTGCTCGACCGAGGCGTAGAACGCATCCATGTCGACATGGATGATCTTCCGGAGCGGCGCGCTGTTCACGCCCCGTTCTAGCCCGCTGCGGCGGCGATGAGAAGCGGGCGCGCCATGTTCGCAGATGCTTCTGATGGTGGTGCTGGGCATCCTTCCGGTTGCAGACGGGCTGCGCAAACTGCAGCAAGGCTTGGGGTCAGAAGCGGAAGAGAAGGAAGCGAAAAGGAGCAAAACCGCTACGCTACAGGCTCAACACGGCATCCGATCGAAGCAAGCTTCCTCACGGAGACCCTTCGCTTCCCTCTCTCCCTACCCTCAGCCGGGGGGCGAGGGGTTTCTTCAGAACCGGAGGCTGAAGCCGACCGCGGCCAGCGATCCGGTGCGTTCGCCAACATCCTTCATCGGCTGAACGCGCTTGAAGTCGCGCTCCTTGGCCGAATAGCGGGTGACGGAGAAAAGTCCGACGCCCACATTCATGTTCCCGGCGACAGGCAGGCTGGCGATGACGCCGCTGCGGGTCGCTCGCGATCCGTCCTCCTCGACAAAGCGGCGGGCCGAAACACCGACGCCCTCGGCGCCTTGTGGAAACAGCGCGGCGCTGGAGGTAGGATGATCGCTTCTTCGACCCAACACCTCCGCATAGCCGAGTGTTCCAACTGGTCTCTCGCCGCCATCCTGGGCCGGCGTCTGCGCTGATGCTGGGCACGCGCACAAGGCCGGCACAAAGAGGGCAGCGAGCCCGCACTGCCAAATCCGCATCCCCTTGGGCTCCAATCTCTTTTGCACATACAGCGTGCGGAACCGCTGTTGGGTTCCTTCGTGTTGCGGCCGCGTACTAATTTGGAGCAAGATCCAGGTCAGAGGTTAATTCTCATGCGATGAGGTCTTTTCCCGAAGATAAACCTGATCCCAGACCCGCAAAGCCTTCATATCAAACGCCGCAGTCCCAAAATGAGGCTGGGCGGACGGGGGCTATAACAATCCGTAGCTTGTCGCTAAGCGGCTGATGTAAGGCGGATGATGATGGTCAAGGGCAAGAGGGACGGATTGCTGATCGCGGGCGGAGGCCTCTCCGGCTGCCTCGCCGCGCTTGCCATGGCCAAGGCCCGGCCCGAAGTGCCGATCCTGCTCGTCGAGGAAGGCGAGAGCTTCGGCGGCAGCCACCTTTGGTCCTTCTTCGATGCGGACGTGGAGGATGAGGATCGCTGGATCATCGATCCGCTCGTCGGCCACAAATGGGAAGGCTATTATGTTGCCTTCCCGGAGCATAGTCGCAAGCTCAAGGCCGGCTACAACAGCATTCGCTCGGTCGACCTCGACAAGCTGGTGCGCGAGACCTTGCGGCCCGACCAGTATCGGCTCGGCACCAAGATCGCCGCTGTCCGGGAGAACGAATTGCTGCTGCTGGGCGGCGAGAAGATCCGGGCGGACGGCGCGATCGACGCGCGTGGATCGGCCAACCTCTCGATGCTCGACCTTGGCTGGCAGAAGTTCGTCGGCCGCGAATATCGCTTCGCGGAGCCGCACAAGGTCGATCGCCCGGTGATCATGGACGCGACTGTCGACCAGAGCGAAGGATACCGCTTCGTCTACTGCCTGCCCTTTTCCGAGACCCGCATGCTGGTGGAGGACACCTATTACTCGGACACGCCGGAACTCGACGCCGGAGCGATCGGCCAGCGGATCGACGCCTATGTCGCTAAGCGGCGGTGGAAGGCGGCCGAGGTCGAGCGCGAGGAAAGCGGCGTGCTTCCGGTCGCGATGGGCGGCGATTTCGGCGCCTTCTGGCGCGTCGGCGGCGCGCGGGTCGCCAAGTTCGGCCTGCGCGGAGGATTCTTTCATCCGACCACCGGCTACACGCTTCCGGACGCGGTCCGCACCGCATCGATGCTGGTCAAGCAGCGCGACTTCAACGGCGCCGACCTGCACAACACGTTCGAACGCGAATCCGCCGGATTGTGGAAGAAGCGCGATTTCTACCGCACTCTCAACACCATGCTGTTCCGCGCGGCCTCGCCGCCCGAACGCTACAAGGTGCTCGAGCGATTCTACAGGCTTGATCCCGCGCTCATTGCCCGCTTCTATGCCGGCCAGTCGACGATGCTCGACAGGATGCGGATATTGAGCGGCAAACCGCCCGTGCCGGTGGGCAAGGCGGTTTCTGCGCTCAAGCAAAGGGCGAAGTGACCTTCGGCAAATGAAGCGAGCAGCGGTCATCGGCGCCGGTTTCGGCGGGCTTGCGCTTGCCATTCGCCTGCAATCGGCGGGCATCGCCACGACCCTGATCGAGGGCCGCGACAAGCCGGGCGGGCGCGCCTATCACTGGAAGAAAGAAGGCTACACCTTCGACGCCGGCCCCACCGTCATCACCGATCCCAACTGCTTGAAGGAATTGTGGGCGCTCTCCGGCAGCGACATGGCTGCGGATGTCGAACTGCTGCCCGTGTCCCCCTTCTACCGGCTCAATTGGCCCGACGGCACGAACTTCGACTATTCCAACGACGATGCCGCATTGATGCGGGAGATCGCGTCGATCGAGCCGGGCGATGTCGCCGGCTATCTGCGCTTCCTCGATTATTCGGCGGGGGTCTACGAGGAGGGCTACGAGAAGCTCGGCCACGTCGCCTTTCTCGACTTCAAGTCGATGATCAAGGCGGCCCCGAGCCTCGCGAAATATGAGGCCTGGCGCTCGGTCTATTCGATCGTCTCGCGCTACGTGAAGAACGAGAAGCTGCGGCAGGCCTTCAGCTTTCACACCCTGCTGGTCGGCGGCAACCCGATGACGACCAGCGCCATCTATGCGCTCATTCACAAGTTGGAAAAGGATGGCGGCGTCTGGTTCCCGCGCGGCGGCACCAACGCGCTCGTCGCCGGCATGGTGCGGCATTTCGAGCGGCTCGGTGGCACCGTCCGGATGAGCGATCCCGTCGAGGAGGTCGAGACGCTCGGCGATCTTGTCACCGGCGTCCGAACGAAGAGCGGCTGGACCGACGGTTTCGACGCAGTCGCGTCCAACGGCGACATCGTCCACACCTACGATCTGTTGAAGCACAGCTCCCGTGGCCGCCGGGCGGCGGACAAGCTGCGGCGCAGGCGCTATTCGCCCTCGCTCTTCGTCGTCCATTTCGGCGTGCGCGGCGAGTTTCCCGAAATCCCGCACCACATGATACTGTTCGGGCCGCGCTACAAAGGCCTGCTCGACGACATTTACGATCATGGCGTGCTGTCGAAGGACTTCTCGCTCTACCTTCACCACCCGACCGTGACCGACCCCGTGCTGGCGCCGCCGGGCTGCTCCAGCTTCTATGCGCTGGCCCCGGTGCCGCACATGGGCAAGCTTTCGGTCGATTGGGACGAGGTCGGCCCGCTTTATGCCGAGCGGATCCTGGAGCATATCGAGCAAAGGCTGATCCCGGGCCTCCGTGAGCGGATCGAGGTGAGCTTCCACTATTCCCCCGCCGACTTCCGGACGGACCTCAACGCCCATCTCGGCTCCGCCTTCAGCCTTGAGCCGCTGCTGACGCAGAGCGCCTATTTCCGAGTGCACAACCGCGACGACGCCATTCCCAACCTCTATTTCGTGGGGGCGGGCACCCATCCCGGCGCGGGCATTCCGGGTGTCGTCGGGAGCGCAAAGGCGACGGCGAAGCTGATGGTCGATGACCTCCGCTAGGCACGCGGAGGGACCCACTCGCGAGGCGCTGGTCGCCACCGCCGGCGAGACGATCTCCCGCGGCTCCAAATCCTTTTCGCTGGCCAGCCGGCTCTTCGACCGGCCGACACGTGAGCGTGCCTGGCTGCTCTATGCCTGGTGCCGCCATTGCGACGATCTCGCCGACGGACAGACGCTCGGGCACGACGCCCGCACAGTTATCGACGCGCACGAGCGGCTCTCCCTGATCCGCATCGGCACCGATCGGGCGCTGCGCGGCGTGCCGGCGGGCGAAATGCCGTTCGACGCGCTGCGGATCGTCGCCGCTGAGGCGGCAATTCCTGAGCGCTTCATCTGGGATCATGTCGCCGGCTTCGAGCTCGACGCGCAGGATTGGCGGCCCCGGACAGAGGCAGACATGATCCGCTATTGCTATCATGTCGCGGGCGCGGTCGGGTGCATGATGGCGGTGATCATGGGCGTCTCCCCCGACGACGAGGAGACGCTCGGCCAAGCCTCGGATCTCGGCATCGCCTTCCAGCTCGCCAACATTGCCCGCGACCTTTCCGACGATCATGCGATCGACCGCTGCTATCTCCCCATCGAGTGGCTGGTGGAGATGGACGTGCCCCCGGGTGAACATATGAAGCCGCACTTTCGCGAGCGCATGGCCGTCCTGGCGGGGCGGCTGGAGCGACTGGTCGAGCGCTACGAGGCGTCGGCGCGGCAAGGGGCAAGGAAGCTGCCTTTCCGCTCCCGCTGGGCCGTGCTGACGGCGGCTGGCATCTACGGCGACATCGCGCGGGAGGTGGCGCGGCGCGGCGCCACCGCATGGGACAGCCGGGTGGTGACCCGCCGCCGGGCTAAGCTCGGCTGGGTGGCGAGAAGCTGGTGGGAGGCCCGGCGCGGCTGATCGCCTCCAGCGCATCTGCCATACGCCGCCGCTGGTGGAGCATGCGCCAGAAGATGACGGTGGCGAGCGCGGCAATGCCGACCAACGCGAGCAAGGCGTAGGTGATCGCCTCCAGCCAATCGGCGGGATCCGCCTTGTCCGGTCCGGCCGGAGCCAGGGCAACCTGCTCCCTGAGCGGCGCTGACGGAGGGGCTTCCTGCTCCTCGGGAGTCGGTCGAGGGTCGGGTGCAGGCGATGCGGGTGTCGGCTGCTCCTGCGGTTGAGGGGGCACCGGCCGCCGCTCCGCCACCGCCATCGGGTCTGGCAAGCTTCCCGACGGGATCGCCGCGATCGCTCCAATGATCGAGAGCGTGATCATTCCGGCCAGCACCAGCATGATCAAGCGCCCGAGCCATTCGAACAACGTCATTTGGGTGCGGGTGCCCGCAGCCGGTCCTTGCCGAGCCTCGCCTTCAGCCGCTCCGCCGGTGGCGCGTAGAGGAAGCCGAAGCTGACCGCCCCCTCCCGATCCTCGACCGCGTGGTGGAGCCGGTGCGCCTGCACGATCCGCCTCAAATAGCGCGATCTCGGCACGATGCGGTGGGCGATGCGCTTGTGGACGATGACGTCATGAAACCCGAAATAGATGAGGCCGTAGGCCGCAATGCCGCCACCCATCCAGGCCGTCCAATCGCCCCAGCCGAGGTTCAGCCCGCCATAGATGAGCAGGACGGACGGGATGGCGAAGATGAAGCCATAGAGATCGTTCGCTTCCAGCCGCCCGCCGGGGCTGTGGTGGCTCTTGTGCAGGAACCAGCCGGGGCCGTGCATCACCCAGCGGTGCATCGCATAGGCAACCGCCTCCATCGCGACCACGGTCGCGACGAGGATCAGGATGCCGAGCGCCGGGTGCATGGGGCGCATATAGGGGCTGGCAGGCGACTCCGGGAGCGCTTTTCATCCCTCGGCGTCTGTGCTTTAGGCCCGGCAACACTTTCTTTCGCAGGACTCCCATGAACATCCACGAATATCAGGCCAAGGAACTGCTCGCGAAGTTCGGCGTGCCGGTGCCCGCCGGCTATGCCGCGATGAGCGTCGAGGAGGCCGTGGCAGCCGCGGAAAAGCTTCCTGGGCCGCTCTACGTCGTGAAAGCCCAGATTCACGCTGGCGGGCGCGGCAAGGGCAAGTTCAAGGAGCTGGGACCCGACGCCAAGGGCGGCGTCCGCCTCGCCCGCACCCTGGATGAGGTGCGCGCCGCCGCGCAGGAGATGCTCGGCAACACGCTGGTGACGATCCAGACCGGCGCCGAGGGCAAGCAGGTCAACCGCCTCTACGTCACCGACGGCGTCGACATCGCCAAGGAATTCTACCTCGCTTTGCTGGTCGATCGAGACACCGGCCGCATCGCGGTCGTCGCCTCGACCGAAGGCGGCATGGACATCGAGGCGGTCGCCCACGACACGCCCGAGAAGATCGAGACGATCACCGTCGATCCCGCCACCGGCCTGATGCCGCATCACGGCCGCGCCGTTGCCGCCGCGCTCGGCCTCCAGGGCGATCTCGCCAAGCAGGCGACCAACGTGCTCGCCAAGCTCTACGATGCTTTCCTCGGCACGGACGCTTCGCAGATCGAGATCAACCCGCTCGCCGTCACCGACGACGGCAAGCTGCTCGTGCTCGACGCCAAGGTCGGCTTCGATTCCAACGCCATGTTCCGCCACAAGGACCTGGCCGAGCTCCGCGACCTCAGCGAAGAGGATCCGATGGAGATTGAGGCGTCCAAATACGACCTCGCCTATATCAAGCTCGACGGCGACATCGGCTGCATGGTGAACGGCGCCGGCCTCGCCATGGCGACGATGGACATCATCAAGCTGAACGGCGCCTTCCCGGCCAACTTCCTCGACGTCGGCGGCGGCGCCAACAAGGAGAAGGTGACGGCAGCGTTCAAGATCATCCTCTCCGATCCGGCGGTGAAGGGCATCCTTGTCAACATCTTCGGCGGCATCATGCGCTGCGACATCATCGCCGAGGGCATCATCGCCGCGGCGAAAGAGGTGAACCTCAGCGTGCCGCTCGTCGTTCGCCTGGAAGGCACGAACGTCGAGGAAGGCAAGCGCATCCTCGCCGACAGCGGCCTGCCGATCGTCGCCGCCAACGACCTCGGCGACGCCGCCAGGAAGATCGTCGCGCAGGTGAAGGAAGCTGCATAGGTTTTAGTCGTCACCCCAGCGCAGGCTGGGGTCCAAGCGGACTCAGCATGGATGCCAGCCTCCGCTGGCATGACGGGGAAAGAGGAGCGAGCATGAAGCTGCTGGTGCCGGTCAAACGGGTGATCGATTATAACGTCAAGCCGCGCGTCAAGGCGGACGGGACGGGCGTCGACCTCGCCAACGTCAAGATGAGCATGAACCCCTTCGACGAGATCGCGGTCGAGGAATCGATCCGCCTGAAGGAGAAGGGCGTCGCGACCGAGATCGTCGCCGTCTCGATCGGCCCGGCCAAGGCGCAGGAGACCTTGCGCACCGCGCTCGCCATGGGCGCCGACCGCGCGATCCTCGTCACCGTCGACCAGGACGTGGAGCCGCTCGCCGTCGCCAAGATCCTGCAGAAGATCGTCGCGGAGGAGCAGCCGGGCATGGTGATCCTCGGCAAGCAGGCGATCGACGACGATGCCAACCAGA
>NZ_CADCWD010000087.1 GCF_902806315.1 uncultured Sphingosinicella sp.
AATCGCGGCCGAGGATGAGCTGCGCTTCGCCCTCGTCCATCCGGGCGCGGAGGCGAAGCTGTCCGTTGCCGCCGCGCTCGCTCGACACGGCTTGGGCGAGGCGACGAACCGCATCGGGCCCGTCCACTTCGACTTCGAGTTGCAGCCGGGTGCGGCGGGAAAGGGTCTCGAAAGACTGGATGCTGCGGATGGTGACACGCGGCGCTTCCTCGCCCGGACGGCGATCGAGTTCGACTTGAAGCAGCCCGCAGCCGCCCGCCTTGGCGGCTTCCTCGACCTGCGCGGCCACGGCATCGTCAAACACGGTGGCGACGAACTGGCCGGACGAGTCCGAGCAGGTCGCCATCAGGTAGCGGCGACCCTTGGCCGACGTGCGCCAGCGCGCCTCCTCCACGAGACCTGCCATGACACCGGCGGACCGCCCGCCGTCCGCCGGAGCCGGAATCGCGCCCATTTCGGCAAAGGTGCGCGAACCATGCGCGAGAGCGAGGTGCCGGTAATTGTCGACCGGATGGGCGGAGAAGTAGAAGCCGAAGCTCTCCTTCTCGGCAGCCATACGCTCGGCCAAGGACCAGCTCGCGTTGCTGGGCATGCGGATCGGCACCACGTTGCTCTCCCCGCCGAACAATCCGCCCTGCCCGCTCGTGCGCGCGTCGGCCGCGCTGGAGGCATGAGCGAGGATCGTCTCGGCGGCGGCGAACACTGCTGCGCGGTTGGGAGCGATCGGATCGAATGCGCCGCCGCCCGCGAGGCTCTCGATCTGGCGGCGATTGAGGAGCTTGGGATCCACCCGATCGGCGAAATCGTCAAGCGACTTGAAGGCGCCTTTCATTCGGCGCTCCTCCACAAGCTGGTCCATCGCTTTCTCGCCGACGCCCTTGAGCGCGCCCAGAGCATAGCGGACCGCCCTTCCCTCCTCCGTCTCCTCGACCGAGAACTCGGCCTCGCTGGCGTTCACCGAAGGCGGAAGGCAGGGGACGTCCAGCCGGCGCATGTCGTCAACGAAGATGGCAAGTTTGTCGGTCTGCGCCATGTCGAAGCACATCGAAGCGGCATAGAATTCGACCGGGTGGTGCGCCTTCAGCCAAGCAGTTTGATAAGCGACGAGCGCATAAGCGGCGGCGTGGCTCTTGTTGAAGCCGTAGCCTGCAAACTTGTCGATCAAGTCGAACAGCTCGTTGGCCTTGGGCTTGGCGATGTTATTGGCAGCGCAGCCGGTGACGAAGCGCTCGCGCTGCGCGTCCATTTCGGCCTTGATCTTCTTGCCCATGGCGCGGCGGAGAAGGTCGGCTTCGCCCAGGCTGTAGCCGGCGAGGACCTTGGCGGCCTCCATCACCTGCTCCTGGTAGACGAAGATGCCGTACGTCTCCTTGAGGACATTCTCCAGCATCGGATGCGGATATTCGATCGGCTCGCGGCCGTTCTTGCGCGCGCCGAACATGGGAATGTTGTCCATCGGACCCGGCCGGTAAAGCGAGACGAGCGCGATGATGTCCTCAAAGCCGGTCGGCTTCACCGCCGCGAGGGTGCGGCGCATGCCCTCGGATTCCAGCTGGAACACGCCAACCGTTTCGCCGCGCTTCAGGAGCTCGTATACCTTGGGATCGTCCCAGGCGAGCCCGTCCAGATCGACCACGGTGCCCGCCTTGGCGAGCATCTGCACCGCCTTTTGAAGCACGGATAGCGTCTTGAGACCCAGGAAGTCGAACTTCACCAAGCCGGCCCCTTCGACATGTTTCATGTCGAACTGGGTGACCGGCATGTCAGACCGCGGGTCGCGGTAGAGCGGCACGAGCTGGTCGAGCGGTCGATCGCCGATCACCACGCCGGCCGCGTGAGTGGAGCTGTGGCGCGGCAGGCCTTCCAGCTTCATGGCGAGGTCGAACAGCCGGCGCACCTGCGCGTCGTTCTTATACTCTGCCGCAAGCTCCGAGACGCCGTTCAGCGCCCGATCGAGCGTCCAGGGGTCCGTCGGGTGGTTGGGGATCAGCTTCGCCAAGCGATCGACCTGACCGTAGCTCATCTGGAGCACGCGCCCGGTGTCCTTGAGGACCGCGCGGGCCTTGAGCTTTCCGAAGGTGATGATCTGCGCCACCTTGTCGGCGCCGTAGCGCCCCTGCACGTAGCGGATCACTTCGCCGCGTCGCGTTTCGCAGAAATCAATGTCGAAGTCCGGCATCGACACGCGCTCGGGGTTCAGGAAGCGCTCGAACAACAGGTTGAGCTTGATCGGGTCGAGATCGGTGATGGTCAGCGACCAAGCGACGACGGAGCCCGCGCCGGAGCCGCGGCCCGGACCGACGGGAATGTCGTTCTGCTTCGCCCATTTGATGAAGTCGGCGACGATCAGAAAGTAGCCCGGGAAGCCCATGCCGACGATGACGTCGACCTCGAATTCGAGGCGATCGAAATAGAGCTTCCGCGTCTCCTCTCCGAGATCGTTGTACGTGGCGAGCCGCGCTTCCAATCCCGAACGCGCGTCGATGCGGAGTTGCTCGGCTTCGCCTTCGAGGTCGCCCGCGACGCTCGGCAGGATCGGCTTGCGCTTGGGCGCGCCGTAGCCGCAGCGACGGGCAATGACGGATGTATTCTCGATCGCCTCGGGAAGGTCCTCGAAGAGCGCGCGCATTTCGGCGGGCGGCTTGATCCAAGCCTCGACCGAGGACTTCCTGCGGTCGTCGCGATCAACTTGGCTCGATTGCGCAATGCACAACATGGCATCATGAGCGCGGTGGAAATTCGCGTCGGTGAAGCAAGCAGGGTTGGTCGCCACCAGCGGCAGATCGCGCGCATAAGCGAGCTCAATCAGCTCGGCCTCGGCCCGCTGTTCGATCTCCTCGCCCCGCCGGCAAAGCTCAATGTAAAGTCGGCCAGGGAAGAGCCGCTCGAGGCGGGTCAGAACGTCCAGCGCGGCCTGCTTCTGCCCTTCGGCAAGGAGTCGCGCGAGCGCTCCTTCACCGCCCGCTGTGAGCGCGATCAGCCCATCCGTCCGTCCCACGAGATGGTCGAAGCCAACGTGCGGGTCATCCTCCAGGGGCCGGCCGAGGTGGGCCGCGGAGACCAAAGCGCAGAGATTCTGATATCCCGCCTCGTTCTGTGCATAGAGAGCTACCCAGTCGATCAGCGGAGGCTTTCCCTCGGGTGTTCCCGGCCGGGCAACGCCAAGCATCGCCCCGACGATCGGCTGCACGCCCTCGCCCTTGCACGCTTCGGTGAATGCCATAGCCGCATAGAGGCCGTTACGATCCGTCAGCGCCGCTGCCGGAAAGTCGAGCTTCTTCGCCTGCTTGGCGATCGCCTTGGGCTCGATCGCACCCTCCAGCATCGTGTAGCAAGAGAAGATGCGCAGCGGGACATAAGGTGCGACCATGCAACCGTTATGGGGTGTGGCGCCTCTCAAGGAAACAAGAGGCGCCTATCCATCCACAGCTTTCTGGCCTCACTCCAAGTCGCGCATGATGTCCCGGATCTCCTCCACCCGGCCGTCATAGGCTTCCGCGACGCAGGCCTCGTCACGGCAGCGCTCGCGATAGGAGAGGAACCGATCGCGGGTGCGACGGAGCTCGCGCCGCTGGCGTGGATCGGCCTCGTTCAGCGCCGAGTAGAAGACCGAGGACATGGACCGGTCCTTCGCCGCCAACCGGCTGCTGTTACAGACCATCTGCTCGCTCCGGCTGCGGCCCACGCGGCAGTTGAAGCTCGGGCTGGCCGACGCGCGAGCCTTGGTGACCTCTCGGGGCGGCGTCTTTATCCGTTCCGCCGTCGCCGTGCGCGTGGGCGTGGGCGTGGGCGTGGGCGTGGGGCTCGGCCGCGGCGCGGGGCGAGCCGTCGGCCTAGGAGTCGGGCGAGCAGCCACGCGCTGATCGGGCTGGGGCGCCGGCCGAGCGATCGGCGTCTGTCGCGGCGCTGGGGCGGGCGCCGGCCGGGCAACCGGAACTGCCGCGCTTTCCTCCACCTGCTCATCGGCTTCTGGGCCGCCGACGCCTTGCTCCGGCGGGGCGGCTTCTGCGAACTGCACATCTTCGGGCTGCAGCGGCTGCCGGCCGGCGGGCATTTCAAAAGCGGCGAGGCGCTGGACAATGCCTTCGGCACCCTTCAGCTGGAACACGTTGCCAGCCCCGTTCTCGCCGGCCTGCGCCGAATATTCGACATCCGCGACGAGGCGGCGCTCGCCACCGAAGGCGCGCTCGGCACCGGGCGGCAGTTCCAGAACCAGACGGCCGCCGCAGACCACGATATCTTCATTTTCGTTGCGGCTCTTCAGCACGGGGTTTTCCATGCGAACGACGGAGCCTTCCGCCAGCCGGTCGAGGTTGGTCGGATCGGCGTTGCGGATGCGGAAGGCTTCCTCGAACGCGACCTCCTTCAGGCGGGAATAGGTGGCGCTGGAGGCGCAGAGTGCCTGATAGCGCTTGTCGGCGGCGGACGGCTGAGCACCCTCGTCCGCGTTGGCGAGATCGACCTTTCCGTCGTCTCGCGTCAGTCCGCTATTGTTGGTAGCCAGCCCGAAAGCCGCCAGAATGACGACGAAAAGCGCCGCCACCGCCAGGAACAATTTCCGTCCATCCATCGCACTCGTCCTCGACTAAAGCCTCACGGGTGCGGGAGCGGCAACGACAGCTACTCCAGCACGCCCTCGTGCAAACGCACAACTCGGTCCATCTTTGCAGCCAATCTTTCATTATGTGTCGCGACGAGAGCAGCGCTGCCTTCCTCGCGGACCAAACGGAGGAATTCGGCTAGGACCACGTCGGCGGTTTTCTCGTCGAGATTGCCCGTGGGCTCGTCCGCGAGCACAAGGCTGGGGCGGTTGGCCAGAGCGCGAGCGACGGCGACGCGCTGCTGTTCGCCGCCGGAAAGCTGGCTCGGCCGGTGGTGGAGGCGGTGAGCAAGGCCGAGCGAACTCAGCACGGATTCCGCGCGCTGGCGGGCTTCGGCGGTGCCCGCGCCGTGGACGAGCTGCGGGATGACGACGTTTTCGGTCGCGTTGAAATCCGGCAGCAGGTGGTGGAACTGGTAGACGAAGCCCAATGCGTCCCGGCGCAGGCGGGTGCGGCCGTCATTGTCGAGCTGGGCCGCTTCCTCGCCATTGATCCGGATCGAGCCCTGGAACCCGCCTTCCAGCAGTCCAACCGCCTGGAGGAGGGTCGATTTGCCCGACCCCGAAGGACCAAGCAGGGCGACGATCTCGCCCGGGCCGACCGTCAAATCGACGCCGTTCAATACATGGATCGTGACCTCGCCCTGCTGAAAGCTGCGGCGGAGGCCACGGACCGCGAGCACGTCACTCATAGCGGAGCACCTGCACCGGGTCGGTGCTCGCCGCCTTCCAGGCCGGGTAGAGCGTGGCCAGGAAGGTGAGGATCAATGCCATCAGTGTTACCGCGATGACTTCGACCGGGTCGGTCTTGGCCGGAAGCTCGGTCAGGAAGCGGATCGAAGGGTCCCAGAGGTTCTGGCCGGTGAGGAGCTGGATGAAATTCACCACGCCCTGCCGGAAGAAGAGGAAGATCGCGCCGAGGATCAGGCCGGCTATGGTGCCGAGCGTTCCGATGGTGACGCCGACGGTGACGAAGACCTTCATGAGCCCGCGGCGGGTCGCGCCCATTGTGCGCAGGATCGCGATGTCACGGGTCTTGGCGCGAACCAGCATGATGAGCGAGGAGAGGATGTTGAACACCGCGACCAGGATGATGAGCGAGAGGACGACGAACATCGCCACCCGCTCCACCGCGAGCGCTTCGAAGAGCGACGCGTTCATGCGGCGCCAATCGGCAACCACCGCTTGACCCGTGACGGTGGCGGCAAGCGGGGCGAGGATCTCCCCTACCCTTTCGGCGTCCTCCGTCTCGATCTCGACCATGCCGACGGAGTCGCCGAGCATGAGAAGAGTCTGAGCGTCCTCGATCGGCATGACGACGAATGCCTTGTCGTAATCGTAGACGCCGACTTCGAAGATCGCCGCCACTTCATAGTCGACGATGCGCGGCACGGTCCCGAACGGCGTCGTATTGCCTTGCGGGCTGATGATGGTGATCGAGCCGCCGACGGTGGCGCCGAGCGCTTCGGCAAGGCGGACGCCGATCGCCACCTTGTCTGAGCCGGGCTGCAGGCTGGCGAGCGAGCCGGAGAGCACCTTGCCCTGCAGCGTCGGGTTCTGGAGGATGTCCTGGCGCCGCATGCCGCGGACGAGCACGCCTTCCACCCGGCCTTCATAGCTCGCCATCAGCGGCTGCTCGATCAGCGGCACCGCCTGGGTGACGCCGGGCGTTTCCTTGGCTCGATCCACGATCTGCCGCCAATTGGGAAGCTGCCCGCCATAACCCTGCACGACCGCGTGCCCATTGAGCCCGACGATCTTGTCGAACAACTCCGCGCGAAAGCCGTTCATCACGCTCATCACCACGATGAGTGCGGCGACGCCGAGCATGACGGCGAAGAGGCTGATGCCGGCGACGAGGAAGATGAAGCCTTCGCCCTTGCCGGGGAGAAGGTAGCGCTTGGCAATCATCCGCTCGTAGCGGGAAAGGATCATGCCGAAAGCCTCGCGAGCGCGCTTTCGATCGACAGCTCCTGCCGTTCGCCGGTGGCGCGCTGCTTGAGCTCGACGACGCCTTTTTCGAGACCCTTGGGCCCCACGATGAGCTGCCAGGGCAAGCCGATCACGTCCATGGTCGCAAACTTCGCGCCGCCGCGTTCGTCGCGGTCGTCGTAGAGCGCGTCCACGCCCGCGTCGGAGAGCTTCGCATAAACTTCATCCGCCGCGCTGGTGACGTTGCAGTCGTCGGCGCGCATGTTGATGAGCCCGACGCGGAAGGGCGCGACGCTCTCCGGCCAGATGATGCCGGCATCGTCATGGCTCGCCTCGATGATCGCACCCATCAGACGCGAGACGCCGACGCCGTAGCTGCCCATCTGGGGATGAACCTGGCCGCCATCGCTGGTCTGGACGGTCATTCCCATGCTGGCGCTGTATTTGGTGCCGAACGCGAAGATATGTCCCACTTCGATGCCGCGGCGAGTGCGAAGCCGGTCGGCGGAAACGGGGCACTCGGCGACCTTTGCATGCTCTTCCTCTTCCATCGCGTAGAGGCCGGTGAGGCGCGCGATCGTGGAAGCGTCTGCGCCGAGCAGTTCCTCCCGGCTCACCTCCTCGATCGCCGCATCGTAGAAGAGCGCGCTTTCGCCCGTGTCGGCGAGGATGTGGAACTCGTGGCTGAGAGTGCCGCCGATCGGGCCGGTGGGCGCGCGCACCGGCACCGCCTGCAGGCCAAGACGAGCGAAGGTACGAAGATAAGCGACGAACATCGCCTCGTAGCTGCGCTTCAATCCCTCCTCGTCGAGATCGAAGCTGTAGGCATCTTTCATGAGAAACTCGCGGCCGCGCATCACGCCGAAGCGCGGGCGGACCTCGTCGCGGAACTTCCACTGGATATGGTAGAGCGTGCGCGGCAAGTCCCGGTAGCTCTTCACCGCGTCGCGGAAGATGGCGGTGATCATCTCCTCGTTGGTGGGCCCGAACAGCATCTCGCGCTCGTGCCGGTCAGTGAAGCGCAGCATCTCCGGACCGTAGGCGTCGTAGCGGCCCGACTGGCGCCAGAGGTCGGCCGACTGGACGGTCGGCATAAGCATCTCGACCGCGCCGGCCTTGTTCTGCTCCTCGCGCACCACCTGCTCAATCTTGCGAAGGACACGGAGGCCGAGCGGGAGCCAGGCGTAGATGCCGGCTGCGGTCTGTCGGACCAGGCCGGCGCGGAGCATCAGCTTGTGGCTGACGATCTGCGCGTCGGCGGGCGTCTCTTTGGTGACGGGCAGGAAGTAGCGGGACAGGCGCATGGGATCTGGATCAGGCAATCGTTACGGAGTGGAAGTGCGCTACGCTCTACGAACGCCAATGCTGCAAGGCAACCGGCACGGGCCGTGCCCCACCGGCACATCCTGTGGCCCGTTCGACACAGACCCGTTCAAAAGCCCCGAGCACTTCCAATAAGCCGTGACAGGAAAAGCGAGCGGGCGTAGCCGTTTGCGCACGGACGAAAGGTCGAAGGCCTTGGTTCGGGGAGGCTTCGGCCCCGTTGCCCCAAGCGAGGTGGGGCCGCGTGCGGGCCGAAGCATCTTATAAGGGGGTTGACGACTCGATCGTCACGCGGGTGCCCGGGCAGCGATGTCCGGGCACTTGTTTTTTGAACCTCTGATCGCGCGGAACAGCATGAAGATAGGCTCTTCGCTGCGTGCAACTTGCGAACCGTCAGCGAGGCACAAACTAAAACCCCAGCCTAAGCTGGGGTTTTGTTTTTAGCCTTTGGTGGTGCCGGAGCCTGTGCCGCCGGTCCCAATAAGCCAATCCCAAATGGTCCTCATGACCCGGTCCCCAGTTCGCACGCGCCACAATTGCCGCGTTAGGGATCTATTAATCGTTACGGGTAAGGTTAGCAAGCCATTAACCGGATGCAGCAATCCTTTCACCCTGCTCGTCAAGAAGCTGCCGCATCAGGGCGCCCAAGGGTATTGGCCTGCCAATGAAAAATCCTTGGGCCACGTCACACCCCATCAGACTAAGGGCGTATAGAGCTTCCCGATCTTCCACACCCTCCGCGACCACTCGACGGCCCAGCGAATGGGCGAGTTGGATGGTCGAGTCGACAATCACGCGGTC
>NZ_CADCWD010000088.1 GCF_902806315.1 uncultured Sphingosinicella sp.
TCGACATGCCTCCCTCATCCGGCGATCCAAGCGCTCGGGCCAGGCGCGGACCGCCGGCTGCCGAACCAAAGGAGACAGACAATGACCCTCTCGCCCTTCCTCAAGCGCGTGCTCCTCCTCGATGCGGCGAGCTGCCTCGGCATGGGGCTGCTGCTCACGCTGGGCGGCGACCCGCTCGCCGCGCTGTTCGGTATCGACGCGAAGATCGTCGGCGGCGCGGGCTTGGCGCTGTTCCCGGTCGGGCTGTTCATGCTGTGGCTCGGCACCCGCAACGCCGCGCCGGCCGCCTTCGTCTACCTGGTGATCGCCGGAAACGCGCTGTGGACGCTCGAAAGCTTCGTGGTCGCTGCCAACGCGCAGGACATCACCGGGCTCGGCACCGGCTTCGTCACGGTGCAGGCGCTCGCCGTCGCGGGCCTCGCAGCCTTGGAGTGGGTCGGCCTCAGGAGAAGCCGGGCCGCCGCGGCTTAGGCCTTGGCGACCTGCTTCTCGTCGAGGAGCTGCTGGAGCTCGCCGGCCTCGAACATCTCCGTCATGATGTCCGAGCCGCCGACGAACTCGCCCTTCACGTAAAGCTGGGGGATCGTCGGCCAATCCGAATAGGCCTTGATCCCCTGGCGGATTTCCGGGTCCTGGAGCACGTCGACCGTGTCGAACTGGACGCCCAAGTGATCGAGGATCGCGACGGCGCGGCTGGAAAAGCCGCATTGCGGGAAGAGCTCGGTGCCCTTCATGAAGAGCACGACGTCCTTGGACCGGACGATCTCGTCGATGCGGGTGGTGGTGTCGGTCATTGATCCTGTCCTCATTTCGGCACGGCGGTGGTGAGTTGGAGGGCGTGAAGCACGCCGCCCATCCGCCCGCCGAGCGCCTCGTAGACGCGCCGCTGCTGCACGACGCGGGATTGTCCCCTGAAACTTTCCGCCACCACGCGGGCGGCATAATGGTCGCCGTCGCCCGCAAGGTCGGTGATCTGAACCTGCGCGTCCGGAATGCCTTCCCGGATCAAGGCCTCAATCTCCTCGGCGGCCATTCCCATCAGCCTTGCGCCTCGATCATCTGCCGCCGCGCCTCAACCGTCTTATGCTCCAGCGCCTCACGAATTCGGGACTCGTCGCACTCGACCCCCGCGCCCGTCAGGTCGCCGAGCACCTTGCGGACGATCACCTCGTCGCCCGCTTCCTCGAAATCCGAGCGCACCAGGTCCCTGGCGTAAGTGTCCGCCTCCACCTCGGTCAGCCCCATCAGATTGGCCGCCCACTGGCCAAGCAGCCGGTCGCGCCGGGCGAGTATCCTGAACTGCATCTCCTGATCGCGGGCGTACATATTCTCGAATGCGCGTTCGCGGTCGTCGAAGGTGGTCATGGCGGTCCTTTGCGCTGTTGCAACCAGATAGGCGGCCCGACGCCGCGGCGCAACGCCGTGGCACGCCCGGCGCGCAGGCCCTTGCTTTAGCACGGAAATCTGTCACCACCGCCGCTCCACAGGAGATTGATGCATGACGAGATTCGGTTTTTCCGCCGCCCTTCTGCTCGCCGCCGCGCCCGCTTTGGCGCAACAGGCAACTCCGCCGGCACCCGCCGGAGGGGCCGAGATCCAGCAGGCAGCCATGGCCTTGGGACAATGCGTCCAGATAGCCGCCCAGGCTCTGCCGGCGACAGTGACGCCGGAAGCAGGTGCGGTGAGCGTGATGGGCGGCTGTGCGACCCAGAAGCAAGCGCTCGAGCGCGCTGCGGAAGCGATGATCGCCAGCCCCGCCGTTCCCGCCGACAAGAAGGCCGCCGCACGCGAGCAGCTGCGCAGCAAGCTCGCCGCGGCGCAGTCGCAGATCGCCGATGGCATCCGCATGATGCGCGCGAGTGCCGCCGCTCCCGCCGCGACGCCTGCCCAGCCTCAGAAATAAGCGATGACGGGGAGGCTCAGTCGTCCATCGTGACGACGAGCTTCCCCACCGCCTGACGCGCGGCCATGTGGGCGATGGCCTCGCCTCCCCGCGCAAGCGGCCAGGTGCGGCTGACCTTGGGCGCGATCTTGCCTTCGCTCCACAACCGGAACAAAGTCTGGATGTGGGCGGCGTTCGCCTTCGGGTCGCGCGCAGCAAAGGCGCCCCAGAAGACCCCGCAGACGTCGCAGCTCTTCAACAAAGTGAGATTGAGCGGAAGCTTGGGGATGCCGGCGGGAAAGCCGACGACGAGGTAGCGGCCCTGCCAGGCGATCGAGCGAAGCGCGGGTTCGGCATAGTCGCCACCGACTGGATCGTAGACGACGTCGGCGCCCTGCCCCCCGACCGCATCCTTGAACATCTGCGCGAGCGCCTTGGAGGCTTCCTTGTCGAACGGCCCCCGCGGGTAAACGAGCACCTCGTCGGCTCCGGCCGCGCGCGCGGCCTCCGCCTTCTCCTCCGACGAGACCGCCGCCACGACGCGGGCGCCGAACGCCTTGCCGAGTTCGACGGCGGCAAGGCCGACGCCGCCGGCCGCGCCAAGAACGAGCAGGGTTTCACCCTCTTTCAACCTGCCGCGGTCGAGCAGTGCGTGAATGGAGGTGGCGTAAGTGAGGATCAGCGCCGACCCTTCCTCGAAGCTACGCTCGGGCGGCAGCGGTAGGGCCATCGCCGCGGACACCAGCACCTTCTCACTCAACCCGCCGTGCCCCAGCATCGCGATGATCCGGTCGCCCACGGACCAGCCCTGCACCCCCTCGCCGAGCGCCTCCACGACCCCGGCGATCTCGCCGCCCGGCGCAAATGGCCGGGGCGGCTTGAACTGATATTTATCCTCGATGATCAGCACGTCGGGATAGTTGATCGCGCAGGCCTTCACCCGCACGAGCAGTTGCCCCGCCCCGGGGCTCGGATCGCCGAGTTCGGCGAGCTCCAGCGTCTCCGGCCCGCCGGGTGCGTTGGACAGCAAGGCCTTCACTGAGCAGCGCGCGGAAAGGCCGGCAGCTTGGCGATGTCGGCCGGCTCGTGCTGGATGACGACCTTGGCCTTGAGGTTCTTCGCCATCCGGTCGAACCTGTCCATGGATGCAAGCGTGTGAGCACGATCGTGGTTGAAGGGCGGAACGCCGCGATTCGCGACCTGCTCGGTGAAATGGTAGAGGTCGCCCGTCAGCAGCACCGGCCCGGAGGCGAGGCGCACCAGCAATGAACTGTGACCGGGCGTGTGGCCGGGCATCTTCAGCATCATCACGCGCCCGTCGCCGAACACGTCGTGATCGCCCGCCACGCCTTCCACTTGTCCGCCGCCGGTCAGCCAGTGCGCCATCGCCGCGACCGCCGCGTCATTGACACCGGCGCCGCGGTTACGAAGATGCTCGAGGTCACCGCGCCCGATCAGGAGCTTCGCCTGCGGGAAGCGGCCCGCCTGGCCCGTATGATCGAAATGCCAGTGGCTGATGCCGATGAACTCGACCTGCTCAGGCCGGACCTTCAGCTCGCGCAGCTGGTCGGCGATACTGCGCCTGAGGGTCAGTCTCTGCGCCGCGTTTTCGAGCGGCTTCTCCACCAGCGCATCGCTCAGCCCCGTGTCCCACACCATGTAACGCTGCCCGTGGCGAATCAGATAGCAGCTACCGACAATGTTTTTGGGGCCCGCCGGATATTGGAACGCATCCGAAAAGAAGGCGCCATATTGCTTGATCAGGAACTCGCCGCAGTCGAGCCGCCACAGCGAGAGCGGTGCGTCGGCATTGGGCGTCGGCGGCGCCTGCAAACCCGTCAGGGCGAGAAACGCCGCCAGGGCGGCTCCGAAACGTGCCTTCAACATCTGCCCCCCCATGTGAGTTCTAGTGCGATCCGGCGAAATAGCCTCCGCCCAGAAGCTGCCAGCCGATCAGCGAAACCGCAACCACGGCGGCGGCGGCGACTTCATCTTTTCCTCTCCCCCCTTTCTCTGGCGAAACATAGGTGAGATCCTGGACAAAAGCGATCACGGCGGAGGCGTCGCGGATCGGCGCTTCGGCGTGATCCCGCGTGGAGGGCGGCGGGGCGAACCAGGCTCGCGCAATCGGCGGGAGGTTATATGATCCATAGAGAGAGTTACGGAAGACTCTGTCGGCAAACTGCTTGGAGGTGGAGTAGGTCATCCGGCTTCTGTGAAGATTTCAAAGTTTCTACCGCAGGACGTCTGCGCGACGTAGGCGGTGTTTAAGTTCAAGGATCGCTGCGCATGCGGATCTGTGTAGTCATGGCGAACTTCAACCGTATGACTCCAGCGTCCGTAGAGACGCTGATAAAGCGTTCGCTCTCCGAAGGTCCCGTCAACAAACCAGCAGCAATCTGGAAATCTTTTTTTAAACTCGTCACGCGATATTCGTTTGCCGGCCTCATCGACAGGCCATTCGATATTCTCATAAAGAATCAACTCGTCGAGAGTCCTGTCGATCCGGACGCCGATCGGAACCGCCGAGCCGGTCTCCTGGCAGATCCCGGCCACGTGATTCCGAAAATCGCAACCGCTGATCAGCAACGTGCCCCCAAGCAAAAGCCAGCAAGGCTTTCTGGAACGGCTCATGAGGACGCGCGGCGGCTCAGCTCTCGTAGCGCGCCGTGGTCTTCGAAGCCACTTCCTCGGCGGCAACGCCTGGCGCGAGTTCGATCAGCCGGAACGGGCTGCCATGATCCGGCCGGTGGAAGACGGCGAGGTCGGTGATCACCATGTCGACCACGTTCTTGCCGGTCAGCGGCAATGTGCATTCCGGAATGAACTTGGGATCACCGTTTTTGGAGGTGTGCTCCATCACGACGATGATCTTCTTGACGCCCGCGACCAAGTCCATGGCGCCGCCCATGCCCTTGATCATCTTGCCCGGAATCATCCAGTTGGCGATGTCGCCGCCTTGGCTGACCTCCATCGCGCCGAGCACGGTCAGGTCGATATGCCCGCCGCGGATCATCGCGAAGCTGTCGGAGCTGCTGAAGTAGCTCGATGAGGGAAGCTGCGAGATGGTCTGCTTGCCGGCGTTGATGAGGTCGGGATCGACCTCGTCATCATACGGAAAGGGCCCGATGCCGAGCATCCCGTTCTCGGACTGTAGCGTCACCGTCATGCCAGAGGGAATGTTGTTCGCGACGAGCGTCGGAATGCCGATCCCGAGATTGACGTAATAGCCGTCGCGAAGCTCCTTCGCGGCGCGCGCGGCCATCTGGTTGCGGTCCCAACCCATGCTCATTCCTCCCCTGCCGGATCGGACCATCTCTTGTCCGCCGGAAATACCTCGTCGAAACTGCCGCGCAGCCCCGGTCCGTAAACCGGGTTCGGCAGCATGAACCAGCCACTGCCCCAGAGCGGAGCGAAAGGCGCGGTGCCGGCCGCGCGCCTGCGCTCCTGCACGGGCAAGGTGCGCACGTTGAACAGGTCGGAAAAGTCGCCGAGCTGGTCGCCGGCCATCGCGATCACGCAATAGCGTTCGGAGATCGCCGCGCGCCGCGGGTCCTTTGCCGATCCGGTGCCGACGTCGCCCTGCAGGAACAGGGTGTCGCGGTGCCGCGCCGGGCCGAGCCCAGCGCCCACGATCGCCGCCTCGTTCTGCGCCGCATTCGCCGACTGCCGGTTGGTGTTGTAGATCACGGCCACACCCGCCGCGCGGATCGCCCGGATCGCGGTGACGGCGCCCGGAACCGGCAACACCTTGTCCGCCCCGGTCCGCTCATAGCGGTTCCAGATCTCCTGGTCGTAGCTGCGCCCCTTCACCGCCTCGTCATATTCGTAGCCGAGGTTGAGGATGGCGGTTTCGTCCACGTCCAGCACCACGGCGAGCGGCTTGCGCCCGCACGGCACCCAGCGCGGCGCCTGCAAGGTCGAACCCTGCGCCAGCACCACGCTCTGCTGCGGCCGCCGCCGCGTGCGCTCCAGCACATAGTCGCGCATCGCGTGATAAGCTTGGATACTCACCGCCGCCGCTTCGCCCGAGCCGTAGAGCCATTGCATGGTCTTGGGGGGGTCGGCGGGAGCGGCAGGCGTCGGCGCGATAGCCGCTTGCGGCCCGACCCCGGGAGCCGTGGCGCAGGCAGAGAGAGCGAAAGCCGCGCCGAGAACGGCGCCGCGCATCACGCCGCTTCCCTCTGCCGCGTGGTCCGGAACTCGATCTTCTTGTCGTAGGGCGCGCCCAGGATCATGCGCTTCACATAGATGCTCGGCAGGTGGATGGCGTCGGGATCGAGGCTGCCGACCGGCACGATCTCCTCCACCTCCGCGACGCATATCCGGGCGGCGGTCGCGGCCGGCTGGTTGAAGTTGCGCGCCGTCTTGCGGAAGGTGAGGTTGCCCGCCTCGTCCGCCCTCCAGCCCTTGATGATCGACAGGTCGGCGCGGATGCCGCGCTCGAGGATGTAGGTCTCGCCGTCGAACTCCTTATGCTCCTTGCCCTCGGCGACCTGCGTTCCGACGCCGGTCTTGGTGTAGAAGCCGGGAATGCCCGCGCCCCCTGCCCTGCAGCGCTCCGCGAGCGTGCCTTGCGGGCAGAATTCGACCTCGAGCTCGCCGCTGAGATACTGCCGCTCGAACTCCTTGTTCTCGCCGACATAGGAGGAGATCATCTTCTTCACCTGCCGAGTCCGCAGCAGCTTGCCCAGGCCCTCATTGTCGATCCCGGCATTGTTGGAGGCGATCGTCAGATCCTTCACCCCGCTCGCTTGAATGGCATCGATCAGCCGCTCCGGAATACCACAGAGGCCGAAGCCGCCCGCGCACAGCGTCATCCCATCGAACAGCAAACCTTCGAGAGCCGCCGCGGCATCAGGGTAGATTTTCTGCATCCATCGCTCCTGAGAAATCAGGCCGGCGATAAGCACTGCGGCGGCTCGCGGTCAAGCGAACCTGAATAGGTGTTCAACTTGCGCGAACTGGACCGGGCGGCGGCTAGTCCTTACTGAATGCCCAAGCCCAAGGAACGAGTCTGCATGAAGCCAGGACGAATAGCGGCGGCAGCTCAGGCCGTTACGCTCGCATGGTACGTAGCGACCGCGCCATTCTCCGGCACCGCGGTGGCCGAAGTCGTGCCCTCTCCGCCCGTGGTCACGCCCAAATGTCCGGTCGGCAGCGGCGACGACGTCGTGGTGTGCGGGCGGCTCGAGCGCTCGCCCTACCGCCTTCCTCCGCCGCAGGAGGGCTTCGATCCCGCAGGCCCGGTCGATAGCGTCGCGCGAGCGCAATCGCCTGCTCGACGTGGGCCGCCACCGGAATCCACTCCTGCTCCACCGTCGGCCCGGGTGGCTCGACGGGTTGCGACCTCATCCGCTGGAAAGAAGCGCACGAACAATGGGACGGACATCGCCGCGGGGAGCCGCGCCTGTCCCTTGGCATCGGTCCGCTGAAGAAAACGGTCTTCGAGTGACCCGCCCCGTCGGCGGATAGGTGCTTAGCTCTTCAGCTTGGCGAGCACGCCCTGGAGCTGCATCGCGGCGGACATGTCGCCCTCGACCTTGAGCTTGCCCGACATGAATGCCGTCATTCCGTCCATCTGACCCGAAGAGAGCGCCTGCCAATCTTCCCAGCTGACCTTGATGGTGGTGTCGGCGGGCCCGTCTTCCTCGGTGACCTGATTGGCATTGCCGTCGAGCATGACCGCGCCTTCGCTGCCGCCGAAATCGATCTTGACGCGCTTGCCGGGCAGCCACGCATTGGCCGAATTGAGCTTGGCGGCCATTTCACTCTTGGTCATCGAATGCTCCATGGATGATGTCGCGCCCCACCTACTTTACGTGAACGTCAAGTCAAGTGGCGGCCCCCACACACCGTTCGCTTCGAGCGCAGTCGAGAAGCGTTGGCGCAGGCGTGTCTCGACTTCGCTCGACACGAACGGTTGGGGGTATTAGCGCGCGGCCATGATCAAGACGCGCACCGGCGGCCGCATCCTCGTCGACAATCTGATCGCGCAGGGGTGCGAGCGCATCTTCACAGTGCCGGGCGAGAGTTTCCTCGCGGTCCTGGACGCGCTTCACGACACGCCCGAGATCGACCTCGTCGTCTGCCGGCAGGAGGGCGGGGTCTCCTATATGGCCGAAGCGGACGGGAAGATGACCGGCCGCCCGGGAGTGGCGTTCGTGACCCGTGGCCCGGGCGCCACCAATGCTTCGATCGGCGTCCACGTCGCTCATCAGGACTCGACCCCGATGATCCTGTTCATCGGTGACGTCGCGCGCGGCGACCGCGACCGCGAAGGCTTCCAGGAGGTGGACTTCCGGACGATGTTCGCGCCGCTCGCCAAGTGGGTGGGGCGGATCGACGATGCTGCCCGAATCCCGGAATATGTCGCCCGTGCCTATTCGACGGCGATGGCGGGCCGGCCGGGCCCGGTTGTTCTGGTGCTTCCAGAGGATATGCTTCGCGACGAGGTCGAGGCGCTCGACCGGCCGAAGGTCCACCCGCCCGTTCAGCCCGCCTGCGCGATGGCGACGAACACTCTGATGGGCCTCCTCAACGACGCAGCCGCGCCGGTCGCGATCGTCGGCGGGGCCGGCTGGGACGCAGGCACAGCCCACCATTTCGCCGAGTTCGCCGAGCGCACCGGAATCCCCGTCGCCGCCGCCTTCCGACGCCAGGACGCGATCGCCAACAGCAGCGCCGTCTACGCGGGCAACCTCGGCTACGGGCCCAATCCCAAGCTCGTCCAGCGCGTGAAGGAGGCGGACCTGC
>NZ_CADCWD010000089.1 GCF_902806315.1 uncultured Sphingosinicella sp.
TCGAGGAAGGAAGTGCCTTTCTTCTTCCTTCTTGCCCCGGGCCAAAGTAACACTTTGACCCGATAATCGGGGAGTAGCGCAGCCTGGTAGCGCATCTGCTTTGGGAGCAGAGGGTCGCAGGTTCGAATCCTGTCTCCCCGACCATCATCTGAAACGAGCCGTCCGGGGGACGGTTCGTTTCAGATCATCCTTCACCGCTCACTGCCTCGGTGGATTGTGCGTCCAGTTCTCCGGAGCGTCGGCCACGGTTGCGATCATCGCCGTGTAGGCGGCGACGTTCTGCCTGAGCTTGGCGGGATCGATCTTGTCCAGCGTGTCGTCGTGGGTGTGGTGTAGATCGAAATAGTCGGTGCCGTCCTGCTGCAGCGTGACGGCGGGGACTCCGCCGGTCACGAGTGCGCCGATGTCGGGGCCGCCGCGGGCTACGTTGGTGCTGCGCGCAATGCCGAGCGGAGCGAGGGCGGTCTCGAGCCGGTCCGCAACGCTGGCGGCTGATGCCGGGAGCGAGAAGTCGACGCGCCAGATGCGGTCCGCGCCGAAATCGGACTCGGTGGCGGAGGCGTGCAGTTCATTGGCGTGGCGCCTCAGATATTCGTTGCCGCCGAGCAGGCCAACTTCCTCCGCCCCGAACCAGACGACGCGGATGGTGCGGCGGGCGCCACCTGCATCCATGATGCGCTTGGCGGCCGCGGCCGTGATCGCCACGCCCGCGCCGTCGTCAACCGCGCCTGTGCCGAGGTCCCAGCTGTCGAGGTGGCCGCCCACGAGCACGACGCCCGCATTGGGATCGCGGCCGGGTACTTCGGCGATGACGTTGCCCGACTTGCGGGTGCCGATCTGCCGCGGCGTGAGCAGCAGGCGCATGCGCACCGGCCGACCGCGGGCGAGAATGCGCTCCAGATTGTCGGCATCGGGATTGGACAGAGCCGCGGCCGGAATGGGCTTCGCGCCCTCGGCCCAGGCCTGCACGCCCGTATGGGGGAAACGATGGCTATCGGTGCCGATCGAGCGGATCACGATGGCCGCGGCGCCCTTGCTTGAGGCGACTGACGGTCCCTGGCGGCGTGCCGCGCCGAAATAGCCGTAGCTCGAACCGTCCTGCGTCTTGGTCATCCGGTGCGTGACGAAGACGATCTTGCCGCGCACGGCTTGCGCCGGGGCGGCGGTGAGGGCGGCCATGCTCGGGAAGCCTACCACCTCCGCTTCGATCCCCCGCGCCGGCGTTGCTCCGGAATTGCCCAGCGCGGTCAGTTGCACGGGCTGGGGGAAGGGCGCGAGGAGCTCGCCCCGCTCTTCGCCGCGCACCCAGACGGGCATGTCGAATTCCTCGACGCGAACGTTCGAGAAGCCGAGATCGGTCAGCTTACGAACCGCCCAGGCGCGGGCGCGGGCTTCTGCTTCCGTCCCCGCAAGCCGCGGGCCGACTTCGGTGGTGAGCCCTTCGACGATGTCCCAGGCATAAGTGTCGCGCGCGAGCGCCTCGTCCCGCAAGGATGCGGCGAGATGACCAACCGTGGGCGGCTGCGGCGGCGGCCCGGGTGGCATGATCGGAGGAGTGGCGAGCGCGAGAGAGGGAAGGGCGAGACTGAGCAACAGAAGCTTTTTCATGGCCGTGGCTTAGGCGGTTTGCCAAT
This sequence comes from uncultured Sphingosinicella sp., assembly GCF_902806315.1. Taxonomy (GTDB): domain Bacteria; phylum Pseudomonadota; class Alphaproteobacteria; order Sphingomonadales; family Sphingomonadaceae; genus Allosphingosinicella. The sequence goes on from NZ_CADCWD010000089.1 coordinate 1,635, forward strand.
CCGCCCGCAAGACACTAGGTAGCGGGCGCAATCCCTCGACATCATCCGGAGACCAGCGCCGCCATGGCCGCACAGTACAGCTTCGTCATGAAGAACATGACCAAGACCTTCCCGGGCGCGCCCAAGCCCGTGCTCAACAACATCAACCTGCAATTCTATTCGGACGCCAAGATCGCGATCATCGGCCCGAACGGCTCGGGCAAGTCGACGCTGATGAAGATCATGGCCGGGCGCGACAAGGAATATACGGGCGAGGCGTGGCCGGGCGAGAATATCCGCGTCGGCTATCTGGAGCAGGAGCCGCAGCTCGACGAGACCAAGACGGTCAAGGAGAATGTCATGGACGGGGTTCGCCCGGTCGCCGACATGATGGACCGTTTCAACGAGATCTCCACGATCATGGCCGATCCGCCCGAGGATGCGGACTTCGACGCGCTGATGACGGAGATGGGCGAGCTTCAGGAGAAGATCGACGCGGTCGATGGCTGGTCGCTCGACAACCAGCTCGAAATCGCAATGGACGCGCTGCGCTGCCCGCCTGGCGACAGCCCGATCCATAATCTCTCGGGCGGCGAGAAGCGCCGCGTGGCGCTCACCAAGCTGCTGCTGGAGAAGCCCGACATCCTGCTGCTCGACGAGCCCACCAACCACCTCGATGCCGAGAGCGTCCAGTGGCTGGAGAAGCATCTCGTCGACTATGCCGGCAACGTCATCCTCGTCACCCACGACCGCTACTTCCTCGACAATGTCGTGAACTGGGTGCTCGAGCTCGATCGCGGCCGCTACTATATCTACGAGAGCAATTATTCGGGCTATCTGGAGAAGAAAGCCAAGCGTCTCGCCCAGGAAGAGCGCGAAGACGAGGGACGCCAGAAGGCGATCACCGAGGAGCTCGACTGGATCCGGCGCAGCCCCAAGGCGCGGCAGACCAAGTCCAAGGCCCGTATCCGTGCGTTCGACGAACTGGTGGAGGCGCAGGAGAACCGCACTCCCGGCAAGGCGCAGATCCTCATCCAGGTGCCCGAGCGGCTGGGCGGGAATGTGATCGAGGCGAAAGGCCTGACCAAGGCCTATGGCGACAAATTGCTGTTCGACGATCTGTCCTTCAACCTGCCGCCCGGGGGCATCGTCGGCGTGATCGGCCCCAACGGCGCGGGCAAGACCACCTTGTTCAAGCTGATCCGCGGCGACGAGAAGCCTGACGGCGGCGACATCAAGATCGGCGAAACGGTGCGAATGGGCTATGTCGACCAATCCCGCGACGCGCTCGATCCCAAGAAGAATGTCTGGGAGGAAGTGTCGGGCGGCTCAGACGTGTTCCGCTTCGGCAAGCATGAGGTCGCGACCCGCGCCTATGTTGGCGCGTTCAACTTCAAGGGCCAGGACCAGCAGAAGAAGGTTGGCCAACTCTCTGGCGGCGAGCGCAACCGCGTGCACATGGCCAAGATGCTGAAGGAAGGCGGCAACGTCCTTCTGCTCGACGAGCCGACCAACGATCTCGACGTCGAGACGCTACGCGCCCTGGAAGACGCGCTCGAGAACTTCGCCGGCTGCGCCGTAGTCATCAGCCACGATCGCTTCTTCCTTGACCGGCTGGCGACCCACATTCTGGCGTTTGAGGGTGACAGCCACGTCGAGTGGTTCGAAGGCAATTTCGAAGCCTATGAGGAGGACAAGCGCCGCCGCATGGGCCCGGAGGCGGATCGGCCCCACCGCATGAGCTACAAGAAGCTCACCCGTTGACCCTGCCGACCCGGACTTAGAGCGTCCGGAGCCTTACTGGCTGTTTCCGCCGCCCGCACTGCCCTGAATGCTGTTGTCGGCGCCTTCGGCTGCATTGCTGACGGCGTTGGCGGCGTTCTGGGCCAGGTTGCCTGCGTCCTGGGCGACGATGGCGGTGGCCCCTTGGACATTGCCCATGGTGTTCTCGCCGGGGATGATCCCTTCGCTGCCCCCGGCGGTGTTTTGATCGGTAGCCGGCTCGGTCTGAGTGGCGTTGTTCTGCGCTTCGCCTCCACCGCCGCTGCCGCCGCAAGAAGATAGCAGGAGCACGGCCGCGGATGCCGTCAGAAATCTGGTGCGCGTCAGCATGGCGTCCATCCTTTCAAGAGCGAACCCAGTCCGGGGTTCGACTGCTGAAACTCCGCCGCCCCGCATCGGCTCCGCCCTCATCGGCCGAGGCCGATCGGCACGTCAGTTTGCCCGTCCGGATCATCGTGAGTTCTTTCGGGTTCTACGTTCCGAACCTTTCGGAGACGCCCATGGCCGCCCAACCTAATCATACCCTTCGCACCGTTTTCGTGACCGGCCTTCAGAACGCCCATGCGGTGGAACACCAGGCACTCTCGCTCCTCGACCGGCAGCTCGACAGGCTCGTCCGTTATCCCGAGATCGCGGATCGCTTGCGCAGCCACAGGGTCGAAACGGAAGATCAGATCCGGAGGCTCGACGACATTCTAGGTTCGCTCGGCGAACGTTCGTCGACTTTCAAGGACTTGGCGCTGGGGTTCATGGGCAATATCGCGGCGCTGACTCATGTGCCGGCGGCGGACGAGGTGCTGAAGAATCAGTTCGTCAACGCCGCCTTCGAGAATTTCGAAATCGCGAGCTACACGTCGCTCGTGGCACTTGCCGAGGCGAGCGATCTGCCGACGACGGCAGCGCTGCTCAACGAGACGTTGAAGGAGGAGATCGCGATGGCCGCCTGGGTGCAGGACAGCGTGCCCGCGCTCACCCGCAAATATGTCGATCTGCGCGCGGGAGGCGGCTCGGCCAGCCGCTGAGGCGTTCATCCTAAGGCAATCCGGGCTCGTCGAAGTTTCCGGGGCATTGGGGAAGGGGACACAGCTTGGGGTTCAAGAAGCTTTCGAAGGCGGCGCTGGCCGTCTGCGTGATCGCGACCTGCACGGCTGCGGCGGCTCAGCAACCGCCGCGGCCCGCCGAGCGGGTCGAAGACATACTCGTCACGGGCAGGCGCAGCGGCATCCCGATCTGGCATGTGCACGGGCCGACCACGAGCATCGTGCTCGTCGGCACGATCGATGGCGTTACGAGGGACACCAAGTGGGACCCGGCAGCTCTCGTCGACGCGCTCCGCAAGTCCGATCGCGTCATGTATCCCGGGACATACGGGCTGAGCGCGTCGCCCTTCGCGATGATCGGTTGGCTCGTGAAGTTCAAGCGCCAGGCATCGCTGCCGAAGGGGCAGAGCCTCGCTAACATTCTGCCCCGCGATCAGTTCGCCCGACTGGTGGCGCTGCAGAAGCGCGGCGTGCTGAAGCCTGGCTTTGAGCGAAAGCACCCGTTCCATCTCGCCATGGAGCTGCGCGAGCATGCCAAGGGGAAAGCCGAATATAGCCCGCGCGCGGACTCGTTCGTCCAGAAGGCCGTCAAGAAATACAAGCTGAAGTCGGTGCCGATCGCCACGGGCAAAGCGAAGCCGATCGTGACCGACCTCTTCGCTTCGCCGCCGGAAAGCCACGTGCCCTGCCTGATCGCCTCGATCGGCGTAGCCGAGGCCGGCCCCGGCGCGGTTCACGCGCGCTCGCAAGCCTGGGCCGAGCGGCGAGTACCGGCCGTCCTCTCCTCGCCGGCCGAGCAGCCGTTCTTCAGCTGCTGGCCGGCGAACGTCGCGCACCACTACTTCCCCAAGGGGGTGGTGCGGAACACGGTTCGCGGTCTGCTCAATCAGCGCGAGGTGACGATGGCCGTGCTGGATCTCCACACGCTCGCGCGTCCGGGAGGGCTGCTCGACGAGCTGGCCGAAGCGGGTTTCGACGTGGCCGGGCCGCGCTGGAAGTAGCGGCCGCCGTGATCAGTGCGGGCGCTGCAACCTGCCCGCCTGTTCCTCATATTCGGCCGCCATGTGCTTCAACGTCTGGGCGGTCTGCCGGTCGCCGATCGAGGCAGCGAGGCGAAGACAGCGCATAGCCTGTGACCTCAGATGCTCGACTTGCTTCAAGTCGGTGACGTCGACCAGCAGGTTGACCGCGCCGACCAGATCGCCGGCATCATTGAGGATCGGAGTGGGGTAGGGCCGAAACGTGACCCGGCTTCCGTCCGGGCGTTCGGCAATGGCCTCGGCTCCGCGAATGTCCCGCTTTTCCCGGATCGCGACGGCCATCGGGCATTGATCGTGCGGCAGGAAGGCCCCCTCCTGCGTGTAGAGCTTCCACGTCACGCACCAGCGATCTTCGCCCAGGGAGGGCATACGCCCGGCGAAGCCGATGCAGGCCTGATTGAAATATGTGACTCGCCCTTCGGCATCGGTCACGTAGATCGGCGCGGGCAGGTGATCGAGCACCTCATAGGCGCCTGGACGGGGAGAGGAGATCACGCTGAGCGCCGTGTCCAGGATCTGATCGGGAGTCGCATTCTCGACGTGCATCAGTGAGCGCTCGTGTCGCTGGGGAGGGGAACTGATACGCGGGAAAACTGAACTTTGTTAACCAAGATCAATAGCCTTCGTTCCCTCCGGACCGATTATAGCACGAACAAAGATAACGTCTTGTGAGGTTTTCCTCCAGGATTCGATCAGGCGGGTTTGAACGCGCCTTTCCCCTCGTCGAGCAGGTGAAGCACGCCGTCCGAGATGGCGAAGAAAGCTCCGTGGAGCGTCAGCACTCCGGCCCGCTCGCGCTCGGCGACCCAGGGAAAGGTGCGCAGGTTCTGGAGGCTGATCCGAACGCCTTCATGCTCCATCGCTCGATAGGCGGCACGGTCGAGCTGGGGATGCTCGGCGCGAATCCGGTCCCGGGCAGGCGTCAGCATGTTGATCCAGTGGGCGATGAAATGCCCCTCGCCATGCCCCGCTTGGTCGAACTGGCCGGTCAGCGCCGCCGCGCAGCCGCCGCAAAAGCCGTGCCCCATGACGATGATCTCGCGCACCTGGAGCTGGGTGACGGCGAATTCCAGCGCGGCCGATACGCCATGATAGCTGCCGTCGGGTTCGTACGGCGGCACGAGGTTGGCAACGTTGCGGACGACGAACATCTCGCCCGGATTGGCATCGAAGATCTGGCCGGGATCGACCCTGCTGTCCGAGCAGGCGATGATCATCACCTTGGGGCTTTGGCCCTCGGCCAGCAGCGACCAGCGTTCGCGCTGCGCGCTCCAGCCCTGCTCACGAAATCGGCGATAGCCTGCGATGAGTGTGTTGAAATCGGCCATTGATCTTCCCCTGTTCTGGCGCCGGTAGCGAGGAGAGGGGAGGGGTGGCAAGTCGGCCCCGCAATCGCTATTTGGCGCCCATGTCCGAAGCCCTTCTCCCGATCGCTCCGCCAAGGCAGCGCAAGCCCGACTGGATCCGCGTCAAGGCTCCGACCAGCCTCGGCTTTTCCGAGACCAAGAAACTGATGCGGCGGCTCAATCTCGCGACGGTGTGCGAGGAAGCGGCCTGCCCGAACATCGGCGAGTGCTGGACCAAGAAGCACGCGACCGTGATGATCCTGGGCGACACCTGCACCCGCGCCTGCGCCTTCTGCAACGTCAAGACCGGCATGCCGAGGGCGGTGGACCCGCTGGAGCCGGAGCATGTCGCCGTGGCTGCCGCCGAGCTTGGGTTGACGCATATCGTCGTCACGTCGGTCGATCGCGACGATTTGCCCGATGGCGGCGCCAGTCAGTTCGTGAAGGTGATCCAGGCGCTGCGCCGGAACACGCCGTCCACGACAATCGAGATCCTGACGCCCGACTTCCGCAACAAGAGCCAGGCGGCGGTCGAGGCGATCGTCGAGGCCGGGCCCGACGTCTACAACCACAATCTGGAGACGGTGCCGCGGCTTTACCCGACCATCCGGCCCGGAGCGCGTTATTATGCTTCGCTTCGGCTTCTGGAGAGCGTGAAGCGGCACGACCCCAAGACCTTCACCAAGTCGGGTGTCATGGTGGGACTCGGTGAGGAGCGCCTGGAGGTCCATCAGGTGATGGACGACATGCGCTCGGCCGACATCGATTTCCTCACCATGGGCCAGTATCTCCAGCCGACCCCGCGCCACGCGAAGGTGCAGGAGTTCGTCACGCCACAGGCCTTTTCCGCTTATGCCGCGATTGCGCGTGCCAAGGGTTTCCTGCTGGTGGCCGCGACGCCGCTCACCCGCTCGAGCTACCATGCCGGCGACGACTTTGCGAAGATGAAGGCCGCGCGCGAAGCCAAGCTGGCGGTGGCGCGTTAGGACAGGCGATGCCTCGCCATAGTGAAACCCGGAACCTGCCCTATAGCCCGGAGCAGATGTTCGACCTCGTCGCCGACGTGAAGCGATACCATGACTTCCTGCCCTGGGTCGCCGCCACGCGGGTGCGCTCCGACAGCGAGACCCTGATGATCGCGGACCTGGTGGTCGGCTTCAAATCGCTGAAGGAGACCTTCGCGTCGCGCATCGAGAAGCGCCGGCCGACCGATATCACGGTTGACTATATCGAAGGACCGCTCAAATATCTTCACAATAGCTGGCACTTCCGCCCGGACGGGAAGGGCGGCACCAACATCGATTTCTGCGTCGATTTCGCCTTCAAGTCCCGCATCTTCGAGGCTCTTGCCGGGCAGATGTTCGATCGCGCGCTGCGGCGGATGATCGGCGCATTCGAAACCCGCGCCCATGATCTTTACGGCACGGCCGCCCCGGGCATGAGCAGTTCGAGCGCGCACAGCGCCGCCTGAAGACGCACTCCGCCACGGCCCAAATCTCCGAACTCCTTGCGGTCGGCCACGATTTCCTTTGGGTCGGCACCTCGGCGGGCACGGGCGAAGACGACGGTGCCGACGGGCTTGCGCGCTGAACCGCCGTCCGGGCCGGCAATCCCTGTGATGGCTACAGCCACGTCAGCCCCGCTCTTGGCCAAAGCGCCTTGCGCCATCGCCCAGGCAACCGCGATCGAGACCGAGCCGAAGGTTTCCACAACGTCCGAGCTCACCTTCAACAGGTCGATCTTGGCCTTATCGCCATAGGTCACGAAGCCGGCCTCGAACACATCCGAGGATCCGGGTATTTCGGTGAGAGCGGCGCAGACCAGGCCGCCCGTGCAGCTTTCCGCCACCGCGACGCGCCTGCCCGCGGCGCGGTTCTCGTCAAGCACGCGCTTCGCCATGTCGATGAGCTCGGACGGCAGGATGGTGTCACGATGGTCCGTCATTCGGTCTCCAAGATGCGCACGGTCGCGACCGCTTGCGCTGCTATTCCTTCGCCGCGCCCCGTGAAGCCGAGCCGCTCGGTGGTCGTCGCCTTGATGCTGACCCGGGTCACCGGCAAGCGCAACAAGGCGGCTACCCGCGCGCGCATGGCGTCGCGGTGCGGCCCGATACGAGGGGCTTCGCAGATGATGGTGACGTCAACATGGTCGATGCGGCCGCCCTTAGTCGCGACCAAGTCCCGCGCATGCTCCAGGAAAATGGAGGAAGCGGCGCCGCGCCATTGCGGATCGCTGGGCGGGAAGTGATCGCCGATATCGCCCTCGCCGATCGCGCCCAGGATTGCGTCGGTGAGGGTGTGGAGCACGACATCGGCATCGCTATGTCCCTTGAGGCCCCGGCTGTGCGGGATGAGGAGACCGCCAAGCCAGAGCTCTTCGCCGTCGGCAAAGGCGTGGACGTCGAAGCCGAGGCCGGTGCGGCTGACCAGGCTCGCGCTCAAGCGCGCTTCGGCGCGGCCGAAATCTTCCGGAAAGGTGAGCTTCTCCAGCGAAACATCTCCGTCCACCAGCGCAACCTCCAGGCCCGCTGATCGAGCGACCTGAGCGTCATCGGTCGCCCCGACGTCGCCGGGCCAGCGACGATGTGCGGCGAGGATCGTGCCGAACCGGAAGGCTTGAGGCGTCTGGACACGCAGGAGGCGGTCGCGCGACACCGGCTCGCCAAGCACATCGCCGCCGTGTGCGAGGCTGTCGACCACTGGAAGCACAGGCACCGCGCCTTCATTGGCCCCGAGGCTTTCCAGCAGGGCGTTGATGACCCGGGAAGGCAGGAAGGGACGGGCGGCGTCGTGTATCAGGACCCGACCGACGCCGCCTTCCGACGCCATGGCCTCAAGCCCGTTGCGCACGGACTGCTGCCGCGCCGTACCGCCGACGACGGGCGAGGGCAGAGAGCGGGCGCCGATAGCCTCTGCATACAATGCTTCCTGACCCGGCCCGATCACCACGCGGACCTCGTCGATCCCGGGGTGGCGGAGATGGTCGACCGCGTGCGCGAGCAGCGCCTTGCCGCCGATCCGCACATATTGTTTGGGCAGATCGCCGGCGGCGCGGCTGCCGCTTCCGGCCGCCACCACAAGCGCGACCGTTTTTCCCGCGCTGTTTGCCGGCGTCTCCATCACCGCGCCCCTAGCCGAGGCGAGCCTTGCCCGCCACCGCCTTCAACATTATGTGCGTCGGCTCCCCATGCAGCAGCTTTCGCCCATCTCCATCGGTCCCGTGCGGATCGACATGCCGGTTATCCTGGCACCCATGACGGGCGTCACCGACCGTCCGTTCCGCAAGATCGTGAAGCGCTATGGCGCCGGCCTTACGGTGACCGAGATGATCGCCAGCCAGGCAATGATCCGCGAAACGCGCCAGTCGCTGCAAAAGGCGGCCTGGGACCCGGTGGAGGAGCCGGTCTCGATGCAGCTCGCGGGCTGCGCGCCCACCGAAATGGCGGAGGCGGCGAAGCTGAACGAGGATCGCGGCGCCGCGATCATCGACATCAATATGGGCTGCCCCGTGAAGAAGGTCGTGAACGGCGATGCCGGCTCGGCTTTGATGCGCCAGCTCCCGCTCGCCACCGCGATCATCGATGCGACGGTGAAGGCGGTGAAGGTCCCCGTGACGCTCAAGATGCGGATGGGTTGGGATCATTCGAGCCTTAATGCGCCCGAGCTCGCGCGGATTGCCGAGGATCTCGGCGTCAGGATGATCACAGTCCACGGGCGCACGCGTTGCCAGCTCTACAAGGGTGAGGCGGACTGGCGCTTCGTGCGCAAGGTCAAGGACGCCGTCTCGTTGCCGGTGATCGTCAACGGCGACATCAACTCGATCGAGGATGCCGAGGCCGCGCTGGAGCAGTCCGGCGCAGACGGGCTGATGATCGGCCGCGGCGCTTACGGAAAGCCGTGGCTGCTTGGGCAGGTGATACATTGGCTCGAAACCGGCGAGCGGCTCCCCGACCCGAGCATGGACGAGCAATATCACGTCATCACAGCGCAATATGACGAGATGCTCGAACATTATGGCAGCGTCATCGGGGCCAATTGCGCGCGCAAGCATATCGGTTGGTACACGCGCGGGCTGCACGGCTCGGCGGAGTTCCGCAACGCCTTCAACAAGGAAGCCGACCCGAAGCGCGCCAAGGCGATGCTGCGCGACTTTTACGCACCCTGGCTCACCAAGGCGGCTGCCTGATCCCATTCAGCGCCCAACGCCGTGTCCGGCGCGCCGACCTGAAGAAATATTCGTTAACAGCTGTGTTCTTTTTGTCACGGCCTCGTGGTAGACAGGCCACGTGAACGCCGAAGCGCCGATTGCCGCCGATACGAGACCCCGCTGGCGGCGGCGCTTATTGATAGCGGTCAAGCGCAGTCGCTTCATTCCATTGATTGAGATCGGGACCGTCGTCGCGCTGATCGCGATGGCGACGATCAGCTATTTCATCATCACGGAGCAGGGGACGCCCCAGTCGCTGCTGACGCCCCCGCTCGTGGCGATGCTGCTGGTGGCGAACCTCGTCCCCGCAATGGCGCTGATGGTGCTCGTGGCGCGGCGGATGGCAATGCGGCGCGCGGCGGACTCGCCGATCGGGGGAAGGGGGCGGCTCCACGTCCGCCTGGTGGCGCTCTTCTCTGTGATCGCGAGCGTTCCGACGCTGCTGGTCGTCATCTTCGCCTCCTTGCTGTTCCAGAGCGGAACCCAATTCTGGTTCTCCGAGCCCGCACGCACCGTCATCGAGAATGCGGATCGGGTGGCGCAGGTGTACGCCCAGGAGAACAAAGCGCGGATCGAACGCGACATTAATGCGATGGCGAATGACGTCGTCCGCGACATCAACGAGTTCGGCGTCGACAGTTCGGCCTTCACCGATCGCTTCTTCTATCAGGTGGTCGCACGCGACCTCACAGAAGCGGCCATCATCAATGTCGGACGGAACAACGCTCTCCAGATGATCGCCGGAGTGAACCTGGACGATCGGCCCCTGGAGAAGCGTTTTCCGGCCAACGCGCTCCGCCGGCTGAGGGGAGGCGAAACCGCTTTCACCGAGGATGCCGGCGACAGGGTGGAGGCTGTCTACCGCCTCGATGCGAGAGAGGAAGTCTATCTCTACACGTCGCGCACCGTGAATCCGGCGGCGCTGCAGCAGATCCAGGAGGCACGTTCCGCGGCCGGCGATTACCGGAAGGTGCTCGGCCGCTCGCGCACCCTGCAGTTCCGCTTCAATGCGGTTCTCCTGCTCGTCTCGCTCCTGATCGTAGCGATCTCCATCTGGATCGCGCTGACTCTCGCCGATCGCCTGGTGCGACCCGTCGGGCAACTGGTCGATGCCGCGCGCAGGGTGACCGCGGGCGACCTCTCAGCGCGAGTGCCGACGTCACGCGTGAACGATGAAGTCTCCACGCTCGGCAATGCCTTCAACCGCATGACGCGGCGGCTCGAGGAGCAGACCAAGGACCTCGTCTCGGCGAACACGCAGCTGGACAGCCGCCGCGCCTTTATCGAGGCGGTGCTTTCGGGTGTGACGGCAGGCGTGATCTCGGTGGATCGCGAACGCCGCATCCGCCTCATCAACAGCTCGGCGGAAGCCCTTCTGAAGAGCAGCTACCAGGGCGCCGTCGGGCAGCCGCTTTCGCTACTCGCGCCGGAGCTCGATGCCCAGCTCGACAGCCAGGAGCGCGAGGACATCATCCAGTTCGCGAGCGGAGGCGAGCCCCGCACGCTCGCGGTGAAGCGCGTCAAGGTGGAAGGCGGCCATGTCATCACCTTCGACGACATTACCGACCAATTGCTCGACCAGCGCCGCGCCGCCTGGTCCGACGTTGCTCGCCGTATTGCCCATGAGATCAAGAATCCGCTGACACCGATCCAGCTCGCGGCCGAGCGTTTGCAACGCCGCTACGGCAAGGAGATCACCTCCGACCCGGCTACGTTCGAACGGCTGACCGGCACGATCGTGCGGCAGGTCGGGGACCTTCGCCGCATGGTCGACGAATTCTCCTCCTTTGCGCGCATGCCCAAACCCGTGTTCCGCGAGGAGGCGATCGTGGAGGTTGCCCGGCAATCGCTGTTCCTCCACGAGGTCGCGCATCCCGACATTCGCTTCACCATGAGCGCGCCGGAACCCTCGCCGACGCTCGTTTGCGATCGCCGCCAGCTCGGCCAGGCGCTCACGAACGTCGTCAAGAATGCCGTCGAAGCCATTCAGCAGAAACGTGAGTCCGGTGAGGCAGTCGGCGAGGACCGGGTGTCCATGCGCATTCTGGAATCGGATGCAAACCTCTGCATCGAGATCAGCGACAGCGGTATCGGTCTGCCCGCTGACCGGGGCCGGCTGACCGAGCCCTATATGACGACGCGCGCCAAGGGCACGGGCCTCGGCCTCGCGATCGTGAAGAAGATCGTGGAGGAGCATTTTGGCGCGATCGAGTTCGACGACGCGCCGGGCGGCGGCACCTTGGTGCGGCTCGTGTTCGACACCGAAACTTTGGCACGCCTCGGGGATGGCGATGCCGGCCAATCAGAAGAGAGGGCGATAAGCGGCTAATATGGCGCTGGATATTTTGGTCGTTGACGATGAGCAGGACATTCGGGACCTCGTCTCGGGCGTGCTCGAGGATGAAGGCTATGCGGCCCGCACGGCGGGAAGCAGCAGCGAGGCGCTGGCGGCGCTTGCGGAGCGCAGGCCCTCGTTGGTGCTGCTCGACGTGTGGCTGCAGGGCTCCAAGCTCGACGGGCTCCAGCTGCTGGAAGAGATCAAACGCCGCGATCCCTCGCTGCCGGTGCTGATGATATCCGGTCACGGCAACCTCGACACCGCCGTTGCGGCCATTCGCCAGGGCGCTGTCGATTTCATCGAGAAGCCGTTCGAGGCCGGTCATCTTCTTCACCTCGTGGCTCGCGCGACCGAAACCGACCGCTTGCGGCGCGAGAACGAGACGTTGCGCGCGCAGATTGGGCAGGAGACCGAACTCACCGGCGCCAGCGTCGCCATCAATGCGGTGCGCGCAACACTGAAGCGGGTGGCAGGGACCGGGAGCCGGGTTCTCATCACCGGGCCTGCGGGCGTCGGCAAGGAAGTCGCCGCGCGCCTGCTTCACAATTGGAGCCCGCGTGTGAAGGCGCCCTTCATCGTCGTCAGCGCCGCCCGCATGACGCCGGAACGCGTGGAGGAGGAGCTGTTCGGAGTGGAGGAGGGGGGCGAGCTCGCCCGGCCCGGCCTTCTCGAACAGGCGCATGGCGGAACCCTGTTTCTCGACGAAATCGCGGACATGCCGCTTCCCGCCCAGGGCAAGATCCTGCGCGTCCTCACCGATCAGAGCTTTTCCCGGGTCGGCGGCCAGCGCATTGTGAAGGTCGACATGCGGGTCGTCTCCTCTACGGCGCGCAACCTGCCGGAGGAGATTGCCGCAGGTCGTTTCCGCGAGGATTTATTCTATCGTCTCAATGTCGTGCCGGTGCATCTTCCCGCGCTTTCGGAACGGCGCGAGGACATTCCCGAACTCGTCGCCCATTTCGCGGCCCGCTACGCCGCCGAGCAGAGGTTCCAAACGCCGAACCTGTCGGACGACGCCGTGGCCGCGCTTCAGGCTTTCGATTGGCCCGGCAACGTCCGCCAGCTCCGCAACGTCATCGAGCGCACGATCATCCTGGCGCCCGCCTCCCGGGTTGGCTGCATCGAGATCGACATGCTTCCGCCGGAACTTCTCAACGAGCAGGCGCAGCTGAGCCCCGGCGAAGCCGTGAAAGCCATCATGGGGACGCCGCTGCGGGAGGCGCGGGAGACGTTCGAGCGGGAGTATCTTCGCGTCCAGATCCGCCGCTTCTCGGGAAACATTTCGCGCACGGCGACTTTCATCGGGATGGAGCGTTCGGCGCTGCACCGGAAATTGAAGGCGCTCGGTATCGGTGATCCCAAAGTGGGGGAGGGTGAATGAAGCCGTGACAGAGTCGGCATATTGAAAGCGGAGGCGGCGCTTCTAAGTCACACCTGCCGAGGCACGCATTCCTTGCGCCTGCCCGGCCAATAAGGAGAAGGGCGATGGCCGAAAAGGTCAACAATCTCCAGGACATGTTCTTGAACGGGCTGAGGCGGTCAAAGGCGCCGGTCACGATGTTCCTTGTCAAGGGCGTGAAGCTCCAGGGCATCATCACCTGGTTCGACAATTTTTCCGTGCTCCTGCGCCGCGACGGGCAGGCGCAGCTCATCTACAAGCACGCCATCTCGACCATCATGCCGTCGCAGCCGCTGGATCTGCGGGACATCGAGCGCGCTTTTGCCGAGCAGATGGACAAAAGGAAGCCGACGCTACTTCAGGAGGTGTTCCTCAGCGCGGTGAGACGCGCCGAGGAGCCGGTGACCATGTTCCTGGTGAACGGCGTCATGCTTCAGGGTGAGATCGTGGCATTCGACCTGTTCTGCATGCTGCTGCAGCGCGAGGGGCTTTCGCAGCTCGTTTACAAACATGCCATCTCGACCGTGCAACCCGAGCACCCGGTAAGCTTTATGGAGTCGGACAATGAGGAGGCCGACGCCTGAGCGGGTTTGACAGAGATGCCGAAGACGTGAGCCGCGGCGCCCGAGCGATCGTGGCGCTGCCGGAACTCGGCCAGGAGGCACGAAGGAGCACGGAAGCGCGGCTCGATGAGGCAGCCGGGCTCGCGGAGGCGATCGGGGTCGTCGTGGCCGAGAAGCTGTCCTTTCGTGTCCGCGCGCCCAAGGCGGCGACCTTGTTCGGATCGGGGCAGGTGGAGAACATGGCCGAGGCGGCGCGCCAGGCCGAAGCTGAACTCATCATCGTCGACGCGCCGATTACGCCCATTCAGCAGCGCAACCTCGAGACCGCGACCAAGGCGAAGGTGATCGACCGGACGGGGCTCATTCTGGAGATATTCGGCGAGCGCGCCGCCACGGCGGAGGGGCGGCTGCAGGTCGAGCTTGCCCATCTCGATTATCAGGCGGGGCGCCTGGTGCGAAGCTGGACCCACCTTGAGCGGCAGCGCGGCGGCTTCGGCTTCCTGGGCGGGCCGGGCGAAACGCAGATCGAGGCCGACCGCCGCCTGATCCGCGACCGAATGGCCAAACTTCGCAAGGAGTTGGACCAGGTCACTCGCACGCGCGCTCTGCACCGTGCACGGCGGCAGCGGGCGCCTTGGCCGGTGATCGCACTGGTCGGCTACACCAATGCCGGCAAGTCGACCCTGTTCAACCGCCTCACCAACGCTGACGTCATGGCGGAAAACCTGCTGTTCGCCACGCTCGATCCGACAATGCGCGAAATTGCGGTGCCCGGTTTCGACAAGGCCATATTGTCGGACACCGTCGGCTTCATCTCGGAGCTGCCGACCCAGCTCGTCGCTGCCTTCCGGGCGACCTTGGAAGAGGTGATCTCGGCCGACATCATCGTCCACGTGCGCGATATCTCGCATCCCGACAGCGACGCGCAGCGCGAGGATGTCGAGCAGGTGCTGAAGGAGATCGGGGCGGGGGAGGCGGCCGGTCAGGCTATGCTGGAGGCCTGGAACAAGATCGACCTGCTTTCACCTGACGACGCCGAGAGCATTCGCGCCGAGGCCGAGCGGAAGGAGGATGTGATCCCGATTTCGGCCTTGAGCGGGGAAGGGATGGACGCCCTCATCCGCACGGCCGCCGAGCAGCTGCGCGAGAACAACCGCGTGCGCACGATCACGTTGCCGGCATCGGCGGGCGAAGCGATCGCATGGCTGCACGCCAACGGCGAAGTCGTCGACCAGCGTAGCGAAGGTCTTGAGACAGAATATGAGGTGCGCCTGTCAGATGCCGATTGGGCGCGCTTCCAAACGCATCACCTGAGCGTCTGAATCTCGCGTTTGGCGCGCTGCCAGAGCGCCTCGAGTTCATCGATGCTCATGCCGGAGAGCGGACGTTCAGACAGGATCTCAACCTTGCGGAAGCGCTGCTCGAAACGGGCGGCTGCTTCGCGCAACGCAGCTTCCGGATCGACATCGAGGTGCCGGGCAAGGTTCACGACCGAGAAGAGCAGGTCGCCCACCTCGGCCGCGCGTTCATCCTGCGTCTGAGCGGCGTCGATCTCGGCAAGCTCCTCGTGGATCTTGTCGCGCGGGCCGCCGACGTCCGGCCAGTCGAAGCCGACCCTGGCTGCCCGCCGTTGCAGCTTCTCGGCACGCTTGAGCGCCGGAAGCGCGAGAGCAACGCCCGCGAGCGCGCTCGGATCGTCGCGCTGGCCGCGCTCGGCGGCCTTAAGCGCTTCCCAGCCGGGACTCTGGGCCTCGTCGCCAAAGATGTGCGGGTGGCGGCGGACCATCTTTGCCGAGATGGCGTCGATCACGTCGGCAATGCTGAACGCGCCAAGCTCTTCGGCGATACGAGCATGATAGACGACCTGGAGCTGGAGATCGCCGAGTTCGTCTTTGAGATCGTCCATGTCGCCGCGCTCGATCGCGTCGGCGACTTCATAGGCTTCTTCGATCGTGTATGGCGCGATCGTAGCGAAACTCTGTTCGCGATCCCAGGCGCAGCCGGTCTCCGGATCGCGCAGGCGGCGCATGATCTGGACGAGTTCGTCCAGCGCCGAGGAAGGGGAAAGATCAGACAAAGCCCCCCCCGATCCGCTCGTCTAAAAGTGTGATAACATACATTATGTAAAATGCGTCATGGTTTGAGGATGAGGCGGTTGTGCTCCACCCCCCAACCCGACAGCGACGACAAAAAGTTCATGCCAAGCACGTTGGTCTCGCCAAAGCCTTCCGAGATGTGGACGGCAAGATCCCGACGCTCGATGTGGCCGACCCGGAGCCGCTCGGCGCGGCCGCGCTGGACCGCGATGGTGCCGTTGGCGGTGCGCACGATGGCCGGAATGCTGCCGCTGGGCTCGATGCCGGCGCGCCGGGCCGTATCGACCGAGATGCTCGTGGTGGTCGCGCCGCTGTCGACCAGGAATCGCGCCGGCTGGCCGTTGATGCGCGCGTCGACCCAGAAATGGCCGTCGAGCGCTTGCTTGATCTCCAGGTTGCCACCGACAGCCACGCCGGTGCTCTCGGCGCGCCGCTCGTCCAGCACCTGATTGGCAAAGCCGACGATGTCGTCCTTCATCTGGAACGCGACGAAGGCGGCAAGGAAGATGACGACCCAGCCCGCGAACATCCTGAGGCCCTGACCGATCGGCACCCTGCGCACCAGGAAAGCGCTGGAGACGAAGACCAGGATCGCGATCAGGTAGATGAACTCCGCGGTCCGGTCGCCGCTCACAGCAGCACCTCCTGGCCGTCATAACCCGGCTCCACGCCCGGCGGCAGCTCGGCGAGCAGCCCCCGATAATCCATGCTCTGGTCCATGTGCGTCAGGATAGCACGCTTGGGCTGAACGGCAGCGATCCAGCGAAGCGTTTCCGGAAGGCTGGCATGCGAGGGATGCGGGTGCCGGCGCAGCGCATCGACGATCCAGATGTCGATGCCGCGGAACAGCTCGGCCATCTCGTCCGTCAGCACGTTCACGTCGGTCGAATAGCCGATCGACGCCCCGGCGGCATCGAAGCGGATGCCCGCCGAGGTGATGGAGCCGTGCGGTTGATCGACGATCCGCAACGCAAGCGGACCGACATGGAGGCTGTCGGGCAGAAGGTCCGCCGTCGCGACGGGAGGATATTCGGCCTTGCCTCCGAATATGTAGCCGAACCGAGCGAGCAATGTTTCGAGCGTCTCGCGGCGGGCATAGCCCGGCACGGGAGCGCCGCGGGCGTGGAAGACCTGGCGTAGATCGTCGATGCCATGGCAATGATCGGCATGATCGTGGGTCCAGATGACCGCGTCCACCGCAGCGGCGCCGGCGTCGAGCAACTGCTCGCGAAGATCGGGACCGGTGTCCACCAGAACGCTGGCCCCCGCATGCTCCACCAGGACGGACACGCGGCGGCGCCGATTTCTGGGCTCGGCGGGATCGCACGTGCCCCAGTCGTTGCCGACGCGCGGCACTCCAGACGACGTGCCGCAACCCAGGATGCGGAGCTTCACTCAGGCTGCCTTGCTGAACAGCGTGTGGAAGTTGGCAGTGGTATATTCGGCCAGCGTGTCGACCGGCTCACCCCGAAGTTGCGCGAGAAAGCGGGCGGTGTCCGCCACAAAAGCCGGCTCGCACGGCCTGCCCCGATGCGGCACCGGCGCCAGAAACGGAGCGTCTGTCTCGATCAGCAGTCGATTCGCAGGAACCTCCTTAGCAGTCGCTGCCAAGTCCTTGGCGTTCTTGAAGGTCACGATGCCCGACATGGAGATGTAGAGGCCGAGGTCGAGCGCCTCGCGGGCAAAGTCCGCGCTGGCGGTGAAGCAGTGGATGACCCCGGTGAACGCCCCCTTTCCCACCTCGTCGCGGAGGATGTCGTGCGTGTCCTGCTCGGCGTCCCGGGTATGGACGATGATCGGGAGGCCGCTTTCCCGAGCCGCCGCGATGTGAGAGCGAAAGCTCGCGCGCTGCCGGTCGCGGTTCGACCGGTCATAGTAGAAATCAAGCCCGCTCTCACCGATGCCGATCACCTTCGGGTGCCGCGCGCGCTCGACCAAGGTCTGCGCCTCCACATCGGGGTGAATGTCGGCTTCGTGCGGGTGAATGCCGACCGATGCCCAGACGTCGGGCTCGCGCTCCGCGACGCCAATCACATCATCCCATTCGCTCGCCCGCGTGGATATGTTGAGCATTTTCGCGACACCGGCGCCGCGGGCACGCTCCAACACCGCCCCCTGCTCCTCGACGAGACCCTTATAGTTCAGGTGGCAGTGGCTATCGACGAACATCAACCCTCGGCAGGCATTTCCAGCCTGGGGAAGATGGGCTTCGGCGGCTCAAGCTTAAAGCCCGATGATGCGAGCCGTTGGTAACTCTCCCGGTCGCCCAGAGCCGCGTAGGTCCGCTCCCCCGCGGGAATTCCCATCTGGTCCAGCAGCTTGGCCGCCGATCCGGGGATGACCGGCTGAACGGCGACCGCCAAGTCGCGTATTGCCTGATAGAGCGCACCGAGGACCGCATTCATCCGCTCTGAATCGGTCTTGCGGAGCGCCCAGGGCGCCTGTGCGTCGATATACTGGTTGCAGGCGAACACGGCGCGCAGCCACGCTTCGATGCCCTGGCTCAGCGCCAGCTCCTCGAAATGGCGGCACATCTCTTCGATCGCAAAACTCACGGTTGTGAGAAGCTCCTCGTCTGCGGCATCCCCCTTCCCTCCGACCGGGAGCACGCCCTCGCAATTACGGGCGATGAAAGAGAGCGTGCGCTGGGCGAGATTGCCGAAGCTGTTGGCGAGGTCGGCATTGACGCGGGTGACGATCGCCTCGCTGCTGTAGCTGCCGTCCTGCCCGAAGGTGACGTCGCGAAGGAGGAAATAGCGGAGCTGGTCGACGCCCACCGTATCGGCGAGCGCAATCGGATCGAGCACGTTGCCAGCCGACTTCGACATCTTCTCGCCGCGGAGCAAGACGTGGCCGTGGCCGAACACCTGGCGCGGGAGCGGCAAACCGGCCGACATCAGAAAGGCGGGCCAGTAGACGGCGTGGAAGCGCACCACGTCCTTGCCGATGATGTGGATATCCGCTGGCCAGAAGCGCTTGTAAGCCTCTGATTCCGTGTTCGGGTAACCTATGCCGGTCAGGTAATTGGTGAGCGCGTCGAGCCAGACGTACATGACGTGCTTGTCGCTCCCCGGCACCTTGATTCCCCAGTCGAAGCTGGTGCGTGAGATGGAGAGGTCGGAGAGGCCGCCATCCACGAAGCGAAGCACCTCGTTGCGCCGGGAGTCCGGGCGAATGAAGCCGGGATACTCCTCGTAATGAGCGAGCAGCCGGTCCTGATAAGCGGAGAGGCGGAAGAACCAGCTCTCCTCGACCGTCCACTCGACCTCGGTGCCTTGCGGCGAGAGGCGCTCCCCGCTGTCCGCGGTGACGAGCTCCTTCTCGTCATAATAAGCTTCGTCCCGAACCGAGTACCACCCCTCGTAGCGGCCGAGATAGATGTCCCCCCTCTCCTCCATCGCCGTCCAGATCGCCTTGCTGGCGAGGTGGTGATCGGGTTCGCTGGTGCGGATGAAGCGATCGTAAGAGACGTCCAGACGATCATCCATCGCCTTGAAATAGGCGGACATTTCATCCGCGAGGGCGAGCGGGGCCACTCCCCTCTCCCGTGCCGTCTGAGCCATCTTCAAGCCGTGCTCATCGGTGCCGGTCAGGAAAAAGACGTCGCGTCCCTTCTGGCGTTGAAAGCGAGCAACCGCGTCCGTGGCGATTGCTTCATAAGCGTGGCCGATATGCGGGCGCCCGTTGGGGTAGCTGATCGCAGTGGTGATGTAGAAAGGGTCGGTCATTGCGGGGCCATCTATCGGCTGAAACGCCGATGCGCACCCCACAATTGCTCAGGCGGCGCGGCTGTCTTGCCTGGGCGCCAGTGCAGCCAGCATCCCGGCCAGCTCGAAGACTACGCTTTGGGGATCGAGCGAGAGGCGCGTGCCGCTTCCGGCAAGATCCTGTGCGCGTTCCCACAGGCGGATCGCTTCGGCAAGCGCGCCGCCGCTGCGCTGCTTGGCGATCTCGGCGATCAGCGACGGCGCCCTCGCCAGGAACGCCTCGTAGCGGGGCTGAGCGGATTTGAGCGAAAGGCTCTGGGCGAGCTGGCTGCGCTTGGAATTGGTCGGGTCGCCTGCTTGTGCGATGTCGCGCATGACACGGTCCAGCGCGTCGATTTCGAGCCCGCGGAAGGCGATCGCCCGGCCAGGAGATCCCTCCCCTACTTCCGCCAAGGCCTTGATCTCGCTCGTGTCAGCATCGGGCAAGGCGGCTTCAAGCGCCGACGTCATTGCGCCATGATCGAGGCGTGACAGCCGCAACTGCCGGCAGCGGGAGCGGATCGTGGGGAGCAGCCGCTCGGGAGAATGGCTGACGAGCAGGAAGACGCTGTTGCTGGGCGGCTCTTCCAAATTCTTGAGGAGTGCATTGGCCGCGGGCCGCTCGAGATCGTCGATGGCATCGATGATGACGACCCGCCAAGGCGAGAGCGAGGGCGTGGTGGAGAAGAGCCGCTGCAGGCTGCGCACCTGGTCAACGGTGATGCTGCGGGCCAGCTCGGTGCCGCTGTCCTTGGTCAGCCGCTCCAGGCGCATCAGGTCAGGATGGCTGCCGGCCTCCACCAGCTTCGCGATGGGGTGGCTATCGGGGACGTCCAGACCTGGCGCGCTCACCGGCGGACCGGCGCCATCGGCGAGGATGCGCAGCGCCGCCTTGGCCGCGAACAGCGCCTTACCGACGCCTTCGGGGCCACTGATCAGCCAGCCATGGTGGAGGCGCTTGTCGCCCAATCCCGTACGCAAGGCGGCGACGGCGTGTTCATGGCCGCAGAGCGGGCTCATAGTATTTCACCCCAAACACCCGTTCGGGCTGAGCTTGTCGAAGCCCTGCCCTTCTCTTTTCCCGCGAAAGAAGGACAGCCCTTCGACAAGCTCAGGGCGAACGGGGTGGGGTATGTCACAGCAAATCCCCGACGGCTGCGAACAGCCGTTCGGTGACCTGTTCGGCCGTTCCGGAGGCATCGACTATGCGGAAGCGCTGCGGCTCCTCGTCCGCAATCGCGCGGAAAGCGGCGGCGACCCCCGCGTGGTAGTCGGCACCTCGCGAGCCGATGCGGTCGCCGGCGTCGCCGTCGCGTTTGGCCGCGCGATCGGCGGCGGCTTCGGCCGGAAGCTGAAGGAGTAGAGTGCGATCCGGCAGGAAGCCGTGGCTGCCGACCTGGTGGAGCTGGCGGATGGTGGCCGCGCCGAGCCCGCCGGCTCCGCCCTGATAGGCGATCGAGCTGTCGAGGAAGCGGTCGCTGAGCACCCACTTCCCCGCGTCGAGCGCCGGGCGGATAGAGCGGGCAACATGATCCGCCCGGGCGGCGGCGAACAGCAACGCCTCGGCCTCGGCCGTCCACCGCTCCTGCTCGCCTTGGAGAAGCAGGCCGCGGATCGACTCGGCGCCGGGGCTGCCGCCCGGCTCGCGCGTTTCGACCACTTCGAGGCCGCGGTCTCGAAGGGCCTTGGCGAGCCGCCTCAACTGGGTCGACTTGCCGACGCCCTCCCCTCCTTCAAGACTGATGAAGCGACCGCGGCTCCTGCCCTCGCGCGCCGTCACCTCAGGCGAAGAGCGAGGCGATGCCGGCCCAAAGGCGCCCGAAGAAGCCCGCTTCCTCCACCTCTTGCGCGGCCAGGAGCGGCATCGTCTGGGGCGGCGTGTCGCCGGTCTGGACGACCAGGTTGGCGATATGCTGACCCTTCTTAATGGGCGCTTTTACGGGGCCGTCATAGACGACGCGGACACGGAAATTGCCGCTCGGGCCCGCGGGCAGCGTGACGCCAAGGTTGCGCGGCGTCACGAGGCCGACCTCCTCCTCGTCGCCGAGCTGGACCCGCGCCTTGGCGATCTCCTTGCCGGCGCTGAACAGCGGCTGCGCCTTCCAGGCGCGGAAGCCCCAGTCCATGAACTTGACGCTCTCGTCGATGCGCTGGTTGAAGCTGGAAAGCCCGGCCACGACCATGACGAGGCGGCGACCATTCTGCTCTGCAGAACCGGTGAAGCCATAGCCCGCTTCCGCAGTGTGGCCAGTCTTCAGCCCGTCCGCGCCGGGAACCTTGCCGAGCAACGGATTGCGGTTGCCCTGGGTGATCGGCTGACCGCCGCCCAAGGTCCGGCCCCAGGTGAAGCTCTCCTTCTGGTAAAAGGCCTTGTAGAGGTCCGGCGTCTCCTGGATCGTCGCGGCGGCCAGCGTGGCGAGGTCGCGTGCGGTGGTGAAGGTGACACCGTTGTCAGGCCAGCCGTTCGAATTGCCGAAATTCGAATTGTTCATGCCGAGGCGCTTGGCCTCCTGGTTCATCAAGGCGACGAACGCAGGCTCGGTCCCCGCGATACATTCGGAGAGCACCACCGTCGCGTCGTTCCCGGACAGGGTGACGATGCCGTGGAGGAGGTTCTCGACGCTCACCTGCTCGCCCGCCGAAAGGAACATGGTCGAGCCGGCTTGCGGACCGTGCCACTGCCGCCACGTTTCCGGGCGCACCTGGCACATCTGATTGAGCTTCACCTGCCCCTGCTTGATGAGGTGGAAGGCGAGATGGGTCGTCATCATCTTCGCCATCGACGCGGGAGGAACGCGCCGGTCGGCGTCCTTGGCGTAAAGCACGGCGCCCGATGACAGGTCCTTCATGAAAGCGACGGGCGCGGGCGTGTCGAAGGGCGGCGCGGCGGCGACGGCCGGAAGGCTGAGGGCGGTGGCGAAGAGACCGAAAAGCAAAGCCTTACGCTTCATGATTGTGACCATTTCCAAAGATGTTGAGCCCCGCGCGGTTGGCCCGCGTCGAAGCATCATTAACCACTCGAAAGGTGCGGCGCCAGAACCTTCAACGGGCAATCGCATCGGCCAGCAGGCCGACCGAGAGCGCGTAGAAATTGGAGCAATTATAGTCGAGAATGGTGCGGTAGTTGGTGGTCAGCAGATAGGCGGTTTCCGTCGGACCATCCGGCTCCAGCAGGGTGGCCAGCTCATTCTCCGGCAATCCCCGCCCCTGCGGCGCGATGCCGAGGCGGCGCCACTCGCCCATCGTCTTCCACCCGCTATGCCGCCCGTGGACACGCTCGCAACGCGGACTGGTCACCCGTGCGCCCAGGCCCGAGCGGTTGAGGCCCGCGGGAACGGTCACCGGCACGCCCCAGGGTACGTTCGGCTTCCACCCGGCACTGCTGAGGTAATTGCCGATCGAGGCGAGCGCGTCGGCCTGGTTGCTCCAGATGTTGGCGCGCCCATCGCCATCGCCGTCCGCGGCTACGCGCAGATAGACTGAGGGCAGGAACTGCGGATATCCGGTCGCGCCCGCCCAGCTGCCTTTCAGCTGGCTCCGCGGATAGCCGCGGTCCATCAGGCGCAAGGTGGCGATGAACTCGTCGGTGAAGAGCTGGCGGCGGCGGCCTTCATAAGCAAGGCTCGCCAGCGAATTCAGCAGGTCGAAATTGCCGGTGACGACGCCGTAGCTGGTCTCGTGGCCGAAGATGGCGAGCATCACCGTCGGCTCGACTCCATAGCGACGGCCGATCTGGCTGAGGCGAGATGCGTTCGCGGCATAGACGCGCTTGCCGTTGCCGATGATCGCGGGGTTTACATGCTCCCGCCGATAGGGCGCGAACGGCGGGATCGCCGGGTTGCCTGCGGTTCCTCCAGGCTGCGCCCGGTCCAGCTCGACCGTGCGCGGGCTGAACTGAAGATTCGAGAAAGCGAGGTCGATCGTGCGCTGGCTGATGCCCGCGCGCTGCGCCTCGCCGCGCAGCTGCGGCAGATAGGCCTGGAAGCCGGCTTCGCTCACCGGTCCGCTCTGAAAGGCGGTAGCGGCCGTGCCGCCATGATAGGGCGGGAAGGCTGCGAGGGCCATCGCCACCATTTGATCCAACAAACGCATACTCACTTGCCCCTCCTCGCGCGGGCCTCTTGGCATAAGCGCGTGTCGTGCGACACAGGTTCCGTCGCGCGGCTTGCACGAGACGGCGCTTGGCGCTTATGCCCGGCGCAATTGGATGGGTGGCCGAGTGGTTTAAGGCAGCGGTCTTGAAAACCGCCGTGGGTGCAAGCTCACCGTGGGTTCGAATCCCACCCCATCCGCCAGCGCCTTCACGCATCGTTAGCCGCCCGGTTTAACCTGAGTGAAAGGGGCGGCCGGCTATTCTCCTCTTCAAGAGGGGGATTTTCGCATGGAAGCGATCCGCAAGACCAAGCCGAATTACGTGCAGCGCCCGCCGCGCTGGTCGATCACCGCCGATACGGCAGTGGTGGACGGGTGTGGGCGCCAGCTCCAGACCCGGCTTTGGAACATCTCCAAGGGCGGCTTCATGGCCGAGTGCGAAGAGAAGCTTCCGATCGGCGCCGAGGTCGTGATCGACCTGCCCGGCCGCGGCCTGGTTCGTGCCGAGGTGCGTTGGGCGCTGGGCTGGCGCTTCGGTGCGATGATCCTGGGCGACGCTGAACGCAACCCCGCCAACGAGGCGTAAGCCGCCCGCAACCTGCTCCCAAGGTTGACCTGATACTCCTCCACGCATAGCGCTCTGGGGAGCGCCTTCACGGCGCCTTCCCCTGCACAGGCGACGAGGATCGACATGGCCGAAGCTGCACCCCTTCCGTTCGACTGGGCGGACCCGTTCGGACTCGACAGCCAATTGTCGGACGAAGAGCGACTGGTGCGCGACACGGCGGCGGGGTACGCGCAGGAACGGCTCCAGCCCCGCGTCACCGAAGCCTATCTGGAAGAAAGCTTCGACCGCGCCATCATGAGCGAGATGGGTGAGCTCGGCCTGCTCGGCGCCACGATCCCGACCGAATATGGCGGAGCCGGCCTCAATTACGTCAGCTACGGCCTCGTCGCGCGCGAGGTCGAGCGGGTCGACAGCGGCTACCGCTCCGCCATGTCGGTGCAGTCCAGCCTCGTCATGCACCCGATCAACGCTTACGGGACCGAGGAGCAGAAGCGCAAATATCTGCCCAAGCTCGCGACCGGCGAATGGGTCGGCTGCTTCGGTCTGACCGAGCCCGATGCCGGCTCGGATCCCGGCGGCATGCGCACGCGGGCGCAGCAGGTGCAGGGCGGCTATCTCCTCTCCGGCTCCAAGATGTGGATCACCAATTCGCCGATCGCGGACGTGTTCGTGGTGTGGGCGAAGTCGGACGCGCATGACGGCAAGATCAAGGGCTTCGTGCTCGAAAAAGGCATGAAGGGGCTGTCCGCGCCGCAGGTGAAGCAGAAGCTGAGCCTCCGCGCCTCCATCACCGGAGAAATCGTGATGGACGGCGTCGAAGTGCCGGAAGAGAATCTGCTGCCGAACGTCAGTGGGCTTAAGGGCCCGTTCGGCTGCCTCAACCGCGCTCGCTACGGCATCGCCTGGGGCGCGATGGGCGCGGCCGAGGCCTGCTTCGAAGCGGCGCGCCGTTACACGCTCGAGCGCAAGCAGTTCGGCCGTCCCCTCGCCGCCACTCAGCTCGTCCAGATGAAGCTCGCCAACATGGCGACCGAGATCACGCTCGGCCTGCAGGCAGCGCTTCGCGTCGGCCGCCGCTTCGACGAGGGCGAGCTCATTCCGGAGACGATCAGCCTCATCAAGCGCAACAATGTCGGCAAAGCGCTCGATATCGCTCGCGTCGCCCGCGACATGCACGGCGGCAACGGCATTTCGGCCGAATTCCACGTCATGCGTCATTCGGCGAACCTCGAGACCGTGAATACCTATGAGGGCACGCATGACGTGCACGGCCTGATCCTCGGCCGCGCGATCACGGGCATCTCAGCCTTCTGATGGACAAGCCGCTCGCCGGCCTGAAGGTGGTGGAGCTGGCCCGCATTCTCGCGGGCCCTTGGGCAGGGCAGCTGCTGGCGGATCTTGGTGCCGAGGTGATCAAGGTCGAAAGGCCCGGAGAGGGAGACGACACGCGGCACTGGGGCCCTCCCTTCGCGGAGGACGGCGCGGCGGCATATTTCCATGCCTGCAACCGCGGCAAGAAGTCGGTCGCGATCGAGCTGGACACTCCTTCGGGCCAGGAACATGTGCGCGCGCTGGTCGCGGACGCTGACGTGCTCATCGAGAATTTCAAGGTGGGCGGGCTCGCCAGATATGGCCTCGATTATGCGAGCCTGTCCGCGCTGAACCCCGGCCTCGTCTATTGCTCGATCACCGGTTTCGGCCAGACGGGGCCGTATGCCTCCCGAGCCGGCTACGACTTCATCATCCAGGGCATGGGCGGCGCCATGTCGCTGACCGGAGAGCCCGGCGGGGAGCCGCAGAAATCGGGCGTTGCCTATGCTGATCTGTTCACCGGCCTCTACTCCACGGTCGCGATCCTGGCGGCGCTTCGGGAGCGGGACCGGTGCGGGCATGGAGCGCATATCGACATGGCGCTGCTCGACAGCCAGGTCGCCGTGCTGGCCAACCAGGCGCTCAACTGGATGGTCTCGGGCAAGGTGCCGCACCGCATGGGCAACGGCCACGCCAATCTCGTCCCCTACCAGGCATTCAAGGTGGCGGACGGTGAAGTGATCGTCGCCGTTGGCAATGACCGGCAGTTCGCCCGGCTTTGCGAGATCCTCGGCCAGCCGGAGCTCGCCCAAGACGAACGCTTCCGGACCAACCCGTCTCGCGTCGTCAATCGCGCCGAGTTGATCGCGAGGTTGCAGGAAGCGATGCTGAAGCGGTCTCGGCTCGAATTCTCGGCAGCCCTCGAAGCGGCGGGGGTCCCCGCAGGCCCGATCAACCCGGTGGATGCCGTCTTCGCCGATCCCCAGGTGATCGCGCGCGGAATGCAGCTGGACGGGGCACTGCCCGGGCTCGCCTCGCCGATCGTGATCGACGGGAACAGGCAGGTGGCGGAACGCCGCAGCCCGAAGCTCGGCGCCGACGGCTAGCGCGCCGGGCGCCGGAAGAGCAGGATTGGATCGCCTTTGTAGACTGCGTCCTCGCGCGAGTTGAAGCCGCAGCGCTCCGCCACTCGGATCGAAGGTGCGTTGGCTGGATCGATGATGGCGACGATTTCCGGCGCGTCCACCGCCTCGTCCGCCCAGGCGAGCAAAGCCGAGACTGCTTCGGAGGCATAACCCCGGCCGTGTGCGTCGGGCGCGAAGATCCAACCGGCTTCCGGAATGCCCTCGATCGACGGGGTCATCTCGCGCTTGAAGTCGGCCAGGCCAACCTGCCCCACGAGCAGGCCGTCTTCCTTGCGCTCCACGGCCCAATAGCCGTAGCCGTAGATCAGCCAGAGCCCGCCCGACATGAGCAGCCGCCGCCACGTATCTTCACGGGCGTGAGGCTGACCGCCAAGGTGCCGAACCGTCACCGGATCCGCCATCACGGCCGACCAGCGTTCGAGGTCCTGCTCTCGAAATGTCCGGAGGCGGAGGCGCTCGGTCTCGACGATCGGGACCAAGCGCGCGCTGCCGCTTACTTCTTGCCGCCGCCGAGCGTGAGGCCGCCGAAGCGCTTGTTGAAGCGCGCGACCTGGCCGCCCGCGTCGAGCATCCTGCCGGTGCCGCCGGTCCAGGCCGGGTGCGCGGTGGGATCGATGTCGAGTTGCAGCGTGTCGCCTTCCTTGCCCCAGGTGGAGCGGGTCTCGAACACGGTGCCGTCGGTCATCTGCACCTTGATCATGTGATAGTCGGGGTGGGTGTTGGTCTTCATGTCGATGTCCTGAGCTTTGGCTGGTTCCGACCAGCCTCGATGGAAGGCGGGCACTTACCGTTTGAGCTGTTCCATTGCAACCGGCGAGGCGGCCTCAGGCGGCGCGAAGCTCCGCCGGATTTCGCAGCGTTGGCACGAGGCGCTCGGCCACCGCAAAGCCCCCGAAAAGCAGCCCAGTGAAGACGAGGTCGCCGATCAGGCTGTTCTGGAAGAACGGGATCGCCGCGGCATAGCAGGCCGCAAGGCCGCCCGCCGTCTTGGGATACATGTCGCCGGATGCCCATACCCCAAAATTGGTGACGAGATAGAAGAGCACCGAACTTGCCAACGCCGCCACCACGATCCGCCCCGCCGAGCGCTTGGCTGAAAGCAGGAAGCCCATAGCGACGATCATCGCCACGCTGGCATACACGACCAGCATTTCCCCGTGAAAGCCGAGCACCGCATCGCTCACAAGCATTGCTCCCATAGGCGCCACGAAGGCGAGCCCGCGCCGCGGCAGATAGGCGCCGCTGAACAAGGCCATGGCTGCAATCGGCGAGAAATTGGGCGGATGCGGCACCAAACGGAAGATCGCCGCCAGGAAGATTGCGGTGACGAGAACGACGACGCGGGTGTTCAGCATGCCTGGCGATCCATTCTTGTGCCGGGAGGGTCGGGTCACATAGCCAGGATGGCACGAGATCGCAAAAACATAAGGAATCCGGCCTGATCCGCTCTTCGAGGCACCGAATGCCCCTGCTTGACAGCCCGCGCCCCCTTCCCTAGCCGCCGCCGCGACGAAGGTGCCGCCCACGAGCTTCGGCTCGGCGGGGGCGGTTAAAAGGGAAGCCCGGTGCAAATCCGGCGCTGTGCCCGCAACTGTGTAGGTCGGCTCCACGAGCTGGCCGAAGTCAGGAACCTGCCTTTGTCGGTCGTCCGCACCCGGCCGGGTCCAGCCGCGGATGCGTGGTTTCTCCGGCAATCCTGCCGGCGAGCCTCCGTGACGGCAATTGGTTCGTCACCGGAGAAATATTCATGATCCTGCCCCTGTTGTTCGCCGCGCAAGCCGCGGCCGTTCCCGCCCCTGCGCCCACCGAAGATGCACGACCCGAAGAGATCGTGGTCACCGCCTCGCTTCGGCCGATCCCTGAAGAGGAGTCGCCGGCAACGGTGACCGTGATCGACGAGGAGCGGATTGAGGCGCTCGGCCTCCCGCTCACCCAGGATCTTTTGCGGCTCGTGCCCGGAGTGTCGGTGGCGACGTCCGGACCGCCCGGAACACAGGCGCAGGTCCGCATCCGGGGCGCCGAGGCCAACCATACTCTGCTCCTGATCGACGGCATTCGCTTCAACGATCCCGCGTCGGGCAACGAGCCTCGTTTCGAGCTGCTGAGCAACGAGGGCGTCCGCAGGATCGAAGTGGTGCGCGGCCCTCAATCCGCGCTCTACGGCGCCGAGGCGATCGGGGGCGTGGTCGCGCTCTACACCAACCCGGAGAAGATGGGCCCGGACGAGATCGGGACGCGCGGCTCGGCACTGTTCGAGGCGGGCAGCCACGATTTCTTCCGCGGCTCCGGCCGGATCGGCTTCGGGACGTCCGATCGCTCGCTCGGGCTCTATGGCGGCTTTCAGCGAAGCAGCGGAATCGACAGCGTCGGCCAAAGCGGTGAGCGCGACGGCTATGAGAATGCCACGATCGGCGGCTCGGCCCGGGTCCAGGCTTCCGAGGCAGTCGGCGTTCGCTTCGCAGGGCGCTACGTCAACGCGATCAGCGAATTCGACGGGTCCGACCCGCTGACTTTCATGCGAGCGAACACGCTCGACGAGAGCCGAAACCAGATTGGCGCGCTTCGGGTCGCTGCGGACATCGCGCCTGCCGGAAGCGGCCTCAACCTGACCTTCGGGGGCACCCTGCTCGACTCCACCAACCGAAACCGGTTGGGCGCGGTCCGGATCAACCAGACCGAGGGCCACCGACGCAGCGTCGACGCGCTCGGTTCGCTCGACCTTGCGACCGGCCCCGTCGCCCACCGCTTCAGCCTGGCCGCCGATTATGAGGACGAAGGCTTCAGGGCCACCGACCAATCGTTCGGGGGCGGCACCAATCAAGAGCGAAGCCGCGAGCGAACCGCGATCGTCGGCGAGTGGCGCGCAAGTTTGGGCGATCGTCTCACCACCGACATCGCCGTTCGGCATGACGCCTTCGAAGGCTTCGCAAATGCCACCACGCTCCGCGCTTCAGCGCTGCTCGACATAGCCGGCCCGCTCTCGGCCCTCGTCAGCTACAGCGAGGGCATCGCCCGCCCAACCTTCTTCGACCTTTTCGGCTTCTTCCCCGGCCGGTTCGTCGGCAACCCCGACCTGAAGCCGGAACGGTCGCGCGGGTTCGAGGCAGGGCTGCGCTACCGCACGGACCATGTCGCTCTTGGGCTGACGGGCTATCGGCAACGGCTCAGGGACGAGATCGTGGGCACCTTCAACAGCACCACCTTCCTTTCGGGCGTCGCCAACGCCACCGGCACGAGCCGGCGTCAGGGCGTGGAGATCGAAGGCGAATGGCGCCCGATCGACACCTTCAGCGTGACCGCGAGCTACAGCTTCGCCGATGCCGAGGACCAGCAGGTCCGCGAAGGATTGCTGCTTCGCGAGGTCAGGCGCCCTCGCCACAGCGCTTCGCTCGGGCTCGACGGTCGCTGGGGGCGCATCCGCGCCGGTGCCGCTTTTGCCTATGTCGGCGAGCGGCAGGACCTGGATTTCGACGCTTTCCCGGCTCGCCGCGTCACGCTCCAAGACTATGTCCTCGCCGAGGCGCGGCTCGCCTATCGGATTTCGGACAGGCTGGAAGCGTTCGGACGCATCGCAAACGCCTTCGATGCCGATTACCGGGACGTCGTCGGATACGAAACCAAGGGTCGAACCGCCTATGCGGGCATTCGCCTGGCGTTTGGCGACTGATCAGGCGGGCGGATCGGCAATCATGGCGGTGAAGTTCGCTTCCGCCGCTAGCTTACCGTCGACGAGCGCGCGGCCGGCGAACTTGCAGACGGTGGCGCGCTTCTGGACGAATTCAACTTCCAGCCGCATCAGGACGCCGGGCTCCACCGGCGCCCTGAACTTGGCACCGTCGATCGCCATGAAATAGACGAGCTTGCCCGAGCCGGCGAGGCCGAGCGACTCCACCGCCAGCACGCCGGCGGCTTGCGCCAAAGCCTCGACGATCAGCACGCCCGGCATGATCGGACGGCCCGGGAAGTGGCCCTGAAAGAAGGGCTCATTGATCGTCACCGCCTTGATGGCGGCGATCGACCTGTCGGGCACTAGCTCCTCGACGCGGTCGACAAGGAGCATCGGGTAGCGATGCGGCAGCGCCGCCATCACCGCCCGGATGTCGAGCGGCGCGGCGCTGCCGGTTTCGGAGCTCACCGGCCGGTGGGCTGCTGTTGCTGTTGCTGCTGCTGCGGCAGCGGCGTCACGCTGAGGCTCGGCAGCTGCTGGTTGAGCTGAGCGAGCACGTCGTTTGTGACATCGACGGCCGGAGTGGAGGCGAGGACGGAGCCCCTGTCGACGATCAAGGTCGCGCCGCGCTGCTGAAGCACGGTGTTCATGATCGGGCGCAGGCGCTCGCTGATCTGGCGGTTCACGTTCAGCTGCGTCGATTCAAGGCGCTGGCGGGCCTGGCCGAGCTCCTGCTGCGCGCTCCGCTCCTGCGTCTGGAAGGCAGTGATGCGCTGCTGGAGAGCGGCGTCAGGCTGGCGGCCGTTCAGGGCATTGACTGCCGTCTGGATCGGCTGACCCTGCGTCGAGAGCTGCTGCTGCAGGGTTTGTGCTCGCGTTTGCACCTGCTGGAGCTGGCTCTGGAGCTGCTGCGCAGCCGAACGGCAGGCAGTGCACTCGCTGGAAACGCGGCCGATGTCCACCACCGCCACAACGGCGGGGCTAAGGCGCTGGGCGGGGGCCGCGGCCGGGATGCCGACGGCAAACGCGGCAAGGGCCGCACCGAAGAATAGCTTGGTCATCAGAATGCGGTTCCTACGTTGAAAGTGATCAGCTTCGTGTCGTCGCCCTCGGACTTTACCAGCGCCTTGGCGATATCGATCCTGAATGGGCCGAACGGCGAATTCCAGTTGACGCCGAAGCCCACCGACACGCGCGGCTTCGGAGTGTCGCCCACAAACCTCTCCTGGAAACCGGGGCTCGCCGTCGTGCCGGTCGGACACGCCGTGCCGAACGGGACGGAGGTCCGGGCCACGGTGGAGCCGGCAGCAGGATTGCAGAAGGTGACGTTCAGCGTCGGCGGCTTCGTGACACCGAACACGGCGCCCGCATCGAGGAACACGGACGGCCGCAAGCCGAGCTCGCGCGCGCCGGTGCTCAGCGGAATTTCGAGCTCCGCCCGTCCGAGATAATAAGCGCGGCCACCCAGCGCGTCGTCCTGGATCGTCTTGCGGTCTTCGGAAAGGGTTCCGTCGAGATTGGTATAAGGGATGCGCAGCACGCGCGGGCCGACGCCGCGAATGTCGAAACCGCGAATCTGCGGTTCGCCAAGGAAGAAGCGGTCGGTCAGCCGAACCTTGTCGATCCCCTCGCCGCGGGAGTCCTCGAAGCTGTGGATGTAGCCGCCTTCGAAGCTCGTGGAGAAGATGAAGCCGCTGCCGAGCGACCAATATTTGGCCGCGTTGAGGCGCGTGCGCAGATATTTCACGGTTCCGCCCAGGCCCGCGAAATCCTGGCTGAGAACGGCACGATGGCCCGCACTCGGACGGATGCTGTTGTTGAGCGTATTGTAGACGAGCGAGTAGCCGACCGAGGAGGTGGTCCGCTCGCCGATCTGGTCGCAGAGGAAGCGTCCTGCCAGCAATGGATCACACTGCAGTGGGGCGGGACCGGGGCCGTCCGGATCCGAGAAGAAGCTGGCGCGGTCGAGTGAGATCTCGTCGTAACTGAGGCCGTAACGCAGCGCGAGTGCCAGATATTCGGTGATGGTCAGGCCGGCGCGAAGCTGGCCGCCGGTGGTTATCTGCTCGTAGGTGGTGTTGCGGTTGTTGTTGACGAAGTTGAAGCTCGAATAATCGCGCCGGAAAATATCGAAGCCGACGGCGATGTTGCGGTCGAACAGATAGGGCTCAGTGAAGCCCAGCTCGACCGACTTGGAATAGCTCGAATAATTGATGCCCGCGCGCAGCTCCTGGCCCTTGCCCATGAAGTTGCGCTGACGGATCGAGAGATTCACCAGGAACCGCTCGAGCGAGGAGAAGCCTGCCGAAAGCTGGAGTTCGCCGGTCGATTTCTCTTCCACATCGAGGCCGAGCACCACGCGGTCTGCCGCCGAGCCCTGCGTCTGCTCGATTTCCAGCTTCTCCTGGAAGAATCCCAGCGACTGGATACGGTCGCGCGAGCGCTTCACAGCCAGGCTGTTGAACGGGTCACCCTCGGCCAGGCGGAACTCGCGGCGAATGACCTTGTCGCGAGTGACGGTGTTGCCGTTGATGTCGACGCGCTCAATATATTGACGCGGTGTCTCCGCGACCCGGAAGGTCGGGGACATGGTCTTGGTTTCCTTGTCGCGGTCGTAGCCCACCTGGACGTCCGCGAACGCATAGCCGAACAGGCCGGCGCTTTCGTTCAGCGACGTTACCGTGTCCTCGATACGCTTGGCATCGAACCAGTCGCCGGTCTGGATGGGGATCAGCGGCCGCAGCGTCTCGGGCTTGAGGTCGCGGATGCCGCTTTCGACCTTCACGTCGCCGAATTTGTAGCGCTCGCCTTCCTCGACCACGTAAGTGATGATGAAGTCGCGCCGGTCGGGCGTCAGCTCGGCGACGGCGGAGACAACGCGAAAATCGGCATAGCCGTTGGTCAGGTAGAATTGCCTCAGCTTCTGCTGGTCGAAGGCGAGGCGATCGGGATCGTAGCTCGTGTTGCCGCTCAAGAAGC
The DNA here is from genome assembly GCF_902806315.1 of uncultured Sphingosinicella sp. Classification (GTDB taxonomy): domain Bacteria; phylum Pseudomonadota; class Alphaproteobacteria; order Sphingomonadales; family Sphingomonadaceae; genus Allosphingosinicella. Next base: position 34,932 of record NZ_CADCWD010000089.1, read on the forward strand.
TGGTGAGACGAGCCTGCTTGGTCACCATCTCGCCGCGAAGATCGCTGTCGGAAAACTGCTCGTTGCCCAGGATGTTGATCTGCTGGACCCGCGATTTCGGGCCTTCCTGGATTTCGAAGACGAGGTCGACGCGATTCTGTTCGAGCTGGACGATCTTGGGCTCGACGTTGGCGGCAAAGCGGCCCTGGCGGCGGTAGAGCTCGATGATGCGGGCGACGTCGGCGCGGACTTTCGAGCGGGTGAAGATCTGACGCGGGGCGAGCCGGATCTCGGGACGGATCTTGTCCTCCTTCAGCCGCTTGTTGCCCTCCAGCACGATGCGGTTGATGACCGGGTTCTCACGCACCTGAACGGTGATGTTGCCGGTGTCGGCGCCGCCGATCACGACGTCGGCGAAGAGCTCGGTCGCATAAAGGTCGCGAAGCGCCTGGTCGAGCCGCTCGCGCGTATAGGCCTCGCCGACGCGCAGCGGCATGTAGGAAACGACCGTCTCGGGCTCGAGCCGCTGGTTGCCCGTGACGGTGATCGAGCGGATGACCTGCGCCGGCTGCGGGGCAGCGACGGGAGCCGTCTCCTGCGCAGTTGCCGCGGGGCTCACGGGCGCAGTGGGCTGCGCCGCCTGCTGCGCGAGGGCGGACGTTGAAACGCCTGCCAGCAGGCTGCCGACGATGAATGTGGAAAACAGCCGGCGATTGCCGGTAAATGCCTTGTTCGCTGTCACGCGTCCCCGCCTCTAAACACTTCGACCGCTTCTACTCTCGCGGCCGGTTTACCCTGTCAGTTCAAGCCCTGCCCGATGACGGTCAGCCGATCAACCCGCCTAGCGCCTTCCACACCCCGAAAGAGGCCAGATCGTTGAGCGTCACGAAGATCATCAATGCCAGCAATGCGGCAAGCCCAGTCCTGAACGCCCATTCCTGCGCCTCCGCCTTCAGCGGCTTACGCCTCACGCCCTCGATCAGGTAGAAGAGGAGATGGCCGCCGTCGAGCAGAGGGATTGGCAAGAGGTTGATGAACCCCAAGTTAATCGAGATTACTGTCATCAGCCAGAAGAAGGGAAGCCAACCAAGGCTCGCCTGCTGGCCGGAGACTTGAGCGATCTTCAGCGGACCGCCCATTTCCTTCACGGATCTTTGGCCGGTAACGATCTGTCCAAGCGTAACCACCATCATCTCGACGGTATTGACGGTCTGCTCCACCGCCGTCCCGAACAGCTTTTGCGGAGGGAGCTTCTCCGGGACTACCGCGCCCCTCACGCCGAGCTTGCCGAGCTTTGCCGTGTTCCCGAACTGGTCGCGCACGGTCTCGGGTGCGGGCGTGCCTTGGAGCGCGATATCCTGGCCCTGCCGGCGGACCGAGAAATCCAGCCTCTGCCCGGGCCGGATCCGGACATAATCGTAGAGCTCGGCGAAGGTATCCATCCGCCGGCCGTCGATTGCGACGACATGGTCTCCGGATTTGAAGCCGGCTTCGTCCGCGGCGCTGCCCGCCTCGATCTGCGAGAGCACTGCCGGGCTTGAAGGAAAGCCGATCGTGGCAAAGATGATCATGAAGGCGATGATCGCGAACAGGAAGTTCACCATCGGGCCGGCCGCGACGATGATGAAGCGCTGCCAGACGGGCTTCGACTGGAATGTCTTGTTGCGCTCCTCAGGCGGCAGCGCGAGCCACTCCTTGGAAGGCGTGCTGGCCGGGTTCATGTCGCCTGCGAACTTGACGTACCCGCCGAGGGGCAGCCAGCCGATCTTCCACCGCGTGCCGCGCTTGTCGGTCCAGCCGGCAATCTCCTTGCCGAAGCCGATCGAAAAGGCGTCGGCCTTCACGCCGAACCAGCGGCCGGCGAAATAATGGCCAAGCTCGTGCACGAAGATCAGCGGGCCGATGACCAGCAGGAAGCTCAACACCGTCATCAGAAGGCCGGGACTGCTCAATTCAGCATCTTTCCAATCACTTGGCCCGCAATGTCGCGCGCCTGCCGATCCACTTCAAGAACCTCGTCCAGCGAGCTGGGCGGCGGCGGGTCGCAGCTGGCCAGGGTCTCGCGGGCAACCGAGGCAATATCGAGGAAGCCGATGCCGCTGTCCAGAAACGAAGCCACAGCCACTTCGTTGGCAGCATTCAAGATGGCTGGCTTTGCGCCCCCTTCCCTCAGCGCTTCCTTGGCAAGGCCGAGCGCGGGAAAGCGCTCAAGGTCGGGCTCCTCGAAATCGAGCGCACCGATCCTGACGAGGTCGAGCCGCTCGCAGGGAGTCTCCATCCGCTCGGGATAAGCGAGCGTGTAAGCGATCGGAATTCGCATGTCCGGTGCGCCGAGCTGGGCGAGCACCGAGCCGTCGACATATTCGACTAGCGAGTGGATCACCGATTGCGGATGGACGACGACGTCGAAGCCGTCCGGCTCCAGCGGAAACAGGTGATAGGCCTCGATCAGCTCGAGGCCCTTGTTCATCAAAGTGGCTGAATCGACCGAGATCTTGGCCCCCATCGACCAGTTCGGGTGAGCGACCGCCTGCGCCGGGGTCACCGCGCGCATATCTTCCAATGAGGTGCGGCGGAACGGACCGCCGCTGGCCGTGAGGATGATCCGGCGCACCGATCCGGGCTGAGCACGGTCGAAGCACTGGAAAATAGCGTTATGCTCCGAATCGACCGGCAGCAGCCTTGCGCCGCTCTTCCTGGCGACCTGCACCATGATGTCGCCGGCGGAAACGAGGGCCTCCTTATTCGCCAGAGCCACCGTTGCCCCTTTCTCCAGCGCCGCCATAACCGGGCGCAATCCGGCGCAGCCGACGATCGCGGCCATTGTCCAGTCGGCACCCGAAGCTGCCGCCTCGATGATCGCTTCGTCTCCAGCCGCCGCTTCGATGCCGCTCCCGTTGAGCTCGGCCTTGAGCGGCTCGTAGAGCGCCTCGTCTCCGATGACGGCGCGTTTGGCGCGAACCTTCTTCGCCGCTTCGGCCAGGCCGGAGACGTCCTGGCGCGCAGTGAGCGCAAGCACTTCGAACTGTTCCGCGTTGCGTTCGATGAGGTCGAGCGTCGACCTGCCTACGGAACCGGTGGCGCCGAGGATCGAGACTGTGCGGGTGCTCAACGAGGGCTCACCCGGTCCACAGACCCGCCATCAGCAGCCCAAGCGTGACGACGGCAACCGGCAGCAGCCCGTCGAGCCGATCGAGCGCGCCGCCGTGCCCCGGGAGTAACGTCCCGCTGTCCTTCACCCCCGCGCGGCGCTTCATCCAGCTTTCGTAAAGGTCGCCGCCCTGCGCGATCACGCCCATCAGTCCGCCCAACTGAAAGAAGGGCGAGCCCAGATCCAACACATAAGCGACAAAAGCCCCGACGATCGCCGCCCCCACAACGCCGCCGGCGAGCCCCGCCCAGGTTTTGCTCGGGCTGATCCGAGGCGCAAGCTTCGGGCCTCCGATCGAGCGGCCGGCGAAGTAAGCGAAGATGTCGGTCGACCAAGTCACGACCATGACCCAGAAAAGGATCGCGAACCAGGCCCAGCTGAGCACGACCAGCGCGAAAGCGGGAATGGCGATGTAGAGAAAGCCTCCAGCCATTGTCGGCCGCCGCGTGACGAGCCCGAGCAGCAATGCGAGGCCCGCCGCGACCGCGAAGCCCTGCCAGGTCGGATCGAAGCTTGCAGCGGAGATGAACTCGTCCTGCAGTGCGGCCGGGAACAGCGTCTCGGTGACGATCAACAACAGCACCGTCAGCAGCGGAATGCCAAGATAGGCCCAGATGCGCCGCACGCGGTGCATGTCCGCCCATTCGATCAGCATCACCGACGCGCCGGCAAGCACCAGCAGGCGGAACAGCCAACCGCCGACATAGATGGCGACCAGAGCCACAGCGATCATCACTACGGCCATCACGAATCGGGTAGGCAGATCGGACTTGGGGATCGGATCCTCGGCGTCGCCGCTCATAGGCCCCCGTAGCGGCGCTCGCGGGCGGCGAACTCGGCCAAAGCGGAGCGGAGCGCTTCGCCGTCGAAATCGGGCCAGAGCGTCGGCACGAACAGCAGTTCGGCATATGCCGATTGCCACAGCAGGAAGTTGGAGAGACGGCACTCGCCGGACGTGCGGATAAGGAGGTCGAGCGGCGGCAGGTCCCGCGTGTCGAGCGCGCTCTCGATCGCCGCGTCGTCGATCTGCTCGGCGGTGATTTCTCCCGCCGCCACGCGCCGGGCAAGCGTACGAGCGGCCAGCACCATCTCGGTTCGCGCCCCGTAATTGAGCGCGACCGCCAAGGTCATTCGCGTATTGCCGGCTGTCTTCGCCACCGCCTCGTCCACCAGCCGCGCCACATCGGGCTGGAACGCCCTGTGATCGCCGATGATCTTGAGACGAACGCCTTCCTTGTGGATCGCATTGAGCTCCGAGCCGATATAGAAGCGCAGCAGGCCCATGAGATCGTTGATCTCGCTCTGCGGGCGCCGCCAGTTCTCGGACGAAAAGGCGTAGA
>NZ_CADCWD010000090.1 GCF_902806315.1 uncultured Sphingosinicella sp.
CGACCACTGCCTGCTCGCTTGCAGACCGCCAGAACTGGGCCGCCACCCAGCTCACCGAATCCTATCTGTTCCCGGATTTGCTGGCGACAAACGCAAATCCGGGCAGCTTCACCACCGTGAAGGACTATGTCGACGCCCTCACCGCCCCTGCCCGCGCTTTGGGCCGCGACCGTTTCTACACCAAAGTCACCTCCATCGCGGAGGATAAGGAGTTCCTGGACACGGGATCGGCCGCCGGCTTTGGCATGCGAGTGGCCGCGGACGACGCTGCCCGCCGGGTCTTCATTCTCGAGGCCTTTGAAGGCACGCCCGCGCTTGCCGCGGGAATCGACCGCGGAACTGAGATCCTCGCCATCGGCACGGGCACCGCCGACCTGAAAAATGTCGGCACGATCATCGACGCCGAAGGCAGCGCCGGGATCTTCGCCGCGCTCGGACCCAACACGGCCGGAACGGCGAGGCTGCTGCGCGTGCGAGATCCGAACGGCACGACGCGGGACGTGACCATCGCCAAGGCCGACTACCCCCTTCCACCCGTCTCCTCGCGCTACGGAGCCCTGATCCTCGACGACGGTGGCAAGAAGGTGGGCTATCTGAACCTGCGAGGCTTCATCGACCCGGCGGAGCAGCCGCTACGAAACGCCTTTGCGCAGTTCAAGGCACAGGGCATCACCGAGGTCGTCGTCGACTTGCGCTACAATGGCGGCGGCACGTCGGCGGCCGCCGATCTGCTGACCAACCTGCTGCTCGGACGCTCGCCCGCGGAAGTCATGAACTACAGGGTGCACCGCCCGTCCAAGTCGAACCTGAACTTCACCAGATTTTTCGCACCGCAGCCGCAATCGATCGCGTCGATGAAGGTCGCTTTCATCGGCACCAGCAGCACGGCCTCGGCGAGCGAGGCGGTGATGAACTCCGTCATCCCGTATTTGGGCACGAAGACGGCGCTGATCGGCGGCAATACATTCGGCAAGCCAGTGGGCACCGGCACGATCGATCGCCCGCAATGCGACGACCGGCTGACCCTGCTCGTCTTCGCCACCCAGAATGCGAACAAGCAGGGCGATTATTTCGACGGCCTCGCCTCCAGATTCCAGTCCACCTGTAGCGTCACCGACGACATCTCGCGGGCGCTCGGCGATCCGCAAGAAGCAATGATCCGAACGGCCCTGGATTTCCTTTCGGGGAAAAGCTGCACGCCCATCAGCGCGGGGATTTCGGCACAATCTGTGTCGGAAGCCGGCGCCCTCGAGCTACTGACGCCGAAGCAGCCGGATGCGATGCAGCGCGAGATGCCGGGCACCTTCTAAGGCGCTTCGGCCTCGCCTTGTCAGAAGGAGAGACTAAAAACCCTGAGATCACCATCCCTCGTCATGCCGCGCGCCATTCTCAGACAAGTTCCTCCTCGCGGCGCTGCATGTCGTCCGCAAGCGCGTCGCGACAAAGCCGCGGCCAATCGATGTCGTTCTCCCGGCGCGGTTTCCAGACCACTTCATAGCCCTTCGGCACGGCCCTGAAGCCCCTGCCCTGCCCGATCATGTCGGTCTCGCAATGCCTGCAGCGGCTGAAATAGAAGCCGCCGTTCCAAAGCCGGCTCGGCTCCGCCGCGTGGCGCCCGATGCTGCACAAGATACTCATCTTCATCCCCTCTGCTCTTCGGAGAAGGTGATGGCGCAAGATGGTTAACGGATCGTTCGCGAAGCCCTCGCGGATCACAGCCTCGCGGTGATGCTCTGCGAAAACGGCGTCCAGATGCCGGTGCGGACGCCCGCGGCGCGAAGCGCGGCGCCGGTCCATTCGTTGCAGGTCAGAAACGCGTTGTACGGCCCGCGCGCTTCGTAGAAGACGTCGGCCGGCCCATAGCCGCGGCCGAGCAGCGGCCGCGTCCGCCCCGCCTCGTCCAGCTCGAAGCTCCGGACCATGTGGCCCGCGAGCCGGCGATACTGGTCCGGCGTCAGGACGAGCCGCTGCTGGTCCTCGTTCACGCGCGGGTTCCACTCATGCTCGACATGCATCAGGCTTCGCCCTCCCCCGAACGCGGCGGCCAGCGCGGTGCGGGGCCTGAGGTCCGCCCAGCGCGGCGTGTTGAGGTAGAATTCGCGGTTGCCGTAACCCAGCGCCAGATAGTTGCCGGCGTAGCGCGGATCCCGGATGTGCGCGGCCGGAGCGAGCGGCCGCCAGTCCATCTGCGCGTTCACCGTCGGCACCATGATCCAGGTGTGAACGCCGTTGGTGCGCACGAACACCACGACGCCGTCGCGCGGCTCCTCCCAGCCGGCATTGGCCGGGATCAACCCCCCGATCAGCGCCGCCAGCGCATAAAGCAGGGGCAGCGCCGCCAGGACGCCCAGCGCCCACGCCGCCGCTCTCCACATCCGCTTCATCGCGCCAGCCTAACGCGCCATCCGCCCGACATGAAGATCGCTTGCGCCCGCCGATGCGCAATCGCAAAGAACAGCCATGAGCGAATGGACGATCGGCATCATCGGCGGCTCGGGCCTTTACGAGATCGACGCGCTCGAGGATGCGCAATGGATCGCGGTGGACACACCCTGGGGCCCGCCCTCCGACGAGTTGCTGATCGGCCGCATCGAAGGCGTGAAGTTCGTCTTCCTCCCCCGCCACGGCCGCGGCCACCGCATCCCGCCGAGCCAGGTCAACGCCCGCGCCAATATCGACGCGCTGAAGCGGGCGGGCTGCACCGACCTCGTCGCCATCTCCGCCATCGGCTCCCTCCAGGAGGAGCTCGAGCCGGGCCGGTTCGTCGTCGTCGACCAGTTCATCGACCGCACCTTCGCGCGCGAGAAGAGCTTCTTCGGCCCCGGCCTCGTCGCCCACGTCTCGATGGCCGATCCCGTCTGCCCGCGTCTGTCCTCGCTCGCGGCGGCCGCGGCGGAAAGCGCCGGCGCGAAGGTGAGCAAGGGCGGCACTTATCTGGCCATGGAAGGCCCGCAATTTTCGTCGCGTGCCGAATCCGAGCTCTACCGCGCCTGGGGCTGCGACGTGATCGGAATGACGGCGATGCCGGAGGCCAAGCTCGCGCGCGAGGCGGAGCTCCCCTACGCGCTTGTCGGCATGGTCACCGACTATGATTGCTGGCGGGTGGGCGTCGAGGCGGTCGAGGTGTCGGCCGTGATCGCCCAGCTGATGGCAAACGCGGACCTCGGCCGAAAGCTCGTCGTCGAGCTCGCCCGCGCGCTTCCGGCGGAGCGTTCCCCCTCGCCCATCGACACCAATCTCGACACCGCCCTCATCACCGCGCCCGGCGCCCGCGATCCCGCCATGCTGGCGAAACTGGACGCCGTCTGCCGCCGCATGCTGCAGCGCTAGGCGCTCAGCCGACCCGGTAGAAATCCCCCAGCCGGTCGAGCGCGAAGCCGAGCACCAGCTTGCCCGCGCGGGACGGCCAGCCGAGCGCCCGCTCGGCATCGCGCATCCCCTCGCCTGCGCACACCGTTCGCCACAGCACGTCGCTGAGGCCCGGCCCCACCGATTCCACCGCCTCCTCGAAGCGGCGCTTGGCCCCGATCTGCGCGGAGGTCGCATCCACGCCGACCGGAGCGGCGCGCGCGCCCTTGCGCAGCGGCGGCGCGTCCCATTTCATCGTCACGGACGGCCCAAGCTGCGCCCGCTCCCAATCGTCGCGCAGCCGCTTCGCCCGCCGCGAACTGCCGCTCCGTGATGAGGCCGCGCGCCTTCAACCAGCCGAGCGGCGCTTCGGCCAGGTTGACGGTGACGGACCGCACGCGCCGCCGCGGACGCGGTCCAGCGGCGAGCCCTCTCTCTTCCCCGTCCTGCGGCAAGGAGCGTTCAACCAAAAGCCTGTTGTTCAAGATCATCTCTCCCATCCTCGCCCGAGTCGCTTTCCACTTGCCAGAAGGGGCAACCTATAGGAAAGGACATAACCGCACAGGTTCACAGGATATCGCCATGATCACCCGCATCCGGGAAGTCCGCCGCGCCAAGAAGATGACCCTTCAAGACGTCGCCGACCGCTGCACGCCGCCAACGACCCCGCAGACGATCGGCCGTCTCGAGACCGGCACGCGGACCGTCTCGGTCGGCTGGCTGAACCGCATCGCCAAGGCGCTGGGGGTCGAGGCCGGCGATCTCGTCCAGCTGCCCGACCGCGAGGACATTCCCGTCGCGGCCACGCTCGAACATGACGGTGCCCATGCTCCGCGCCGTTCCGGAGTGATCATCCCGCCCCAGGCCGAGCCCGGCCTCGTTGCGGTCAGCGTCACCGCCGGGATTGGCGACTATCGCAGCGGCGACGAGATCTGGCTGGCCCGCATCCCGCCCGAGCAGTTCGGCCGCGCCATGAACCGGGACGTGCTCCTCCCCCGCCCCGCCGGCCGCTTCCTGTTCGGCCGCCTGATCGGCCGCGAGGAAGGCAAGCTCCACGTGCTTCCGCTCGGCAGCGGCCAGCGCCAGCTCGTGCTCGCCAATCCCCCTTGGGCCGCAATGGCCGTGCGGCTGATCCGCACGCTCTAGCCGAACAGGGCCGCGCGCAGGATCAGCGCAATCCCGCCGACGCTGATCAGAAACACGACCGTCCTCACCTTCGGGACGCCGAAGGCATAAAGCGGCAGGTAGACGATCCGCGCCGCGAGCCACACGAGCGCGCCGATCGCCGTCCACCGGTCGGTCCGCCCTGCAACCTCGACGATCAGGATCGCGGCAACAGCGATCGGAAACGTTTCGAAGAAATTCGCCTGCGCCCGTGCCAGCCGCCCGACGATCGGTTGCGGCGGCGGCAGTTCCTCGTCGCGCGCGCCCCTGTTCCAGGCGGTGCCATATTGGCGCGTCTTGAAGCGCACGGCGGTGAAGATGTGAACGAGCGCGAGCACGCAGCCCCAGGCGAGCACGGTCAATTCGGTCGACATAAGCTTTTGTCACCGATCCCGCCGCGACCGGCAAGGCACCAAAGCGCGCATCGCCGCGTTGCGTGCGGGAACCCGTTCAGGAGCCAAGCCTTGTTCTTCTTCTTTTCAAACCGCCTCGGCTGCCTGGGATCGCTGGCGATTTCGGCGATCCTCACCCTCGCCTTGCTGATGTTCTTCGGCTTCCTTTGAGGCGCTCAGCCTTCCGCGCAGCCACCGCGCCTCGGCCTTCCGTAGCCGGAACATTCTCCCCGCATGTCCCGTTCACCCTTCGCCCACTGAAGGGCGAGTGAGAGGAGCGTGACATGGACCTCCTGTTGATACTGATCCTCGTCGTCGTCGTCATCGCCGTCGCCGCATTCTTCTTCATGCAGCGCCGCAAGAGCGACCAGATCCGATCGAAGTTCGGCCCGGAATATGACCGCGCCCTCCAGGAAACCGGCAAGCCCGCCAAGGCCGAGGCCGCGCTCCGGGAGCGCGAGCAGCGCGTGTCGAAGTTCAACATCCGGCCGCTCGCGGCTGGCGACCGCGACCGCTTCACCGAATCCTGGACACGCGTGCAGGCCGAGTTCGTCGACGATCCGCAGGGCGCGGTGACACGCGCGGACGCGCTTCTGGGCGAGCTCATGTCGGCGCGCGGCTATCCTGTCACGGATTTCGAGCAGCGCTCCGCCGATCTGTCGGTCGATCATCCTCAGGTCGTGCAGAATTACCGGCAGGCCCACGACATCGCGCTGCGCCACGCGCGGGGCGAAGCCGGCACGGAGGATCTGCGCCAGGCGATGATCCACTTCCGCTCGCTCTTCGAGGAACTCGTCCACGAGGGGCATGAGGGGCATGACGGCCGCGGCAGCTCCGAACTCGACCGGGACAAGCGTCACGTCTGACCCCGCAGGGCGTCAGGACCGGAGTTCCGGCTAGCGAGCGGCCATCGCCGGGATCACTCCAGCCGCCCCCCCGCCAGAGCGTGCCCGCCGCCCGCGATCAGCAATTCGCCATTGGGTCCTACCAGATAGCGCGGGTTGGAGCGCATCAGGTCCGCGAAGTTGCCGTCGATGCGCGCAAGGTCCGCTGGGCACAGCTGCTCGGTGCTTGGGATCTCTCTCCCGACGATAATCCGGTTGCCGTTCCGCCGCCATGTGCCGGACAAAGTGGCGCACGAGGCCATGCCCTGCCACCCTTCCCCGCCGAAGCGCAGCACACGCCCGACCGGATCTGACGACTTCTCCTCCCCGTCCATCATGACGATGCGCCAGCTCGTGCCCTCCAACTCCTCTGGCCCGGCGGCCACAGGCGGGCTGTCGTTCGGGCCGGCGCGCTCCAGCTCCAGCGCATGATCCTTGCTTTCGAACCGAATGCGGTTCGGCCCCAACCTCGTCATGCGCGGCCGTGCGAAGAACAGCATCGATATCGCCCGCTCCTGCGCCCCCACCTCGCCGCCACAGCCGATCGCGGTGCCTCCCCAGCTGTGGATCGCGAAGTGCCCGTCGGCCAGCAGTCCGAGGCCGCCGAAATCGTTGCACCCCAAGGTGCCGCCGATCGAATTGCCGGTGATGACGATCGAAGCTGCGCGGCCGCTCCGTGTGGGACTGGCGGGCGGACGGGCGTCGATCGACAGGACGCGCCAGCGGCCTTCGAGATCGATCGGCGCGGCCGGGCGCTGCTGCTGCGTGGGAACGCTCCTCTGTCGCGCCGGCTCCTCCGAGCAGGCAGCGAGCGCCGCGCAGGCGATCAAGCCTGGCACGCTCCAGATCGAGGTGAAGCCTAGGTGGCGAAGTCTAGAAACTAACCGCATCGGCAAGAGGCGCTCCACGAAGCATCAGCCTACACGAAGCATCAGTCTACGAAGCTCCACGGTCCGTCCACCGCCCATGGCCGACAGCCGCAGGCTGTGCCGGGACAGCAGCACTTCGGAGCCATCGAACGGCGCGACCTCCGGCCCCGGTCTCCACACGCCGCACCCTTCCGTCGCGTAGCCGCTCTCGTAACGATCGATCCGAAAGCGATCGCCGCCCAGCGGCACGAGGACTCCGCCGGTCGCCACGCAGCCTTTGCGTGCCGCGAATGTGTAGGGATGAGGATAGCCGATCGACAGGCTGTAGCCGTTGCGCACAGGCCGGCCCTCCCGCGTCACCTCCTGCCACGCGCCCGTGATGGTGCCCGGATCCTCACGAGCAAGGTCGCCGGGCAGCCCTGGCGCGAGCTGCCAGGCGGCGGGCGCGCAGCCGCTCAACAGCATGGTGACGATGATCGGGCTCAGCCGCATGGACCGGCAAACGCTCGAACCGCCGGGCCTGCTCCGCGAGCACGTCGCCACAGACCAAAACCTGCTGCAATCTGAACAACTTGGACACACCCAATTCAGTGTGGTTCGGCCACAAGCGAGCCCGTCACATGGTGGCGAGTGTGCGTAGGGAAGGGTTGCGGAAGCTCAGGGAGACGACCGCAGCCCTTCTCGCTACCCGGCGTCTCCGACGGGCGTCTCCGCCCCCGCCATCGGCCGGCCAAAACTCTCCAGTAGATTACGCAGCGAATCCCGCCTCTGATCTACGAGGTCGGCGAGCGTGTAGCCGTCCAGCGTCCGCATGAACGCAGCCAGGGCCTCGGCAAGCGCAGCGGTGAGCGCGCAGGCCGGCGCAATCACGCATGAGCCGCAGTCGGCGAGATCGAAACCCTCCTCCGTGTGGCGGACGACCTGGCCGACATTGATCTCGGAGGCCGGCCGCCCCAGCCGAATGCCGCCCGTTCGGCCCCGCACCGCCGCCACATATCCTTCCTTCCTGAGGTCGTGCACCACCTTCATCAGGTGGTTCTGCGAAATGCGATAGGTTCGCGCGATCTCACCGATCGAGGACAGCCGCTCGGGACGCGCGGCCAGGTGCATCAGCACGCGCAGCGCATAGTCGGTGTAGCGGGTCAGCCTCACATGATTCTCCGTCCGCGGCCAGCAGCAGCAACATACATGTATATCACTTGCATGTTTTCCAGCAGCTGAATACATTCACCTGCAATACATGATTATCGAGTCGCAGAAAAAAGGGGGCGGCGATGCGTCATGAACAGGTACAAAGCAGGCGCGGCTTCGATCTCGTCGACGTCGCGCAGATCTGGCCGGCCGGGGCGGGGGGATCGCCCCCGCTCGGCGAAGTCGAGGCAGCGATCGACCGGCGCGCGACGCCTGCCGTTCCCGACATGCCCGCAGCCGTCGGCCGCTTCATCGTCGGCATCTATGGGGCGCTGATCGGCGCCTTCATCCTCACCATGGCACGAAGCGCCGAGGCGAGCTTCATGATCGCGGTCAGCGCGCTTTACCTCGCCGTCTTCCTTGCGGTGCCGGCCATCTTCCTCAAGATCGAAAGCGATCCGTCGAACCGCCCAAGCCTCGGGCGCTTCATGAGGACCGGCGTCGACACCTTCACCGGCCACGTTTCCGCGGGCTCCGCACTGGTCCAGATCTTCGTCGTCCCGGTGCTGCTGACCTTCGCCATCCTCGCAATGGGCATCACCGGCCTGCTGGTGATCCAGTGATGGAGCAGGATCTCGGCACGCTGGTCGACAGCTTCTACGCGAAGGTTCGCGAGGACGAGCTGATCGGCCCCGTCTTCAACCGCGCGATCGAGGACTGGCCCGAGCATCTGGTCACTCTCCGCGCCTTCTGGTCCTCGGTCATGCTCACCAGCGGGCGCTACAAGGGCAATCCAATGGCCGCCCACCTCCGCCAGGCGGGCGCGATCGAACCCGGTATGTTCGACAGGTGGCTCGAGCTCTGGCGCGAGACCGCACGCGACACCCTCGAAGATGCGGATGCCGCCGCGGTCATCGCGAAGGCCGAGCGCATCGCCGAAAGCCTCAAGCTCGCACTTTATTTCCGGCTCGATCCCGCATCGCGCCGAGCCGTTGCCTAGAAGGAGAAGTCCCATGTCCGCTCCACTTGTCGACATCAGCATCCATCATAAGCCCCGCGGCGCATCGGATCGCATCGCCTATGGCTTCACCAAGATGTTGCGCTTCTGCGCCGACACCTTTTTCGCCAAGCGCTACGGTCATCGCGCCATCGTCCTGGAAACGGTCGCGGCGGTCCCGGGCATGGTCGGCGCCACCCTCACCCATCTTCGCTGCCTGCGCCGAATGTGCGACGACAAGGGCTGGATCCGCACCCTGATGGACGAAGCGGAAAACGAACGCATGCACCTCATGACCTTCATCGAAGTCGCGCAGCCCACCCTGTTCGAACGCTTCGTCATCCTGGCGGTGCAGTGGGTCTTCTACCTCGCCTTTTTCGCGCTCTACCTTGTGAGCGCCCGCACCGCGCACCGCGTCGTCGGCTATTTCGAGGAGGAAGCGGTGCTCAGCTACACCCTTTATCTCGACGAGATCGACCAGGGGCGCAGCGCCAATGTCCCGGCGCCGCTGATCGCGAGGCGCTACTGGAGCCTGCCGGAAGAGGCGACGCTCCGCGACGTGGTCCTGGTCGTCCGCGCGGACGAGGCCCATCACCGCGACGTCAATCACGGCTTTGCCGACGAACTTGCCGGTTTGCCGGTGGACGAGGACGCGTTCGCGCCCTCTCCGCCGCATGAGACCGGCATTCGGCTCGCGGCCTGAACCGATGAGCGCGCCATACAAAACCACGCCGGTCTTCGACCAGCATACGATCCCGCTTGCCCTCCAGCGCGAGCACCGCACCAAGGCCGGCGTCTGGGGCATCGTCCGCGTGCTGGAAGGCGAGCTTCGCCTGAACTTCGGCGACGCCAGTGAGGACCAGCTTCTCACCCCCACCAACCCAGGGCTGGTCGCGCCCGAACAGCCGCACTCGGTGGAACCGATCGGACCGGTTCGAATGCAGATCGAGTTCTACGCAGCCGCACCCGCGGTGTCGGCGCGAACGCAAACGACCAGCCTATCGCTGCCCAGCTGAGCCCCGCGCTGCTTCGCGGATCCGGCCAAGCGCGATCCCCGCGAGATTCTGCGTACGCCGCACGTGCCTGACCCGGAGCTTGGTGAAGAAGAGCGCCTCCTTCCGATACTTGGCCAACATGGCACCCGCGGATGCACTGCCAGGCTTTGTCGAGCCGTTCACCCGGTTGATCACGGCGGCGGAATCGCCAAGCAAGACGACCTCCTTCACTCCGAGATCCCTTGCCACCTCCAGGCCGTGCAACAGCGCCAGCCACTCGGCCTCGTCGCTCGATCCAAGGCCCAGACCCGTCCGGTGATAGAGCCTTCCGCGCGCAACAACCGCCACCTCCATCTCGCCGGGATTGGGGCGGCAGCCGCCGTCGAAGAAGATCTTCATCGCGGCCTTCTGCGTGCGGCGGCAACCTGCGTAAAGGCACCCGGTGCGGGAGCCGGAGTCCTCACTCGGCAAAGCGCGTGTTGACCCCGCCCGCAAAACCGAGACTGTTCGCACGGTGAACGCCCCTCGCTCATGCACCGACTGAAGATCGAGGCTCATGCCGCCTGGCTGGCGGCCCGCGATCCGCGCACGCCCTGGTATGCGCGGCTGCTCGGGCTGGCGATCACGGCCTACGCGCTTTCGCCCATCGACCTCATCCCGGATTTCATCCCGGTGCTCGGGCTGCTCGATGATGCCCTGCTCATCCCGGCCGGCATCTGGCTGTTCGTGAGATTGCTGCCGCCCGGCCTGATGGACGAGCATCGCCGCGCCGCCGAAACCGCGGCGCAGCGCCCGTGCTCGCGAACCGGCGCGGTGCTGGTAATCGCGGTCTGGATCGCGGCGGCGCTGGCCTCTTGGCTGCTCGTCCGCGCATACCGCGAGGGGTGAACCTCGCCCCCGCCCCGCCTTTCGCCTAAGCTTGCCGCCATGGCGCTGCCCTCGCCCGCTCCCGATCTCGTCGCCCGCTTCCGCCGCGACGTCGAGATGCTCGCGCCGGAGCCCGCGCCCGCCCCCAATCGCCTCGCCCTCGCTGTGTCGGGCGGCCCCGACAGCCTCGCCTTGCTCCTCCTGGCCCACGCCGCCTTCCCGGGCCGCATCGAAGCCGCCACCGTTGACCACGGCCTGCGCAAGGAAAGCACGCTGGAAGCGCTCCACGTCGAAGATATCTGCGCGCGCCTCGGCTGCCCCCATTCGATCCTCGAAGTGAAGGTCCCCGACACCCCCGCCGGCCTCCAGGCCGAAGCCCGCCGCGCCCGCTACGCCGCCCTTTCCGCCTGGGCCCAAAAGCGTGGGCTGGGCCTGCTCGCCACCGCCCACCATGCCGACGACCAGGCCGAGACCCTGCTGATGCGCGTCCAGCGCGGCTCCGGAGTGGCGGGCCTTGCCGGCATCCGCCCGGTCCGGCCCGAAGGCGCCCTCCTCCTTATCCGCCCGCTGCTCGGCTGGACCAAATCCGAGCTCGTCCACATCGTCGCTTCTGCGGGCATCGAAGCGGTCGAGGACCCCTCCAACCACGACCCCCGCTTCGACCGCGCCGCCACCCGCCGCTTCCTGCGCGACAACCCGCAATTCGAGGCCTCCCGCCTCGCCCGCACCGCCGCCGCCACCCGCGAGGCGAACGACGCGCTCGACTGG
This sequence comes from uncultured Sphingosinicella sp., assembly GCF_902806315.1. Lineage (GTDB taxonomy): Bacteria > Pseudomonadota > Alphaproteobacteria > Sphingomonadales > Sphingomonadaceae > Allosphingosinicella. The sequence continues at coordinate 11,416 of NZ_CADCWD010000090.1, forward strand.
GCCGCCGACCAGCTCGCCGAGGACCGCATCACCGCCCAGGGCGGCGAATGGCGCATCGACGCCTCCGCCCTCCCCCGCGAACTGAAGCGCCGCCTGCTGCTGCGCGCCATCGCCATCGTGCGCGAGGCGCACTGCCTCCCCGAATGGACCGGCGGCGAAGATGTCGAAGGCCTCCTCACCGCGCTCGAAGCGGGCGAGACCGCCACCCGCGCCGATCTCCTCGCCCGCGGCGGCCCCGTCTGGCAGCTCCGCCTCGCGCCCCCCCGCCGCGCCCGTTGATCCGCCGCGCCCGTTGACCCGCCGCTCGCGCTTCGTCACACCAGCGAATATGCAGCGTCTTCTTGTACTTGCGGCCGCGTCCCTCCTCACGGCCTCCTGCGCCACCCAAAGCCGGACCCATCTCGTCTGGATCGACCTCGGCGGCAGCGGAAGCACAGCCCCCTGCACGGTCAGCCTCGATCGCCGCCCCTTCACGCTCCCCGCCGACGAAGCCGCGCTCGCGGCGCGCTCCGCCCGTCTCGCCGCCCGCTATCCCGGCGCGCTGGTCTCCGGCTCGGAAGGCCTCAGCCTCGCCTGCTACCGCACCGCCATGGCCGTCATCGACCGCGCCGGCTTCCGCCGGGTCGGGTTCGTCTCGGACTTCCAGCCGGAGGGCTAGGTGAGCGCCGAATAGATGCCGTAAAGGCTGGTCACGATCAGCACGACGGAGACCATCAAAAGCAGCGGCTTGGCCGGCACTCGCTTCGCCACGAACCCGCCCAGCGGCGCCCCCAGCACGCCGCCGATCAGCAGCCCCAGGGTGGCGATGGTGAACGCCTCCAGCCCCATCGTCGCGATAAAGGTCGCCGAGATCGTGACCGTGAGGAAGAACTCGGCCGTGTTGACGGTCCCGATCACCTTCCGGGGGCTCGCCCCCTGCACCAGCAGGTTGGACGTCACGACGGGGCCCCAGCCGCCGCCGCCCGCCGCGTCGAGGAAACCGCCCACCAGCCCCAGCGGCGCGACATGCTTGGGGCTCTTCTCGACATGCTCGTGCCTCAGCGCCCGCCACAGCAGGTAGAATCCGATCGCGCTGAGATAAGCCAGCACCACCGGCCGCGCCGTTCCCGCATCGATCTGCGTCAGCACATAAGCGCCGAGCACGCCACCGATCACGCCCGGCACCACCAGCCGCCCGAACAGCTTCCAGTCGACGTTGCGGTGCGCGACATGGCTCACCCCCGACACCGCCGTCGTGAAGCTCTCCACCGTGTGCACGCTCGCCGAAGCCGCCGCCGGCGGCACCCCCACGCTCACCAGCAAGGTCGAGGAGATCACTCCGAACGCCATCCCCAGCGCCCCGTCCACCAGCTGCGCCGCGAAGCCGACCGCGATCAGCGGCAGGATGTCGAGAATCGAGATGCCCCAAAGCTCCATCGCGCCCGCCGCTGCCGCATCGCCCAAGTCTTGTCCACCGCGCGCGCGCCTTGAACGCGCTCAGAGCAGCCGAATCCGCGGCTCGGCGCGGCCGGCGCCCTCCATCAGTTCGGTCAACGCCCACACGCACGCATCCGCCCGGTCGGGCGAGCGCCCGGGCCCCTGATAGCCGCCGCCCACGATCAGCCCCGCCAGCTCGTCCTCCAGCTCGCGAAACACGCCGGCGAACTTCGCCGCGCCGCGCTCGAACAAGGCCGCGACCGGCTCCGCCCGCTTCACCTTCCCCTCGCTCGCATGGACGAGCTTGAGCGGCAGGTGCCGCTCCACCGCCCGCAGCACGCTTTCCACCATCCGCCCGCCCTGGTTCGCCTCGGCCACTACCCGGTCCGCCCGCCACAGCGCCGCCGCCCGCGCCACCGCCTCCGCCCACCCCTCGGGCGACGCTCCGGCCACGCTCTCGTCCGCCAGCACGTAGAACAAACCCCCACGCTCCCCCGCCACCACGATCCCGCACGCATCGCCATCCGTGCCGGCCGGCGGATCCACCCCAACTACGATCCGCGCGAAAGCCCTCTCCCCTTCAGGGGAGAGGGTCGGGAGAGGGGGAGTCCGACACCCCTCGATCAGCGTCCGGCTCCACAAAGCCCCCGCCACATCCTTGATCATCTCGCCGTCCAACTCCTGCCGCCCGAGCCGCGTCCCCGCATACATGCCCGTCACGGCGGCCATGAAGTCCTCCGGCAGATGCGCATTCTCCGCCGTTCGCCCGCCGGTCGTCACGCACCGTTCCAGCTCCTTGATGCGCTTCAGCACCCGCGCGGCCGCGGTCCCGCCCTGCGGCGTCGTCGTCACCACCGCCCGCGGCCGCTCCCCCAGCCGCAGCCCCAGCATCAGATTGTCCCAGGTCGCGTCCGCATGCGCCCATTTCCCCAGCTCGTCGCACCATGCGAAATGATGCTGCGGCCCCCTGAGCTTCTCCGGCCGCTCGCCCGACAAGGCGAAAGCCTGCGCTCCCGTGGAAAAGTCCACCCGCCTGAGGCTGGCGATCCACCTCACCTCCTCGTCCGCCCGCACCACCGCCTTCAGCCCGCTCTCCCCCTCGACCATCACCTTCGCAACGTCGTCGAGATTGGCGCCCACCAGCGCGATCCGGGCCTCCGGCACTTCCCGAGCCCGGGCCCAGACCCACTCCGCTCCCGCGCGCGTCTTCCCGAACCCGCGCCCAGCCATCATCAACCACACCCGCCACGGCAGCCCGGTCCTGTCGTCCAGCTTCGGCTCCTGCTGACCGCCATGCGCCTGCCAATGCCACAGCTGATAAATTGCGCGCCGCGTCGGCGTTGCCATTCCTTTTAGGAACCGCTTCAACTCCGTCTCGTCGAAGCTGCGCAACTGGGAGAGCGCGCGCGTGATCGCCGCCTCGTCCGGCGCCCGGGCCGTCATAGCGGGTTGCCATCCTTGCCGATGCGGATGCCGAACGCCTTCAACCGCTTGACCAGCGCGTCCATCACTTCCGCATTGCTGGCGGCGCCCGGCGCGCGCCCGGGTTTGCCGCCTTGCCCCTGCCCTGCCGAACCGCCGCCGGCACTGCGCTTGTGCTCGCGCAGCAATTGCAGCGCGATCGTCGGATCCATCCAGTGCGCGTCAGCGGGCCCAGGCGGAGCCGACGGCCCACTGATGCGGGGCCGCCGCTTCAGCGCTCGCTCCGCCTCCCGCAGCGCGATCTCCTCCAGCCGGACATAGCCGAGCTTCAGCGCCTCGTCCCATCCGGCGGCGAACTCGGGATCCTCGCGCCGATGGCGAAAGGCGGTGCGATAATCGAACCCCACCTTGCGCGCCGAGAGCGAGGCGTTGCACGTCGCTGCGAACCATTCCAGGAACTCGGCCTTCGCCTTGCATGTGAACAGCTTGCGCCGGGTGGGCGCCACCTGCAGCTTGCGCCCCTTGTTCGGCACGATCCGCGCCCGCCTCTTCCCGCTTCCCATCCCCGCCTCCCCAAACAAAAAGGCCGGCGCGTCCCCGCACCAGCCTCCATTTCGATTGTCATTTCCGACGTGCCTGCCCTGACGGAGTTTAGGGGATCAGCAAATCCACCTACACCTGTAGAGCGTGCTTGACCTGTGCCATATTAGCGTCACGCTGTCAAGAGAATTAGCTCATTTGGTTAGCGGTGTAGTCCTTTGGGGGGCACCCCCGGGTCAGATGCGGCGCTCTACCGTGCGGATGATATGATCGCTTAAACGCTGTGCAGGGACGGTGAGCGAGTTTGCCGACAGCAAGGCGATCTCCGTGTCCTGGAGGTCGGGCAGTTCATGCGGGGAATCGATCGCGGCAAGATCGTCGGGCACCATGTCGCGCGGGAGCACCGTTACCCCGAGTCCCGCGCGCACGGCGGCCTGGCTGCCTGCCAGCGAGCCGCAGGTATAGGCGATGCGCCATTGCCGGCCCGCCTCGTTAAGCGCGCCCACCGCGCGCGCTCTATAAACGCAAGGTGAAGGGCTCACCACCAGCGGCAGCGCCCCGGCGGCCATCGGATCGAAACGCGGACTCGCCGCCCAGACCAATGGCTCCCTCCACACGCGTACCCCTCCCTCGCCGCCGGTCACCTCGCGTTTGACGAGCACCAGGTCGAACTCGCCGCCCAGGAAGCGGTCGAGCAGGTTGAGCGTGAGATCACAGCTCACCTCCAGGCTGACCCGCGGGTGGCTTTCGGCGAACTTCGCCAGAACGATCGGCAGGTGCGTCGTCGCGAAGTCCTCGGGAGTGCCGAGGCGGACCGTCCCCTCGAGCGCCGGCTCCGCAAGTTCGTCGATGATGGAGTCGTTCAGCGCGAGCATGGCCCGCGCGTGGCTCATCAGCCGCTCGCCCGCCGCAGTCAGCCGCACCGCACGCGGCGAGCGGTCGAACAGGCGCAGCTCCAGGCAGGTTTCCAGCCGCTTGATCTGCAGGCTCACCGCCGACTGCGACCGGCGCAGCCGCTCGCCTGCGCTTGTCATGTTGCCGGTCTCGGCGACGGTGACGAAGGCCCGCAGCAGGTCGAGGTCCAGATTGGCGAGCGGCATGTCGAACCCGGCTTATCATTGCCAAACCTCATGATCCATATCTCATCAATTCATTTTAGACATGGGACCTGCTCTCGTATCGGCCCTCAAACGAACGGGGAGACAGCTCAAATGATTGCATCACGACGGAATTTTCTCGGCGCTGCGAGCGCCGGCGCAGTCGGGGCCGCGGCGGCGGCGCTGACCAGCGCCCCTGCGCTCGCCGGCTCGGCGCCCGCCACCGCGCCCGCCAAGGGCGGCAAGACCATCCTGACGCCGGACCAGGCGCTCAACTTGCTCAAGGAGGGCAACCGCAAATTCCTTACCGACAGCCCGGTGCGCTCCGCTGTCGGCCGACCCCGCCGCCTGGAGATCGCGCAGAGCCAGGCGCCCTTCGCCGCTTATGTGAGCTGCTCCGACAGCCGGGTTCCTCCCGAGCTGCTGTTCGGCCGCGGCCTCGGCGAGCTGTTCATCATCCGCAACGCCGGCAACACCGTCGACACGGTGGCGCTGGGCAGCATCGAATATGCGGTGGCGGTGCTTGGCGTGCCGCTCGTTGTCGTGATGGGCCACGAGCGCTGCGGCGCGGTGGCGGCGGCGGCCTCCGTCGTCAGCGACAACGCCACCTTCCCCGGCTCGATCGGGCGCATGATCGAACCGATCATCCCGGCCGTGCTCAAGGCGCGGGGCCAATCCGGAGACCTGGTTGAAAACTCCGTTCGCGAGAATGTGCGACGGACCGTCAACCAGCTCCGCACCGCGACCGACCCGCTGCTGCTCGATCCGCAGCGCGCTGGAAAGCTGAAGGTCGTCGGCGCCTATTACGACCTCGACACCGGCACCGTCGACTTCTTCGACACACCGACAGCCTGAGAGCAACGGGGATGGCCGGGGGGTTCGAGGCGCTGCTGTCGCCGGTCATCCTGTTCTTCGTGTTGGGCGCGGCGGCCGCCTTCGCGCGCTCGGACCTCTCGATCCCCGAGGCGATTGCCAAGGGAATGTCGCTCTACCTGATGGCCGCCATCGGCCTGAAGGGCGGCGTTCAGGTGGCGGCGAGCGGCTTCACGTCCGACATGCTCGCCGCCGCGTGTGCCGGCCTGGCCCTCAGTTTCCTTCTCCCGCTGCCCGCCTTCTTGGCCCTGCGGCGTTTCGGGCGGCTGGACTCGGTCAACGCGGCTGCGGTGGCCGCCCATTACGGCTCGGTCAGCGTGGTCACCTTCGTCACCGGCGCCGAGGTGCTGACAAGCGGCGGCCTGCCCCCCGCCGGCTACATGGTCGCCGTCCTCGCGCTGATGGAGACGCCGGCCATTGTGGTGGGCCTGTGGCTCGCCCGGCGCGGCGCTGGGGTGGGCGCGCAGCCCAAAGGCGACCTCCTCCACGAAACGCTGCTCAACGGCTCGGTGGTGTTGCTGGTCGGCAGCTTCGCCATCGGCCTGGTGGCGGGCAAGGAGGGCTTCGCGCCCATCGCGCCGGTGTTCGACACGGCGTTTCGCGGCATCCTCTGCCTGTTCCTGCTGGACATGGGGCTGGTTGCTGCCCGGCGCCTGCGCGAGGCCCGCGCGCTGACCGCCCGGCTGGCCGGCCTCGCCTTGCTGTTTCCGGTCGTCAACGGGACGCTGGGCGTGGCGGTGGCGGCGCTGATCGGCCTCGATGCCGGCTCAGCCGCTGCACTGGGCATCCTCGCGGCCAGCGCTTCTTACATCGCGGTCCCCGCGGCAATGCGCCTCGCACTGCCGCAGGCCGATCCAGGCCTGTACCTGGCCATGTCGCTTGCCGTGACCTTTCCCTTCAACATCACGCTGGGCATACCGTTCTTCACTTTCCTCGCGACGCGGATGACCTGAGCCATGGTGGATACCGTTCAACGCCGGAAACTCGAGATCCTCGTCGACGCCCCGCTCGTCCGACGCGTCGTCGCGGCGGCCGAGGCGGTGGGCGTCAGCGGATACACCCTGCTTCCGACCCTCGGCGGCGCGGGGCACGCCGGCCGCTGGTCGGACGACCAAGTGGCCGGCGCGGACGCCAAGGTGATGTTCGTGACGATCACAAACGAAGCCAAGGCCGCGGCGCTCGGCGACGCCCTCGCGCCGCTTCTTGAGAGTCACGGCCTGCTCCTCGTCTACAGCGTCGTGGAAGTCGTTCGCGCCGACAAGTTCTAAGCGCCTCCTGCCGCTCGGTCCTTCCGGCGCGGCCCCCGCAACCGCGTGAACATCCGGACCAGCGGAAAACACGTTCGCTTTTCGGGGTCCTTCATCCGGCGATCGTAAACCGTCCCCACCGCCACCCCGCCAACGTCGGCCGAAACGGCGACATCACAGTTCGCCGCCAGATGCTAGAGAAACAGCTCCTTCTTCGCCTTCCCGAACAACACCCGCTTCTCCTTCCGCCGCTTCTGCATCGCCCGGTTATTCCCCGGCACGATCATGTCTTCCTCGTTCCCGCTCGTCCCAATCTCCCCTCGCCAACAAACAAGCCGGCGCGTCCCCGCACCGGCTTCACCACCTTCTCGTCATTCCGGACTTGATCCGGGATCCATCTACACTCCTAGTCATCTGAATCTAAAGTTCGCCGCATAATGTACGCTCTGTGGTTTGGCAAAAGCGCCTGACAGAGGCGAGGATTTCGTCGGCGGACTTCGTCCATCGGTATGGTTTCGGGTTTTCATTGTGCCGCTCGATGAAGGATCGGATGTCCTGCTCGAGCTGGCTGGTGGAGGTATGGACGCCTCGGCGCAGCTGCTTGCGGGTGAGTTCGGCAAACCAGCGCTCGACCTGGTTGATCCACGATGCCGAGGTCGGCGTGAAGTGGACATGATAGTGCGGCCGGCGGGCGAGCCAGGCCCGGACCAGAGCCGTTTTGTGGGTCGCGTAGTTATCCATGATAATGTGGACGTCGAGGTCTGGCGGCACCTGCGCGTCGATCTGCTTGAGGAAGTCCAAGAACTCGGCGGCGCGGTGCCGCTTGTAGCATTTGCCGATCACGAAGCCGGAAGCGATGTCGAGTGCCGCGAACAGCGAGGTCGTCCCATGGCGGACGTAGCTGTGGGTGCGGCGCTCGGGCACGCCCGGCATCATCGGCAGGACCGGCTGCTCGCGATCAAGCGCCTGGATCTGGCTCTTCTCGTCGACGCTGAGCACGAGCGCGCGATTAGGCGGTGAGAGATAGAGGCCGACAATGTCGCGCACCTTGTCGACGAACAGCGGGTCGCTGGACAGCTTGAACGTCTCCGACCGGTGCGGCTGCAGTCCGAAGGCCGTCCAGATCCGCCGGATCGTCGTATGCGAAAAGCCGGTCACACCCGCCATCGACCGGATTGACCAGTGGGTCGCATCAACCGGCTTCGAGCGCAGGGTCCGCTCGATCACCGCGGCGACCTGGTCATCCTCGATCGTCCTGGGCCGCCCCGGCCGCGCTTCATCCAGAAGCCCTTCGATACGATCCTTCAGAAAGCGCCGCCGCCACTTGCCGACGGTGTGCTCGTGCACGCCCAGCTCGGCAGCGACGACCTTGCTCTGGATGCCGTCAGCGCAGCGCAGGATGATCCGGCAACGCTCCGACATGGAACGCGCCACCCGTCGTCGGCGAACCTGCCGCTCCAAATACTCCCGCTCCTCCGGCTCTAGAACCAAAGGTGCCGTCGGCCGCCCGCCCGCGTTCGCCATGCTGCCCTCCCAGATATAAGGCACAGCATACAATGCGACTTACTTCGGTTCCAGACGACTAGGGTCGGGACTCATAACCACCATGTGACGGCGGCGGCGAGGTAGATTGCGCCGAGGAAGTTGGTGGCGAGCTTGTCGTAGCGGGTGGCGATGCGGCGGTAATCCTTGAGGCGGCAGAACATGCGCTCGACGGCGTTGCGCCCTTTGTAGAGGGTCTTGGAAAAGCAACTTTTCCAGCGTCGGTTGGCTTTGGACGGGATGTTCGGAACGGCGCCCTGGCGCTCGATCAGGTCGCGGATGGCGTTGCTGTCATAGGCTTTGTCGGCGAGCACGATGGTGCGCGGCGCGAGATCATCAAGCAGCACATCGGCGGCGCGACAGTCGGCGACCTGGCCGCCGGTCAGCAGGAAGCGGAGCGGCCGGCCTTCGCCGTCGGTGAGCGCGTGGAGCTTGCTGTTGCGGCCGCCCCGGCTGATCCCGATCGCCTGGCGGAGCGCCCCCCTTTTCCGCCGCCCGCCGAGCGGTGCGCCTTCATGTGAGTGCTGTCGATCAGAACCTCGGCCGGCGGTCCGCCGGCTGCCGCAAGGGTCACGAACAGCTCCTGCCAGATGCCCTTCTCCGCCCACCGCACAAACCGGTTGTATAGCGTCTTCCTCGGTCCATAGCAGGCCGGCGCATCGACCCAGCGCCCGCCCGACTTCACGACATGGATGATCCCGCTGATCACCCGCCGGTCATCGACCCGGGCGACCCCGCGCACCTTGTCCGGCAGCATCGGCCGAAGCCGCTCAAACTGCGCCTCACTCAACCAGAACTCGCTCAAATCCATGCTCCCGCTGTCGCGGAGCCTGAATCACATCCCAGCCGCTATGGGAATCCCGTTTATAGGTCTCGACCCTAGGATATTGGCTATGATGCGTAAGATTGTGCTGCGATGGCCATGCTGGCCTTCGTGTCGGCCGCGCCCGCCGCGGCGCAATTTCCCTTTGGCCTCGGCTCGGGCTCGAAGAAGAGCGAGAGCGCAGAGAAGGGCGGCTGCAACCTGTCCTCGAACAAGAAGCGCGGCTCCTCGATCGCCGGCAACATCCTCGCCGGCCTCGCCAACCGGGCGATCGGCGGCCGCGCGAGCGCGGTCACCAGCTTCGTGCCCATCAACACCTTCACCACCGCGCTCACCGACGTCATCGCCTGCAAGCTCGACAAGGACGAGCAGAAGCAGGCCGCGACCGCCACCGAGCAGGCGATCGCCGGCGGCGTCGGCGCCAGGCAGAGCTGGACCAGCGCCACCCGTCAGGGCGTCACCGGCTCCTCGGTCGTCACCGCGTCCAACACCCGCGCCGACGGCGGCAGCTGCATGACCGTTACCGACGTGGTCATCGTCGACGGCGAGGAGACCAATGTCTCCAAGCAGATGTGCCGCACGCCCGGCTCCAGCGGCTACGTCCTCTCCGCCTGAGCGCGCGTGGCGCTGCTTCGATCGTTGGACGTGCTGCGAAAGAGCCGAGGCCGCAGCGGTTTGACGGTTCCTGGGCCTTAGCGCTGGCGAGGCGCGGCTCGGCCACCGCAATTGACTGGGTCGCTTAGAAGCTCCGACGGACGAATATCCGATGATCGCCTCGGCACCCGCCGAGAGCCGGCGGGCAGAACCGGTTAGAGATCTCAGCACCGCGCGGAGAGCTGTTAGGCGCGAAGGATGGTCCTGCCGCCCTCGCAAAGGCGCGCGCCGCGGTAGACGCGACGAAGCGCGCTTTGGTGAGCGGGACCCCCTGGTCGACGGACGGAGCGCCTGACCTCAACCGGACCCTGGTGCGAAACAGCCCATTTGCCTCATGGTGGGAGGAGCCAGCCGATGGAGGAGCTAGACGGCTGACGCACTCGGTGACGGGTGGCCTGGAGCCATCAGGGTTGACGGGGCAGAACCCTTCAAACTAGAATTCAAAACCGACATTCTTCTGACCGGCGTCGTTGCACTTCGGTGGTGCTGCCGCAGCATCACCTCCGCTCACCATCAGGCGCTCCGTGCGCGAATGCTTGCTCCTGCTCCTGCGCCCGCTTGGCTTGCCTCGACATTTTCTCAGGCTACTTGGGGCGGAGCGCATTCTAACCCGAAGCGACCGCATCGGACGCTTAGAGGAACGGTGAAAGCCATGGGGAGGCCGGCGCTTACCGCCTCCCCGCTGGTCGATCGGCTTCTGCCGCGATCAGGCAGAGTGCATATCGGCCTTGCGATTGATGCGGGCCTCAGCGAGGCCGGTCAGCTTCTTGTCGGTGGCATATTCTTCGTCCAGCGTCTGCTGGAGCAGGCTTGCGATATCCGTCCGACCCATCTCCTTGGACCAGGCGATCAGCGTCCCGTATTGCGCAATCTCGTAATGCTCGACCATCTGCGCCGCGTGGGTGAGACCTGCGTCGAGCACCTCCTTGTCGTCGATGTCGCCGGCCAAAGCGTTGCCCGCCTTCAAGATGCCGTCGATCGCAGGACAGGTCGCTTCCTCCGGATCCTTGCCGAACATGCGAAAGGCCTCCTCGGCGCGACGATACTGGTTGCGGGTCTCCTGCAGGTGCTGCTCGAAACTGGCGCGTAGCTCGGGCGCGGTCGCCTTGCCGATCATCACTTCGAGCTGCTCGCCAATCTGCCGCTCTGCATAATAGATCTGCTGCAGGACGCTGACAAACAGGTCATCGAAGCTTTTGATGCTCTTGAAGAGAATGCCCATGGCTGTTCCTTTCCGATGGTTGGGAGGAAGCCCGTGCTGCGGGCTCGGTAGGTCAACGTCCCGGCCGTGCCGCACGTTGCAATCGATGCGCAGCCGAAAGTAACCCATTTCAGTCGGCTCCTCGAGGGCGCTGTTCCGCCGACTGACGCTGACAGCAGCTGCTGCACCGGACAGCCGCGAACGCTACGTCCCCCGCAATTGCAGCTGCGCCGGCACCGCTTCAAGAGCGGCGCGCCTGTCATTGGGATCGGTGAGTATCCGATGCAGACGCGAGCGCGGGCGTTGGCAGGATGTTCGTCACGAGCCCCTGAGCCTTGGTCTTGAGACTTGCGGTGAACACATGATGCCTGTTGCTCATCAGCGCGTGGCAGGCCTGCCGCGCAACCTGTGCTGGATCGTCTCTCTTGCCTTCGCCAGCCGGCGTGTCTCCGCCCGGAGGTACGTCACGATCACCCGCGAATGAGCCAAGCGTAGCGGACACGATCGCAGATAGGAATGAGCCTCAGAAAGGCTCAAATCGGGACGGTCTTAACCCGTCACTTGAAGCACCTGAAAATATGTGTCATGCGGACCCAACCTACTCGTATTGAATGATATTTGGTAAGCGTGTCTGTCGGCCCGGAGGTCGCAAGGCGAGCAATAATCCCAGGAGAGTAAAATGGCGCGTATCGAAGGCACTTCCTCGAATGACACCTTGTTCGGGTTTGACGATCAGAATGATGAGCTCTTCGGTTTGGACGGCAATGACGTGCTTGACGGCCGTTCGGGAGCGGATCGAATGGTCGGCGGGACTGGCAACGAAACCTACGTTGTCGACGATCAGAATGACGAGGTTGTTGAATTCGCTGGCGAGGGTTTCGACGCGGTCTCGACAAAATTGCGCTTCTACAGGCTCGGGGACCATCTTGAGGCGCTCGTTTACACTGGAACGTTTGGCTTTGAGGGGCTCGGCAACGGTCTTGATAATGAGATCAGAGGCGGCGAACAGAACGACATTCTCCGAGGCTTCGGCGGCGCTGATACGCTGATCGGGAATGCCGGCGACGACCTGCTTGACGGCGGCGAAGGAGATGACCAGCTGGCCGGCGGCGCGGGGGACGACATTTTCTTCCTTCAGCACGTCGGTGATGACCTGGCCTTCGGTGGCGCTGGGAACGACGGCTTTTACCTTGGCGCGGCATTTACGGCCGCTGACATTCTCGATGGTGGCGAGGGCGCGCTAGATCAGGTCGCTTTGCAGGGAGGCTATTCTGGCCTTACCTTTGCCGCCGGCAGTTTGGTCGGCGTCGAACAGCTTGTGCTGCTGCCAGGTTCCGACGCTCGCTTTGGCGACACGTCGGGTGCGCTCTACAGCTATAATCTGACCACGGTCGACGCGAACGTAGCGGCAGGGAAGCAGCTTATCGTTACGTCCAACACGCTGCGGGTCGGCGAGGATCTGACGCTTAATGGCTCGGCTGAAACCGACGGCTCGTTCCTGACCTTTGGTGGCAAGGGCGTTGACCAGATTACTGGTGGTCAGGGCTCCGACGGTTTCTTCTTCGGCATCGACAAGCGCTTTGGCGATCAGGATGCGATCGATGGTCAGGGCGGCAGCGACCAGGTCGGACTGCAGGGCGACTATTCGGGCGCGAACAAAATCGTGTTTGGTGAAGCTCAGCTCAAGAATGTTGAATTCATCGTTGCCCTGACCGGCGGCGACGCTCGCTTTGGCAACAATGGCCTGGGCTACAGCTACGATCTTACCACCAGCGACGGCAACGTGGCGAGCGGCGCAAACATGATTGTGAGCGCCAACACGCTGCGTTCGGACGAGACTTTGACCTTCAACGGCTCCGCTGAAACCGACGGGCGTTTTCAGATCTTCAGCGGCGCGGGTGCGGACAGGATCACGGGTGGATCGGGTGCTGATAGGATCAGCGGCGGGCGCGGGGCGGATGTGCTGAGGGGCGGCGATGGCGCAGATGTGTTCATCTACACCTCGGTTGCGGACTCGACGAGCACCGCCTTTGATCAGATTGTCGGCTTTGACTACACGGCGGACAAGATCGATCTGCCCACCACTGTCGGCAACTTCTCCGATGCGGTCGAGGGCAGCCTTAGCCTGTCCACCTTCAACGCTGATCTGACAGCGGCTCTGAATGGCGTGCTGGGGATTGGCGAGGCGGCGGCTTTTCAAGCGACCAGCGGCGACATGGCTGGGCGAATCTTCGGCATTGTTGATGCAAATGGCATCGCGGGCTACCAGGCGGGCGAGGACTTCGTTATTGAATTCGTCACGCCTTTAACCGCCCCAGACCCCACCATCGACTTCCTGATCTGAAGGCGTCGGCTACGGGGACTCGGTAGCCTAGTCGTATGCCGTGAAAGCGTGAAAAGCACGCTATCTGTTGATCTTCGCTGCCGCAGGTATATGATGCACAGACTCATCAGGAGCAAGATCAGCCATGAATTCGAATGTTTGCGTACGCGGTTCCGAGACCAAGCAATCGTGGGTAAAGCCGATGCTGCAGCGACTGGACGCAGGAAGTGCCGAGGTGGGCCCTAATGCGCAGAGGCCAGAAGGACAGTTCGCATCGGGTGCGTCGTAACCTACCGAGCTGAGTTCGGCTTAGCAGGCTAGCCTTTTGACAGCGCTAGCAGGTTACTTGGGTCAGTCTGCGGGAGAGGACCGGCCCCGCGTTGCGGCTATGCTCGATGCGCAGGCCGCCTTCGGCCGGGAAGCTGCGGCATACCAGTCGGTGAATCGGGTCACATTCGGACGACGGCTGACGCGCGTACTTCCGGAAGACGATTTCGACGAGGGGCCACTGCTTGGAGGTAGCGGCTCCCTCCTGCTCACTGCTGACGTTCGGCTCGACAATCGCGATGAACTGCGTCATGATCTGAGGCTTGCTGCCGAATGCAGAGAGATGAGCGACAGCGCACTGTTGCTTCGGGCTTGGGAACGTTGGCGCGACGCGGCATTAGATAGGCTCTCGGGAGCCTTTGCATTCGCGATTTGGGACAACTCTGCGGGTGCTTTACTGCTTGTGCGAGACCCGCAGGGCCAAAAACCGCTTCACTATCATCTGGGTAGGAGCTTCTCGGCTTTTGCGTCGATGCCGCGGGGTATTCATGCCCTTTCGACTGCGCCGCGCCGGCCAAACTTGCAAACGCTAGCACGTTTCATCGATCTTGCTCCACCTGCGCCCGCAGCGACCTTCTTTGCGGGCGTGGATCAAGTTGCGCCCGGGCACCTCGTGAGAATTCGTCGCGGAGAGGTCCAGATCAGCCGCTATTGGAGACCGTCATTTGAGCCGATCAGGCTGCGGGACACCGCCGAGTATGTCGAGGCCGTTCGTGAGCGCCTGGACATTGCTGTGCGTGCCTGTCTGCGTGGGACGAACGGCCTCGTTGGTTCGCATCTCAGCGCCGGTCTCGACAGCAGCGGTGTCACGGCGACGGCGGCTCGCATGGTCGGGGCTGGCGAAATCGTCGGCTTTACGGCCGTGCCCGCGCCAAGTTTTATTCAAAAATTCAAAACTCAGGACATCGTAGATGAAGGCCCATTGGCGGCAGAGACCGCGGGTCTTTATTCGAATATCCGGCATATGCTTATCCAGACCGAGGCGACTCCGCTGGACTCGCTTGAAGATGGTCCCGCCTGGTTCGACCATCCTGTTCCCAATCCGTGCAACCACCGCTGGGCAAGAGCTATCCTGAATGAGGCGCGGTCGAACGGCTTACCTGTGATGCTGACTGGGCAGATGGGAAATCTAAGCCTCAGTCACGACGGCGGCGATTTGCTCCCGAATCTACTTCGATCAGGGCGCTTTATGAGGCTTGCACAGGAAGCGCGGGCATTACGACGCGAAGGCACGGGGATTCGCCCACTGGCGTCCGCAATGATCGGACCGTTCGTGCCTCCCGCCGCGTGGCGTGCGCTTGCGCGGACGCTTCGAAAACCGCATCGGCAATCTGATTTCAGTCTATCGCGTCCAAATCTGTGGTCAGATGGCGATCGCGGGCGGAGATATGGGCAGCAGCCCGTTTTCGACATGGTCGCGCCGCGAATGGCAATGCTCGAGCAGTTGGATTTTGGCCTTTTCAACAGCGGCATCTTAGCGGGGTGGGGTATCGATATGCGCGACCCCACCGGGGACCGACGCCTAATCGAGCTCTGCTTGCGAATACCCGCAGACCAATTTTTGCAGAACGGCGAGCGCCGCGCAATCGCCCGGCGTGTGCTGAGCGACCGCTTGCCAGCTGCCGTCCTACATGAGCGTCGTCGCGGCAGGCAGTCCGCGGATTGGCACTTATTTTTGGATGCCTCGAAGCCGCGCATTGAGCATGAAGTGAGTCTCGTTGCGAGCGACCCGATCCTTATAGACCTTATCGACACAGGACGACTTCGCAAACTTGTGGAAAACTGGCCAAGGCACTGGGACGGCAGCGTGCAGCAGGAATTCCTTTACCGGCGCGCACTCCTCCGGGCCTTATCTGCCGCTCGATTTGTGAACTCGTTTTGAGTTCAGCCAGGTTGCAATATCAGGGGCACCTCTCCGCCTCTATTGCTGAGGTAGGGCCTTGGCATTCGGCCAGGCCGTCATACTCTGGGCGCTCCGCCTGATTTTCGCCCGCCTGGCGCTGGGCGGCTCTCCGGACGAGGATTGCCGCCTTTCGCCAGTAGGATCGCCGGCAGGGTTGAGCCTTGTCTCGACAGGTTCGCAGTCGCGCCTCGCTCGAAGCCCATAGCTCCTCAAGGTAATGCGTTTCCTAGGCGGCATGGCACGCGAGATCAGGGGGGGCTTTCATCGTTTCAGGCCGGAGCTGGTTTTGCGGAGCAAGGGAGGCCGCGCAGCGGATTCGTTAGTACTACCTTAGCGCTGCCACTCGCGCCGCTTGCTTGCACAAAGCCTCACGAGCGCCGCTGATCCGCTGAACGGAAGCAGGAGGATCACATGGCAAAACCTCACAAAGAAGCTAATTTGAGCGGAACCGACAGGGCTCATTGAAACGATGATCTGGGACGGCGTTTGTTGAGTTTCGGTGTGTGCATCCTGCCTTCCCGCTGCCGCAGCTAGATGGTGCAGTCTTGAGCGGCCGTCGCGCCGAGCGGCGCTCGACCATGGGGTGCTCAAGACTGACCAGACCCGCGGCATGGCCATTCAGCTGCCGGAGGAAGTCAGAATCGATTGTGATGCAGCTATAACAGCCAGGGACTCGAATGTTAGGACTGAACAGGACCCTTCCTCTACGCTGGTTCATGCTCCACTTACTCTAGGCGGCCCAGGCGGCGAGGTCTGCTTCCTGCCCGATAAGTGCGAGGCCATGTGCGATCGAAGTGAGCTCGTTGCCGCTCGCGATCCGCTCCTCGCCGAAGCGATCTTCGAACAGGCGCCGGATCCGGGGGATGAGAGAAGTACCTCCGGTGAGAAATACGCGATCCACTTCCCGTGCGCGGAGGCCGGCGCGGGCTAAGGCGTGGGTAACGACTCCCTCGATCCGATCGACATCTGGAGATATCCAGGCCTCGAACTCGTCGCGCGTCACCCCTGCCTCAATGGACAGACCTGCTCCAGTGAAATTGAAGCGCGCGGTTTGCGCCGTTGAGAGATCGCGCTTCACCTGCCCCACGGCTTCGTAGAGCCGATAGCCGAGTTCCTGCTCTAAGATCGCGATCATCTTCTCGATGGGCTGCGGTTCGATTGCCGCTCGGCGCAGCTTCTCGAGTTCGCTAAGCGTCTTGCGATTACGCATCAGCGCAAGCCGGGACCAGTCCGCAAAGTCTGAGAAATATCCTCCGGGGATCTCCAGCACCTTGTCGAAAGACCGATAAGATCCGCCCTTGCCGAGAAGCGGCATGACGAGGTTCTCGAGCAGCCGGTAGTCGAACCTGTCGCCGGCGAGGCCGACGCCCGCATAGCCTAGCGGCTCGCACCGCTTTGCAGCTCCGGGCGCCGCAATCCGCACCACCGAAAAGTCGCTGGTCCCGCCTCCGAAATCGGCGACGAGAACTGTCGCTGGCTCGCTGATCTGCGCGGCGAAGCTGAACGCTGCTCCAAGCGGCTCGTACACATAGTGCACCTCGGCCCCTAAGCGGGCGAAGACGGCATCGTAACGCTGGCGCGCGAGGGCTTCGTTGGGCCGATGGCCGGCAAATTCGACCGGGCGGCCGACAACCACACGCGCAGCTTCGCCGTCCCTGGCTCCGCCCGCCCGCCTGGACATTCTGTCGACGAACACCCGGCCAAGGTCCTCAAAGCGGTAGCGCCGCTCGAAGATCGCGGCATGTTCGAAGATCGATGAGGCCGCGACACTCTTGAAGGATTGTATGAAGCGGCTTCCTTGCGGGTATTCGAGATATTCGGCGATCGCCCATGGTCCCGCTTCAACGGCCACCCGCGCTTCATCCTCCCAGAAGCAGAGGGAAGACCTGAAAACAGGATCCGCCCCGCAGGGCCCGAGCAGCGAAATGAGGTCCGCCTGACCGTCGCGGGCGACTGCCGCGACGGAGTTGGTCGTGCCGAAGTCCAAGCCGAGGGAAGCAGGATTGGTCATAGACATGGGCCGCGCTGCCTAGCGACCTGTCACGACATGCGCAAAGCAGGCTTCGCCTGCGCCTGTCTGGTGCTCTCCTGACTCGTCCCCGGTGCTGCAAAGCACCTAAGGTTCAGGGCCATTGCGGACATTCGCCTCACGTTGCACAACTTCGCGCGACGAGGAGGCTGGCTATGGTTGCTTGGGATTTCGAGGTAGACATGGCCGACCTTTCGCGAACCCAGCTCCGGGCCGCGCCGCCGCCTGCGTCTGTCGAGCTCGCGCCCGGCGAAGTCCTGCTCGGGGTCGAACGCTTCTCCCTCACCGCCAACAACATCACCTATGGGGTGATCGGCGTTCAGCTCAGCTACTGGCGGTTCTTCCCCACCTCGGACGGCTGGGGACGCTTACCCGTCTGGGGCTTCGCGCAGGTGGTGAGGTCGCGCGCCGAGAGGGTCCCCGAAGGGCTGCGGCTGTATGGCTACTATCCGATGTCGACCCACCTGGTTGCGAGCCTACGGCCGGATGCCGGCGGCTATGTCGACGAAGCGCCTCATCGTGCCGGCCTCGCCGCAGTGTACAATCGCTATATGGAGGCCTCGGAGACCCCGCACGACGATCACATCGCGCTTCTCCGGCCGCTCTTCGCAACCTCGTTTCTGCTGGATGACTATCTGGGTGAAGTGGCCCCCGGTGCGACCGTGCTGGTGTCGAGCGCTTCCAGCAAAACCGCTCTGGGGCTGGCGTGGCAGCTCGCCCAACGAGGGGTGCAAGTCGTCGGCCTCACGTCGGAGCAGAACCTGCCCTTCCTGAAAGGCCTGAACTTCTTTGAACCGGCGGCGCTTTACGATGACGTGAGCTCGCTCGACGTTAGCGGCCACGTGGTGTTCGTGAACGTCGCAGGAAATGCCAGCGTCCGCTCGGCCGTGCATGAGCGGTTTAACGAACGTCTCATCCACAGCGCCGTCGTCGGCGGAACACACCACCAAGCCAGGGATACGAATGCGAGTGGCGATCTTCCGGGGCCCAAGCCGCAGTTCTTCTTCGCACCAGATCGATTTGCGAAGCGGAGTGCCGACTGGGGGCCTGCCGAGCTGAACGCGCGAATACGCGAGGCAATGTCCCGATTCATCGATACCAGCTCTTGGCTGAAAATTGAACGCCATCATGGCCCCGACGCGCTGGCGCTTCTGTATCGAACCGTGCTGCAAGGGTCAGCCAGTCCCGCAATTGGTGACGTCGTGTACCCTCGCTGACCCTCGACGCCCCATCTTGATCGATGCTGGCGCTAGCGGTCGCCTAAGCGTTGAACGAACTTTGAGGGTCTTCTCGCACCCGCACGATCTGCTCGGGTTTGCCTCGATGCTCGTCCTGCTCGTCATGGAGTTTGTTGCTGCTGTTTTCCTTCTTGGCCGATTAGCCCGCGAGTCTGCAGCGATGTGCTTGCCTCCACGATGAAGCGCTCTTTCATTGCACAACCTCTGCCCTCAGCCGGTGCCGGAAGGAGTGGTGGTCCGCGAGCGACCGCCGAAGGTTCGAAAAGATGCCGTGCGCCACCGACGGCAATAGGGTCTCCGTCCTCGCGAGGTCCCGGAGGTCGCGCATATCGATATTGATGTGCAGCCGATCGCCGAAATGGAAGCTGATCAGCGTGTCGCCCGGCACGACCAACTGCACCGCCGCGCGCAGCCGCATCAGCTCTTCGGTCACCTTCCGGCAGCTTGAAGCCACCGCTGCAGCCCGCATCGGCACGCCGCCATTCGTCTCTTCCTGCGTCAATCCTCGTCTCCCGCTAAGGTTGCCTCCGGCAGGGGCGATCATCCCAGCCTCTACTTGCTTCGTGAACTGGCCAAGGTAGCATCCGGATAAGACGACCGGAGCGCCCCGGGCGAACGGCTCGCCATTGACGAAAGCGCAACCCTCATGACAGCAGACCAAGCTGATGCTGTCTGAACTCGCCTCCGCCTTCTTCCTCTGCACATCCCCCTCGATCACTGATGGCGACACGGTGCGGTGCGCCAACGGCACCCGCGTGCGCCTGGCGGCCGTGGATGCACCGGAGATAACTCAGTGCCGTGAAGGCCGCGCCTGCGCGCCTGGCGACGGCGAAAGGTCTAAGCGCTCGCTCGCGCAGCTCGTCGGAGGCCGGACCCTGTCATGCCGCAAAAGCGGAACCAGCTACAACCGAGTGGTCGCCTGGTGCTCGGCCGGCGGACGGGATCTGAGCTGCGCAATGTGGCGCGGCGGCTACGCGATCAGGCTGGAACAGTTCGACCGCGAGCGGAGGCTCTGCCGCTAGCTTGAAAATCGTTGCAGCGCGGCCCGACAAGCCTGGGGCGTCGGAATGACTCGAAGCTCACGCTGCCGGATTGGGAACTCTGGGCGTGCGCTCACACGCTGATGTGCCAGCACGGCGACAAAGCGTCTTTCCCCCCCGACTGAGCGCCTCCGACGATTAGCGCTTGCCGGAGACCAGGAGGGTAACGCCGTGTGGAAGGCCATTGCCCAAAGGGTCGAACGGTTGTCGCGGCCGGACGGAGCTTTCCACGAGCGCTGGTGGAGATCCCCAGAACGCCGGACGGTCGTTCAAGTGTCGCAACCGGAGCCGCCGGTCCAAGGCTGTGGCAAAGTCCTGCTATCAATTGTTTGTGGATTCGTCATCCCACGAGTCCCGACCGCCCGTCGCGGGAATATCCGTGTTGTCTCCGTCGTCCATGCCGTATCGCGTCGTTGCGGCTTCGCCGGCTCGTTGCGGGCGTATCTCTGTTCGCTTCCGACCGCCAAACACAAACGGGATAGCGACAACCGCTACAATGCCAAGAAGCACTGCTCCCGCAGCGATCACGGAGCTGGAGCCCGACCATTCGTGCCTTGACGCGCTTTTGCCGGAGGTCGCGCCACGTCGCACGGGCAAGCTGCTGGAGTCGCCGCTGATTGCTGCTCCCTGGGGCCCGCTACGTGCGCTGTAGGCGTGCATCTTAGCTTCGTTCGAGGTCGGCTCGGCATGAGCTTCCGCAAGGATCAGCGCCGCTTCAGCATCCTTCGACAGGAGTATCCGTCCTTCGTCCAAGCCTGCGATAAGCACGTTCGCAACCTGATAATGCCCATCCGCATACGCACTGTCCGAATCGCCCAATACGGTCAGTCGATCCTCATCGAGATTATAGACCGTCCCGATCCGGCTACCGTCGGCCGAGAAGACTCCCATACCCACTCGCATTTCACTGATGGCAGCCAAGCTGTTCCTCCTCTTTGGCCCCCCAGCACAGCGCGAGCGGCTGTCTTTCAGCGTCAGCAAGCCCGCGGCGTTCCCGCTCCGCGAAACCAAGGCGGCGAAGCGGTTGAGGAGCGGGGCAATGCGATCGCCCTTGCGGGTGGAACGTCCTCATTGAGGCAAAAGCAAACATTCAGCGGAGTGTTTCGATCCGGCGCAAAATCGCGTTAGGAATGCAAGGGTTCCAGGTTGACGAGCACCTTGCGGCCCTCGGGGAGAGGCTGGAGAAGCTCCGCGGCTGAACCCGCATTGTGCGTTTCTGCACCAAGCGGCAATAGCTTGGGTAATGGTTTGCCCGAATGGCCTCTCCGCAACCGTTCGGACGCAAACGTTGGGATGGGCGTCAGCAGCGGGCGAACGTGGACGCGGCGCAGATTCGGTCTCGTTCAAGAGCGGACATTCGGGGCTCACTCTACTATTGGGTGCCGAATGAGGCTGACGCGCAGGGAGGTAAAGCAGCTGTGCGCATTGGTCGTTCTGTCGGTGGTGCTCGCGCTTTCTCTTCAGAGCGAACGATCCCTGGGACAGAATGTCGGCGACAATTTGCTCGCACGCGCAGTGGGCGAGGACCAGTCTTCGCCCGCCGAGGGCAGTCCCGCAGCAGACCTCACTCTTGTCGTTTTCACTGACTATCGCTGTCCGGCATGCCGTGCTGCTCATCCGGCGATGAAGCGGGCCGTGGCAACGGATGGCAAGGTGCGCATCGTCTACAAGGACTGGCCCCTCTTTGGCGCTGCTTCGGAGCGCGCGGCGCAGATTGCGATCGCCTCCGAATTTCAAGGAATTTACCCGCTCGTCTACGATCGGCTGATGAGCGGACGCACCGACAGCGAGGATGCTCTCCGGAATGCGGTTCGGCATTCAGGAGGAAATTGGCGCCACTTGCAAGGTGACCTGGCGAGCAATCGGACGCTGATCTCGGCGCAGCTGGCGCGCAACAAGAGGCAGGCGTTCGAGTTGGGGCTGCCCGGAACGCCCGGCTACCTCATCGGGCCGATCCTGGTGCGAGGCGCTTTGACCGAGGCGGAATTCACTCGCGTGTTCCGTGAGGCGCGCGAAGCCAGCTGAGCGTCCAGCAACGGGTCGAAGCGGGCGTTCGGCGAGGTTCAAACGGGCGCCATTGACTCGATGTTCGTCCTTCGGCAGCATCCGAGCGCTGGACAATGATCAGGACTTGTTGACGGTGACTAGCAGGTAGGTGGCTGAGATCGCCGTGCGAGCGCCCACCTTGGTTCTGAGCCTCGAACAGCTCCACGAGTTCGGCCTGCAGTTGCTCCGCACGCTTGTGCTTTTCTGCGGCTTTGAACGCGATCATGGTTGGGCCGTAATAGCGCCGGAACGCCTCGAGGAATTCGGCCGGAGGGCCGGGATGCCTGAAGGTATAGGTAGCGGGCTCGCAAGCGATGTCTTTTCTGCTGTATCCCGGCCGCTCCGAACCGCTCGCGCACATTCGCCTCAAGGCCCCAGGTAACCGGGCTGACGAAGCCGTTGGGCGGCGGAGGAGTATAGGCCGCGCTGATCTTGAGAACCTGCGCGACAAGAGTTGGGTCACCGGGAATCCAGTTCCCCATTACGAGCCTAAGCTTGAGGACGACGTGCGAGCCCGGAAGCCTGCGGCGAAACTGCCAGCTCTTTCTGCCGCTCGGCAGCGGCAGAATTGAGAGGCCTGGCGTCTCCGGATGCGAAATCGGTACACAAAATCTATCGTCGAGAGTCGCGGGCGTAAAAGGTTTTCGCCTTGCCATACCGATCCTTACCGGCCTTGGCGGAGCAGAAAATCGATACAGAAATCGGTACACAAGTGCTGTCAAATCCGGTCTAAATGAGGCGAACCGGGTCCAACTGCCTGGCGTGTCGATCTGAGCGCAACTTATTGTTCCGAGGCCGAATATTGAGGATTCGGTTGGCTGGGGCGGCAGGATTCGAACCTGCGGATGCCGGTACCAAAAACCGGTGCCTTACCACTTGGCGACGCCCCAGCATCGGTCGCGAGCGGCCTTATAGCCGCCGCGCGGGCGAGCGAAAGACTTAAGAGTTGGAATTGCGCCGATTGACGAGGTCGAGATAGTCGCTGCGCAGCTGCAGCGTCAGTGCGCCGACCTCGAAATTCCATGGGCCCGCCGACGCGACCGGCGTCACTTCCGCCGCGCTGCCGGTGAGGAAGAATTGCTCGAAGCTCTCCAGCTCCTCCGGCCAGATCTTGCGCTCGATCACTTCGATGCCGCGGCGCCGGGCGAGGTCCATCACCGTGCGCCGGGTGATGCCGTCCAGGAAGCAATCGGGCGTCGGCGTGTGGAGAGCGCCGTCCTTGACGAAAAAGGCATTGGCACCCGTCGCCTCCGCCACTTGCCCGCGCCAGTCGAACATCAAGGCGTCGGCAAAGCCGCGATCCTCGGCTGCGTGCTTGGCCATCGTGCAGATCATGTAGAGGCCCGCGGCCTTGCTGTCGGTCGGGGCGGTGTAAGGCGCGGGGCGGCGCCAGGGCGAAATGTCGATCCGTATCCCCTTCTGCGCCGCCTCGTCGCCGAAATAAGCGCCCCAATGCCAGCAGGCGATCGCCATGTGCGGCTTGGTGCGCTGCGCGGCGACCCCCATCTGCTCGGAGCCGCGCCAGGCGACCGGGCGCATATAGGCGTCCACGAGGCCGTTGGCGGCCAGCGTCTCGCGGCAGGCCTGGTCGATCTCGTCGGCGCTCCACGGCAGCTCGAAGCCGAGGATCGACGCGCTCTTCCTCAGCCGCGTGCTATGCTCGGACAGCTTGAAGATCTCGCCGCCATAGGCGCGCTGCCCCTCGAACACGGACGAGGCGTAATGGAGCGCGTGGGTGAGCACGTGGATGTTCGCCTCGCGCCAGGGCACCAGCTTGCCGTCGAACCAGATCCAGCCGTCGCGGTCGTCATAGCTTCTGGTGTCGGTCATTCGGGGATCCTGCAGGGGAGGAGCCATGCGCGATAAGTCCGACCGCCCGGTCGGTCAACTTGGGCTCACCCGTCGGAGCGAGCGCTTGCCGCCATCTCCAGACCCCGCCGCCGCGAAGCGTCGAGGGTGCGCAGCATCAGCGCACGAAGCGCCTCGCCCTCGTCGAGCACCCGCAAGCCCGCTTCCGTCGTCCCGCCCGGGCTCGCGACCCGCCGGGCAAGTTCCGCCGGAGGCTCGTCTGAAGCGCCGGCGAGCGCTCCGGCGCCCTCCACCATCGCAGTCGCAAGCCGCCGCGCCTGCCCCGGCTCGAGGCCGAGCCGCTCGGCTGCGTCCGCAAGCGCATCGATGAAGCGGAACAGGAAGGCCGGCCCCGCACCCGTCAGATGCCCAGCCAGCGCGAAGCTCGCTTCGTCCTCGAACCATTCCGCCACGCCCAGGCTCGCCATCACTGCCGTCACCGCCTGGCGGGTCCCCGCGCCCGCGTCCCCGTGGAGGTTCACGACGCCCTTGCCGAGCCGCACCGGAGTGTTCGGCATCGCCCGCACGATCGCCCGCGGCGCCGGGAAGCGCGTTCGCAGCGTCTCCAGCTCCACGCCCGCGAGGATCGACACCAGCACCGTCTCCGCCCCCAGCCGCGGCGCGAGCGCCGGCGCCACCTCGTCCAGCTTCTGCGGCTTCACTCCGAGCAGCACGAGCCCCGGCGCCTCGCCCTCCGGCAGGTCGGTGAGCACGCGCACCCCCTCCCCTGCCGCACGCCCGCTCGGCCGCACCACCGTCACCTGCTCGGGATCGAGCCCGACCTCGAGCCATCGCTCCAGCATCGCCCCGGCCATGTTGCCGCAGCCCACCAGCCATATCGGCCCACCCGTCCAGATCGCGTCCATCCCCCGCCCTTAGCCCGCTCCGCGCCACGCTAGAAGCACGCGATACGCGGAGGCGCGGAGACGCGAGAGGAGCTAGCACCAAGGTCCAGACCGATGATCGGGCTCATCTCCGCTCCCTCCACTGCTAGTTTGGCCGCCGCGTGGCGACCGATACTCGGACACGACGATACCGTGCTGAGGAAATGAACGGAGATCAAACTCATCCATGCTGTTTCGTTTCCGAATAGTATGGCTTGCCCGCTCTCCCCCTCTCCCCTATACGCGCACCCGTCCAGCGGGCGCTAAGCGCTTGCGGAGGCTCAGGCTTTGTACAAGCGCGTGAGGCGAGGCCCGTAAAGGCCAGCCCTCGACGCGCTCTTTTGCTATTCGCCGCCCTCCGCAATCACTGCGCTCTCCTGGACGCCGCATCGGCATGGGGCCGGGGCGGCAGTCGGGTCAAAAGACCGTGGGAGACAACCTGCGGCCGGCAAAACAAACACGAAGGAAGACACCTCTTATGGCCACTGCGGCAATGCCGACCCGCGACGATTTCGCGGCTATGCTCAATCAATCCCTCGGCGGCGAAAGCGAAGGCTTTGAAGGCCGCGTCGTCAAGGGCACCGTCACCGGTATCGAGAACGACCTCGCCGTCATCGACGTGGGTCTGAAGTCCGAAGGCCGCGTGCCGCTGCGCGAATTCGCAGCGCCGGGCCAGAAGGCCGACCTGAAGATCGGCGACGAAGTCGAAGTCTATGTCGACCGCGTCGAGAACCACCAGGGCGAAGCGATGCTGTCGCGCGACCGCGCACGCCGCGAAGCCGCCTGGGACAAGCTCGAGGCCGAATATGCCGCCGGCAACCGCGTCGAGGGCGTGATCTTCGGCCGCGTCAAGGGCGGCTTCACCGTCGACTTGAACGGCGCCGTCGCCTTCCTTCCCGGTTCGCAGGTCGACATCCGCCCGGTCCGCGACGTCGGCCCGCTGATGGACCTGCCCCAGCCCTTCCAGATTTTGAAGATGGACCGGCGCCGCGGCAACATCGTCGTCTCGCGCCGCGCCATTCTTGAAGAGACCCGCGCCGAGCAGCGCAGCGGCCTCATCCTCTCGCTGACCGAGGGTCAGATCGTGGAGGGCGTGGTCAAGAACATCACCGATTACGGCGCCTTCGTGGATCTGGGCGGCATCGACGGCCTGCTCCACGTCACCGACATCAGCTACAAGCGCGTCAACCACCCGTCCGAGGTGCTGGAGATCGGCGGCACGGTGAAGGTGCAGATCGTCCGCATCAACCGCGACACGCAGCGCATCTCGCTCGGCATGAAGCAGCTCGAGAGCGATCCGTGGGAAGGCGCGCAGGCCAAATATCCGATCGGCGGCGTGTTCAAGGGCCGCGTGACGAACATCACCGAATATGGTGCCTTCGTCGAATTGGAGGCCGGCATCGAGGGCCTGGTCCACGTCTCCGAGATGAGCTGGACCAAGAAGAACGTGCACCCGGGCAAGATCGTGTCCACCAGCCAAGAAGTGGACGTGGCGATCCTCGAAGTGGACGAGGACAAGCGTCGCATCTCGCTCGGCCTCAAGCAGGCGCAGGCCAATCCCTGGGCCGCGTTCGCCGAGACTCACCCGGTCGGCTCGACCGTGGAGGGCGAGGTCAAGAATTCGACAGAGTTCGGCCTGTTCATCGGCCTTGACGGCGACGTCGACGGCATGGTCCACATGTCGGACATCGCCTGGGGCGTGTCGGGCGAGGATGCGCTCAATCTCCACCACAAGGGCGAGACCGTCAGCGCGCAGGTGCTCGAGATCGACGTCGAGCGCGAGCGGATCAGCCTCGGCATCAAGCAGCTCGAGCGCGGCGGCGTGTCCGCGGCTTCGACCGGCAAGTCGGGCGGCGGCGGCGTCGGCAAGAACGAGGTCGTGACGGTGACGGTGCTCGAGGTTCGCGACGGCGGCCTGGAAGTGCAGGTCGGCGACGACGGCGTCTCCGGCTTCATCAAGCGCACCGACCTCGGCCGCGACCGCGACGAGCAGCGTCCCGAGCGCTTCCAGGTCGGCCAGAAGTTCGACGCGATGGTGTCGGGCTTCGACCGCTCCAAGAAGCCGACCTTTTCCGTCAAGGCGATGCAGATCGCCGAGGAGAAGCAGGCCGTCGCCCAATATGGCAGCAGCGACTCGGGCGCCAGCCTCGGCGACATCCTCGGCGAAGCCCTGAAGCAAAAGAACAGCTAACCCATTCCGGACGGGGTGCGGGCGCTGGAAATGCGTCCGCACCTCCTTTTGCTGCGTCGAAACGATCCCTAGCGCCGCCATATCCCCTTGCGGGGCATTGCTTTTCCAGCTCTCCAGTGCGATTGATTTGGATTAGCCGCTTTGGGGAATGCGGCTGATCTGGTCCGGCAACCCGCTTGGCCTTAACATATTTGGGTGGGGGATAGTGTCTTGATCCGTTCCGAACTGGTGCAGAAGCTCTGCGAAGATCATCCCGACCTCACGGCCAGGGAAATCGAGCGCGTGGTGTCCGCCTTTTTTGACTCGATCATTGACCAGCTCCAGACGGGCGGGCGTGTCGAGCTTCGCGGTTTCGGTGCATTTTCGACCCGCGAGCGCGAAGCGCGCAAGGGGCGCAACCCGCGCACGGGTGCCGCAGTCGACGTGAACGCCAAGCGCGTCCCCTATTTCAAGCCCGGCAAGGAAATGCGCGAGCGCCTCAACGTCTGAGACCCGCCGGTGCTGCCATTGTCATTCCTGCTTTCGCGAAGATGCCGAATGGGGCAGACCGCCCGCTGTGCGGACGTGGCGGAACCGGTAGACGCTGGAGACTTAAAATCTTCTGCCCTTAGGGCGTGCGGGTTCGAGTCCCGCCGTCCGCACCATCAACTGTCAGCGACCCATCCCGTCAGGCTGGGACACGCGGCGCCTCCGACCGCACCGCAGTCCACTCGCACTGAGTGAGGCTGATCGGGTCGAGGAAGAGGCCGCCCATGCGGCCGCCAACTTGCCAGCGAACTTGTGCGTGGACCGGACCGATCCCCGGAACGTCCAGCGAGACGGTGCTTCCGATCCTGATCGGCTGCGCGCACTCGGCCATGAATCCGCTCTGCGAGACATCCCTGACCCGCACCTCGACATCATACCACTCGTCGCTGCGCAGGCTCGTTTTCGAGGAGACGGGCGTGCGCTCGCGCTGGCGCGCAACGAAGTCGTCGGGGCGGTCCTGATCGGACTTCATACAAGCATCCCATCGAAGCAGAGGCAGCTAAGCGGGAGGGTATGAAGGAGGGGTAAAGATTCCACACCTGCTGAAAACTTCCACACCCGAAAATGCGCAATTCCAAACCCCCAATGACTCACTTCCACACCGCAAGCGGC
>NZ_CADCWD010000091.1 GCF_902806315.1 uncultured Sphingosinicella sp.
CTTTCCCTAGGGTTGCCCCCGCCGGGCGTTACCCGGCACCGTTGTTTCCGTGGAGCCCGGACTTTCCTCGCCTCGCTGACGCGAGCCGCGGCTGCCCAACCCTCTGGCCCCGCCTATCTAGCGCGTCCGCGCTCGCGGTCCAAGAGCAGGCTGAGAAGTATCGCGCGGCATTCGCCTTCGATCTCGCCATCGATCAGCTCGGGACGGAAGCGGCGCTGGAAGGCCATCACGGCGGCGAGCTTGTCAGAGACGTCATAGCCGAACCGCTCGAGCGCGAGCAGGAAGCCGCCGTCGGTCCAATGCGGGTCCATCAGACCCTTTGTGGGCCGTGGCAGCGCAAGACCGTGCTTTGCCAGGCGGGCCCAGTCGAACAGCTCACCCGGATCGCGCTTGCGCGAGGGCGCAACGTCCGAATGGCCGACGATATTGCCGCGCGGAATGTCGTAGCGATCGACGATGTCCGCCAGCAGCGGCAGCAGCGCCTGCATCTGCTCCTCTGGATACGGGCGGTAGCCGTGGTCGTGGCCCGGATTGACCAGCTCGATGCCGATGCTCGCCGAATTGACGTTCTGTAACGTGCGCCAGAAGGACGGGCCCGCGTGCCAGGCGCGCTTTGCTTCATCGACCATGCGCAGGATCTGTCCATCCTCGGCGATCAAATAGTGACAGGAAACCTTGGCGGCGGGGTCGCACAACCGCGCGATTGCCGAAGCTGCGTCCTGCATACCGGTATAGTGGAGCACAATCATCGAGATCGGCGCTTCGCGATCGTCGAAATTTGGCGACGGGCAATCGATGATCTCGCTCATGCCGCGATTGCGCGCGAAAAAGAGCCCTGCGTCAAGCCCGCGTCGGCAGCAACTTGGCTAGCGGCCGCCCAGGGCAGGCAAGGAAGCGCCGAGCAGCAGCATCCCGGCGTCGCCGTCCATTACCGCGACCTCACCGCCGCCGTCCTTGACGAGGCAGTGGATCAGCCAGGCCGCCGCCGCGCGCGGAGCGATAGACTCCTCGGAGGTTTCGCCTTGCAGCACCTTCTTGAGTTCGGGATCGAGCACGATCCGGGGCCCTTCGGCACGAATCACGATGTCGAGCCCGCCGTCATGCTTCTCCGCGCCGACATCCATCCGGCCGCCGCGCACCAGCGCGTCGCCGGCGATCAGCACCAGGTTGAGCAGCACCTTGAGGGCCGATTTGCTCATGCTGGATTCGTCCACCATCCAGCCGAGCTGGATGCGGCCATCGGCACCGAACAGTCCCTCGATCGCGACGCGAGCCTCGCGCGTGTCGACCTCGTCGGCGAAACCGCCCGCCGCGCCGAACGCCAGGCGAAAGAATTTCAGCTTGTTGGCCGAGGCGCGGGCGCTTTCGCCAAGCAGATCAAGGCAGCGCGCGCGCATTTCGGGATCATGCTCGTCGGCGAGCAGCTCGATACCGTTGTTGAGCGCGCCGACGGGGGAAAGCAGGTCGTGACACAGCCGTGAGCAGAGCAGGCTCGCGAACTCGTAGGATTTCATGCGGTTGATGCCCCTGTCGTACCGGCGTCGGCTGTTCGCCGCCCTATTGGCCCGTGCGCCCCGGCGTTGCAAGGCTATGGTTAAGCAGCGTCGGCGCAACCGGCTTCGCTTGCATTTGCCCCGCACTTCGCCACATCGCTCCTCCGATGGACAGGGGCGGGTCGATCATCAGCGCAACGATCGCTGTCGAGGCTGCGGGGCTTCGGCTCGACCGCGCGCTTGCGGCTGCATTGCCGGCGATTTCGCGCGAGCGGCTGAAGACGCTGATCAGCAGCGGCGAAGTCGTAGACGAAGCGGGAAGCGCGGTCCGAGACCCCTCGGCCAAGGCCAGGCCCGGCGAGTATCGCGTCCATCTCCAGCCGCCGAAGCCGCTCGACAATGCGGCGCAGGATATCGCTCTCGACGTGGTGTTTGAGGACGAGCATCTGATCGTGATCGACAAGCCCGCGGGATTGGTGGTGCACCCTGCGGCGGGCAATCATGACGGGACGCTGGTCAATGCGCTGCTGCACCATTGCGCCGGGCGGCTGTCGGGTATCGGCGGTGTCGCGCGGCCGGGGATCGTCCACAGGATCGACAAGGATACCTCAGGGCTGATGGTGGCGGCGAAAACCGACGCGGCGCACGAGGGGCTGTCGGCGCAGTTCGCCCGGCACAGCATCGACAGGCGCTATCAGGCGATCGTCACGGGTATCCCGAACCCTCCGAGCGGCACGGTCGACGCGCCGCTGGGGCGCTCGTCGACCAACCGGCAGAAGATGGCGATCGTGGCTGAAGGGCGCGGCAAGCGCGCAGTCACGCACTTTCGGCTGCTCGCTCCGCTTCGTGCCTCCGCACTGATCGAGTGCCGGCTGGAAACGGGGCGAACTCATCAGGTGCGGGTCCACATGACCTCGCTGGGGCACCCACTGCTGGGCGATCCGGTGTACGGCCGCGGGAAAATCACTCACCGTGAACTACTCAATCAATTGGACTTCAAACGCCAGGCGCTGCACGCAGCCTCATTGGGTTTCAAGCACCCCGTAACGAACGCAGAACTGTCGTTCGAAAGCGCCCTTCCGTCGGATATGCAGGAACTGTTCAGGGCGCTTACCGTATAGAAATCGAGCATCCGGCATGGGTGAAAAACTTGGCCGGCGAGGGAGAATGAACATGGCAAGCGGTAACAAGGCCCTTACGATTCCCGCCAGCGGCGGCGAAGCGGGGCTCAATCGCTATCTGTCGGAGATCAAGAAGTTTCCGATCCTGGCTCCGGAAGAGGAGTATATGCTCGCCAAGCGCTGGACCGAGCATCAGGACACCGAAGCTGCGGCCAAATTGGTCAACAGCCACCTGCGTCTCGTCGCGAAGATCGCGATGGGCTACCGCGGCTATGGCCTGCCGGTGAGCGAACTGATCTCCGAGGGCAATATCGGCCTCATGCAGGGCGTGAAGAAGTTCGAGCCCGAGCGCGGCTTCCGCCTCGCCACCTATGCGATGTGGTGGATCAGGGCCTCGATCCAGGAGTTCATCCTGCGCAGCTGGTCGCTCGTAAAGATGGGCACCACGGCGGCGCAGAAGAAGCTGTTCTTCAACCTTCGCCGGATGAAGAACCAGATCGAAGCGTTCGAGGACGGCGACCTCAAGCCCGAGGATGTCGCGACGATCGCGACCAACCTCGGCGTGACCGAGGAAGAGGTCATATCGATGAACCGGCGCATGGCGATGGGCGGCGACACCTCGCTCAACGTGCCGCTGCGCGAGGAAGGCGAAGGCCAGTGGCAGGATTGGCTGGTCGACACCGGCCCGCTGCAGGACGAGCGCGTCGCCGAGGCCGAGGAGACCAAGGTTCGGCACGATCTGCTGGTCCAGGCAATGGATGCGCTGAACGACCGCGAAAAGCACATCCTCACCGAGCGGCGCCTCTCGGAGGACCCGAAGACCCTGGAGGAATTGAGCCAGGTTTACGACGTCAGCCGCGAGCGTATCCGCCAGATCGAAGTCCGCGCGTTCGAGAAGCTCCAGAAGGCGCTGATGAACCTTGCGGGCGAGCGGCGCCTCCTTCCGGCGCATTGATCGCCCCGGTCAGGTGACGACGAGATAAGGGCTCGCTAAGCACCTGCCATGGCGCGGGCGAAGAGCAGGAAACACGCAGCAAGGCGTGGAGGGTTCGGCCGGGTGATCGGCTGGGTCTTCCGCGCCTTTTTTCTCTTCATCGTGATCAGCCTCCTGTGGGTGCTGCTCTACAGGTTCGTGCCGCCGCCGATCACGTTCACGATGATGGGCGATGCGCTGAGCGGGCGCGGCGTGACCAAGGACTGGATGAGCCTCGACCAGATCGACCGCGACATGGCACGGGCGGCGATCGCGGCCGAGGACAGCAAATTCTGCAGCCATTGGGGCTTCGACCAGGACGCCATCGCGGCGGCGATGCGGCGCAATGCGGAAGGGCGCGGCGTCATGCGCGGCGGCTCCACCATCAGCCAGCAGACGGCGAAGAACGCCTTCCTCTGGCAGGGCGGCGGGTATTTTCGCAAAGGGCTAGAGGCGTGGTTCACGCTGCTGATCGAGAATCTCTGGTCCAAACAGCGGATCATGGAGGTCTATCTCAACATCGCGGAGACGGGCCTGGGCACCTATGGCGCCAATGCGGGAGCGCAGCGCTACTTCAAGAAGGATGCTTCCAACCTGACGCGGCAGGAAGCGGCGCGGATCGCCGCGGTGCTGCCCCTTCCAAAGGAGCGGGAAGCGATCGCGCCGTCGGGTTTCACCCGCCGCTACGGCAACAGCATCTCCAAGCGCATCGGCGTTGTCACCCGCGACGGGCTCGATGCCTGCCTGCAAGGCTCGGGCAGCGACACTCCCGAACCTAGGGAGAGCAAGAGCAAGAGCAAGAGCGCGCGCCCCAAAGCAGGCGTCAGCTCGACCCCGGACCCGCAGCCCGAGCGGGTGGAGGATTATATCAGCTCGGCGCCCGTCGCCGCCGAGCCGGAGCCGGCGGTTGAGCCTGTCGAGCAGGCGCCGGCGGAGCAGCCCGAACCGGAGGCTGAGCCGCTACCCGACACCCCGGGGATCTGATCAGCCGCGCAGCTGCGCGGATTGAACGATGCGCTCATACTCCGGCAAGCCGGCATCGAAATAATGCATCCGGGTCGCGTCGAAGAGCGCGAGATAGAAGCGGTTGTTGATGATCGCGCCGACCGCCCTGCCCCGCCGCTCGACCTCGTCGCCGCCAAGATATTCATAGTCGAACTGAAAGCCGGGTTGCCCGAGGAACGGCCGCGGCGCGAGGTTGGTCATGTTGAAGGTGCTGGCGCCGGCGCGGATGCGGTAGAAGCTCTCGATCATCGCCGCGATCTCCGGCGGCGACATGTCTGCCCGGAAGTTCGGAACCTTGCGATCCGCCTTGCGGCGTTGCTGCACGATCCTCTTGTCGTGCTCCAGGCCGCCGATGAAGGACAGGCCGTCGAGGAGCGGGCCGTTGAGCGTCCAGTTCTCCTCACGGGAAATGTCGTGGAAGCCGCGCGGAGCTCTGTTCCACCGCACCGTCGGGGTGACCAGCATCGAGCCCCTGGCGACCGCCCGCGGGGCCGGCCGAACCAGCGAATAATAGCCGAATCCGGGGCCTCCCAAGCCTCCACCCCCGGCACAGCCGGTGAGCAGGGTGAGGGCAGCGAGCGGCGCGAGCAGCGTCTTCTTCATCGACCTCATGTCCTTATTGCGCGAGCGAATAGCGGACCATGGACGCGTCCTTGGCCTGTGGTGCCATCGCAAGATAGCGGCCGAGCGCCGCCTTTCCTTGCTCCCCCTGGCCGGACTTGAGCAAGGCATAGCCGTGCGCGCGCCACGCTTCAGGAGGGGCATCCGGGAGCGTGACGGCCGCGGCATAGCCTTGGGCGGCCCGGACATCGTCGCCTTTCTCGCCACGCAGCCGCCAGATCTCAGCCTCCTGGTATCGAAGCAGGCCGTTCCACCCATCCTTAGCGAGGTTCTGGACGATGTAGAGGCTCGCGCCGGGGTCGTTAAGCTTCACCTGATCGTCGAGGAAGCGGGGGCGGTGCGCTCCGATCGCCTTGAGGTAGCGGTCGCGTCCGCGCTCGTCCCGCCCCGTGCCGGCTTTCACTTCCTGAGCCGAAACGCGAAGATCGGTCATGCGCTCGGCCGGAGCCGGATGGGTCGCGAACAGGGAATAGCCGCGGCGGGGCCGCTTCTTGCGCATCCGCGCGCTCGCTTCGACCTCCTCGATCAGCTGCTGCCACGTCTCGGGCATTGCCGCGGGATCGTAACCGGACTGAGCCATCAGTTTCAGGCCCATCGCATCCGCCTCCGCCTCGAGCTGGCGGCTGTAGGCGAACAGCGAAAGGATGGTGCCCATATGGGCGAGGCGGACGGCATCGCCGAGATAGGCCCCCGCTGCCGCTCCGCCGACGCCCGCGCCCATTGCGGCGAACGACAGGACGTCCGACTTGCGCCGGAGGTCGCGCCAGCCGCGGACATGGTGACGGCGCAGGAAATGCCCCGCCTCATGCGCGATCACGCCCGACAGCTGCGCTTCGTCGCGCATGCGGGTAAGGAGGCCCGAGAAGACCACCATGAAGCCGGTGGGCGCAATGAACGCGTTGAATTCGGGGATCTGCGCCAGATAGATGCGCAGGTCCTTGGCCGCGGGGCCGCCGACGCGTTCGGTAAGGCCGCCGAGATAGGAGATCAGCGCCGGGTCCTGGATAAGGAGGTTCGAGCCGGCAATTTCCTGCTCCACCCGCTCATATTGCTGCCAGAGGCCCTTCTCGTCCGTCTCCGTCGGCCGGTAGCCGGCCTGGATGAGCGGAGTCATTGACGCGGGCGGAATGCGCGCCTCCGCTGTACCGACGATCCCGGCGCAGCAAGCGCAACCGAGGCCGCCAAGAAGGCTGCGGCGGGTAAGGATGTCGCTCATCGCGCCCTGTTCCTGACGTTGCGGCCGGCCCTCATTCGACCGAGCAGCCGCTCCACCATCTGGGCTGACCCTTCCGGCGTGCGGATGTCGCCGAATGCAAGGCCGGGAAGCTGGCTCCCGGTCTGCAGCACGTTGAACCAGACGACATTGCCGGTGCGAAGGTCCACCAGCGAGGCGTAAGCCGTCTGGCCGCCGCCGCCTTGGGGCGCGCAGAACCCGACGAAGCAGCCCGCGATCCCGAGCACCTGAAGCGCCACGCGGCCGGTCGAGGCAATGCTGTCCTGCGCGTAGAGGAACAGCGCATAGTCCATGCCGGTCGCCCGCCCGAGCTTCACCGCGTCCTCGCCTAGCGTCCAGTCAATGCCTTGGCGGCGCTTGGTCGGGAGGTCGGCGCCCATATATTTGTGGAGCGCGATCGAATTCCCGACCGCGTTGTGGAGCCGCTCCAGGTCCGCGACGGTCTTGGGATCGACGCCGGGCACCGACTCGCGCGTTGCCGCCACCATCGTGCGCCCGCCGCGGCCCGACTGCTGGTCGCGCAGCGCCTGAAGGAGGTGGCCGCGCGCCTGCTCGGTCCATTCCGCCCGCGGCTCGACAAGGCCGCCCGCTGTGACCGAGCCGACCTGCACGTCGGGGCGCATGACGATCAGGCTGTAATTGCCCTGCGGCGGCTGGAACTCGACGTCTGCCACCTGCCGCGTCTGCACACAGCCGGCGAGCAGCAGCGAGGTCGCCGTGGCGGCAACGATCAACGGCTTACGCATACCCACATCCTCTTCCGCCGCTGCCTATGCCAGCAGGCGTGACAAATCTCAAGCGATGCGAGGGACTTAGCCGGGAAGTGCGGGTTCACGAGCAACCGGTGGCTCCCTCGCCACTTCGGGCTCGCGCGGAACAGGCGGTTCGCGATCCGCGCGGAGGACGGGCGGCGGTGGCGCAGGCGGATCGAGCCGCGGCTCGGTTTCAGGCGCCCGCTCTTGGACGGGTCTCGCCGGAGCGACAGGTGCGGGCTGCGGCTTTCCCGATAGCCATTGCTGAACACGACGGAAGATCGGCATGGGCGCCCCTTTCTCCCGCACAACGTTCCAGGCGCCCACCGGCTCCGTTCAGAAAAGCCGAGCCGCCGCCAAGAGCTGCCTGTTTTCAGTCGCGCGAAGTGAGCGGCGGCGTCTGCTGATGCTGGACGACCTTCCAGTCGTCATGCCCGAGGCGCCGATACACGGACGTGCAATGCGCCGTGTAGGGCGACGCGCCCTCTTTCTGCGCCTCCGCCTTGTAGGCGATGACGATCAGTCCTTCTTCGGGCCGGCTGACCTTCTGCTCGGAGAAGGCCACCTTGGACCAGCGAGGCGTGTCCTTCACGGCATCGATCGCCTGCTGCCCTTCCAGTACGTAGGGAGGTGCGGGGACCACCATCAGGCAGCCTTGGTCGATCGCTTCCTGATAATGTTCGGCGCTCGCCGTCCAGAGGCTTTCCTCGAACGCCCACACTCTTTGATCTTCCATTCGTCCGCTCCCGGGTCCGTTGCAGGTGGGATAAGACGAAGCTGGCCCGATCGTTCCGTCAGCCGAGCGCCTTCTTGAGGAGCTCGTTCACAACCTGCGGATTGCCCTTGCCGGCCATCGCCTTCATCGTCTGGCCGACGAAGAAGCCGAAGAGCTTGTCCTTGCCCGCGCGATATTCGGCGACCTTGTCGGCGTTCGCCGCCATGACGTCGGCGATCACCGCCTCGATGGCGCCGGTGTCGCTGGTCTGCTTGAGGCCGCGCTCCTCGACGATCCGGGCCGGATCCTGGCCGGTTTCGAGCATGATCTCGAACACCTGCTTGCCGAGCGTGCCGGAGAGGGTGCCGTCCCCGATGAGGGCGAGCAATTCGGCGCCCTGTGCAGGGCTGACGGGCGAGTCCTCGACGGTGCGGCCGAGGCGGTTAAGCGCGCCGAACAGATCCGAGATCAGCCAATTGGCGGCGGCTTTCGCGACCTGGGTCTCGGGCTTCCCTGCCTTCAGCGCGGCTTCTGCAAGCAGCGCCTCGAACCAGCGGGCGGTCTCCGCTTCGGCTGTCAGCACCTGAGCGTTGTAAGCGGAGAGGCCGAGCGCCTCCTCATATCGGGCGCGCTTGGCGTCCGGCAGCTCGGGCAAGCTAGCGCGGCATTCCTCGAGGAAGGCGGGAGTGAGCTCCAGCGGGAGCAGGTCGGGATCGGGGAAGTAGCGGTAATCGTGCGCGTCTTCCTTGGAACGGAGCGAGCGAGTCTCGCCCTTGTCGGGATCGAACAGCCGGGTTTCCTGGACGATCGATCCGCCGCCTTCCAAAATATCGACCTGGCGGTTCGCTTCATATTCGATCGCAGCCATGATGAAGCGAACCGAATTGACGTTCTTGGACTCGGTGCGGGTGCCGAACGGCTCGCCGGGCTTGCGCACCGACACATTCACGTCGGCGCGCATGGAGCCCTGCTCCATGTTGCCGTCGCAAGAGCCGACATAGCGAAGAATCGATCTCAGCTTGCGAACGTAAGCGCCTGCTTCCTCGGGCGAACGCATGTCGGGCTTGGAGACGATCTCCATCAAGGCGACGCCCGAGCGGTTGAGGTCGACATAGGAGAAGCTGGGATGCTGGTCGTGCATCAGCTTGCCGGCGTCCTGCTCGATGTGGATGCGTTCGATGCCGACCGTCTTGGTGGCGCCATCCGCCTCGATCTCGATCGACCCCTCGCCGACGATGGGATGGTAGAGCTGGCTGATCTGATAACCCTGCGGCAGATCGGCGTAGAAATAGTTCTTCCGGTCGAAGCGCGACCAGGCGTTGATCTGCGCTCCCAGCGCCATGCCGGTCCGCACCGCCTGGCGAACGCACTCCTCGTTGAGCACGGGCAGCATTCCCGGAAAAGCGGCGTCGACCAGGCTCACCTGCGTGTTCGGCTCGGCGCCGAACTCGGTGGACGCGCCGGAGAAAAGCTTTGCATTCGAAGTGACCTGGGCGTGGACTTCAAGCCCGATGACAACTTCCCACTCGCCGGTGGCGCCCTGGATTCTATAAACGGATGCGTCAGCCATTGCGCTTCTCTTCGGCCGCGACGGCGGCGGCGTGCAGGTTGTCCAACATCTGGTCGATATTGGTGAGATGATCGTCGGAGACCATGCCCGTCGGCAGATTGGCCAGCGTGGCGCGGACGCCTTCGAGTGAGAGCCGGATGTCGTCCGGGCTGGCGAGGCCCTGCTCCGCGAGGATGCGCAGCGCGTGGGTGCCGGCGATGAAGCCGGCAAGGCCGAAGACATAATCGCGGCGATTGTAGCTATTCTCTTCGAGCATCACCACCAGGACTCCGGCCGTGCGGTGAAGCCGGCGCGTTCCTCGAAGGCCAAGCCGGCGTTGAGCACGCCCTGCTCGTCGAACGCCCTGCCGATGATCTGGAGGCCGAGCGGCAATCCCTGATCGTTGAGGCCGGCAGGCACCGACATGGCCGGAAGACCGGCGAGGCTGGCGGGAACGGCGAAGACGTCGTTCAGATACATGGCAATTGGATCCGCCATCTTCTCGCCAATCGCGAAAGCAGCCGAGGGGGCGGTGGGCGTCAGCAGATAGTCGCAATGCTGCCAGACCTGCTCGAAGTCGCGGGCGATGAGCGCCCTCACCTTCTGCGCCTGGTTGAAATAAGCGTCGTAGAAGCCGGCCGAAAGCACATAGGTGCCGATCATGATGCGGCGCTTCACCTCCGCGCCGAAACCGGCGGCGCGAGTGGCCTGATACATGTCGGCAAGGCCGCCCTTATCGGGCATCTCGCGCCGGCCATATTTGACGCCGTCATAGCGTGCCAGGTTCGAAGAGGCTTCAGCCGGCGCGATGATGTAATAAGTGGGCAAAGCGTAGCGGGTGTGCGGCAGCGACACCTCGACGATCTCCGCGCCGGCGTCGCGCATCCAGGCGATGCCCTGCTCCCAGACGCGGTCGATCTCCTCGGGCACGCCTTCTATGCGATATTCCTTGGGAATACCGATGCGCTTGCCTCTGATATCGCTGGAAAGACTGGCTTCCCAAGCCGGCACATCGAGCTGAAGCGAGGTCGAGTCTTTCGGATCGTAGCCGGCCATCGCCTGGAGCAGAATCGCGCAATCCCGAACGTCGCGCGCCATTGGCCCAGCCTGATCGAGCGAGGAGGCGAAGGCAACCATGCCGTAGCGCGAGCAGCGGCCGTAGGTGGGCTTGATGCCGGTAATGCCAACGAAGGCTGCAGGCTGGCGGATCGAGCCGCCGGTGTCCGTGCCGGTGACCCCAGGCGCCAGACGCGCGGCCACGGCCGCGGCCGAGCCGCCCGACGAGCCGCCAGGCGTCAGGGCCGCATTGCCGCCGTCGCTCCGCCGCCAGGGCGAGATGACGTTGCCATAGGCGCTGGTCTCGTTCGACGAGCCCATAGCGAACTCGTCCATGTTGAGCTTGCCGAGCATCCCCGCGCCGGCCCCGAACAGGTGGCGGCTGACGGTGGACTCGTAAACCGGCTCGAACCCGCCCAGCATCGAGCTGCCTGCGGTGGTCTGATAGCCCTTGGTGGCGAACAGGTCCTTGATCCCGAGCGGCACGCCGGAGAGCGGCTTCAGCTTGCCCTCGGCGCGGTCGCGGTCGGCCTGGTCGGCCGCCGCAAGCGCATGCTCGGGCGTGTCGATGATGAAGGCGTTCAGCCCCTTCGCCTTGGCGACATTCGCGTTGAACGCCTCTGCCACTTCGTGGGCCGAGAAGGCGCCGTCGCGCACTCCGTCGCGGATCGCCGCGACGCCGAGATCGGTGAGGTCGCTCATCACTCGATCACCTTGGGAACGGCGAAGAAGCCGTGTTCGGCGAGCGGTGCGTTCTTCAGCACGGCGTCGCGCCTGTCCCCATCCGTGACGACGTCGGCGCGCATGCGGAGCTGATTGGGTATCACCGCGGTCATCGGCTCGACGCCCGTGACATCCACCTCCTGCAGTTGCTCGATCCAGCCGAGGATGTTGTTCAGCTCTGGCACCAGCGCTTCGACTTCCCCGTCGCTGACGGCGATGCGGGCGAGCTTGGCGATATGGCGTACGGTGGCGGTATCGACGGACATGCGGACCTTGTGTGGAGGGTCGTTAACGACAGCCGCCCGCTAGCATCCACCTGCCAGGGCTTCAAGGAAGAGGTTCGAGCGCGGAGCCCACCGGTCGTCCCGCGACGAAGACCTGACGTCGTTGAACCGTCCTTACCTCCACTTGCCCGGCCATGAATGCGCGGCGCTGGGCGAGGGTTTCCGAAGGGCTGTTCAGCACGGTATCGGTGCCGCCAGTCGGAACAGCGCGCCAGAAGCCCTTGGGATCGACCGCGAGACGAATGACGGCAAGGCCGCACTCAGCACAGGCAAGGCCCACCGCCACGGCTTCGCGCGTCCCCGGCCGCCAGACGAGCGTGCAGGGGCCGGACGCGCAGGTGCGCGACTGCGAAAGAGCGAGGCGGAGGTCGGCAGGGACTGGCGCAGGCGCCGGCAAGACTCGCAAATTGCGCGCGAGCTTGCGGCCGTTGACGTTCGCCCTCATCTCCTCGGCCGCGGCCCAGCGGTTGTTCATTGCGAGCGCTCGTGCCGCCAGCGGACGCAGGGCCGGCGCGCCCGACTGGCCGATGCGATCGAGGGCGCGCCGGCCAGTCGGACCGAAATCGAAGCGGAGCGCCGCCCAGTCGAATTCGTCGGCCTTGATCTTGCCGGATTCAAGGCGCGCAATTTGATCGCGCGTCGAGATGGCGCCGAAGTCGACGAGCGGCGTCGCCAGCAGGAGCGCGAGAGCGGAGATTGCGAGCGCCAGCTTCACGTTGGCGGGGCGGACTCGATCGGACCAGGCCAGCCGCCCGCGCACGACATTCCAGGCATAAGTGAGCGAGACCGCGAGAATGGCGAGAACGAAGGTGGCCGCCCATAACCGCTCGGGCGTGAAGCCATATTGATCGATCCGCAGCCAGGTCGAGATCGCCGCCACAATCGCGAGCGGCGCCATCACGGTGCCGAGAGCCATGGCGGAGAGGCGGAGCACCCTCCCCTTCGCCTCTTCCTCGGCCGAATTGCCAATCACCGCGTTGGCGAGCAGGAATGCGCCCACGGTCGCGATCAGCAGGATCGGCGTCGTGGAGGTGGTCTTCTCCCACAGCGGCTCCAGGCCGGTGAAAGGCAGCGCCAGCACGAACAGCACCAGACCAAGCGCGAGCACCGGCGCGAGCACCGAGAGCACGGTCGTCACGACCCGCTGCAGCAGCCCGAGCACCTTGTCCCGGTCGCGCAGCAGCCCGATCGCGGCGCCCAGCGCCGCGCCGAGGATCGCGGCATTGAACCAGCTCTTGCGCAGAGCATCGCGAAGAAGGTCGATGCCGATCAGGTGGAACAGCTCGGCGAGGAGCTGGGCGAGCAACCAAGAGATGAGCACGAAGGCGCAGGCGGCGAACCAGAGGACGATGTTGGTCCAGGCATGAGCATGGATCGCAGCGGGGTCGAGGTGCCGCCGTCCTTCGTCGCGAACCGACTGGAACAAGGGGGCGGCGATCGCGACCACAAGCAGCGCCGCGAAGATCCGCCACTCATTTCCCGCCGGCCACCCGTCCGGGCTGCCGTTCCAGTAGAAGATCGAAGCGACCAGCAATCCGGCCGCCGCCGCGAAGGCGAGCGACCAGAGTGGTCGCACTCGCTCCAGGGTGAAGGCGAAGCTGAGGCCCGCGACGGCCATGAAGGAAGCGGCGCTCGTCCGCAGCGGATCCTCGCTCCACGCGGCGCCATCGGTGAGCACCGCATCGCACAGCATTGCCAGGGCCGCTCCGAGCAAGGCCAGCCCCGCCGCCCGCAATGGCCACGGCTCGTGATCCGCCACCTTGTCCGTCATGCCCGGCCTCCCCATTCAAGTGTCCGATGATGTTACGCACCCGCCACGGGTTGCAAGCCCACCTGCCATGCCTTTGTGCAGCGGCGATGAAGTTCCGGAGGAGTTTAGATGCCCGCACGCCGTTTCCTGTGGATTGTGGCTGGCATCGTCATGCTGTTCGTGCTCGCGGCCGTCGGCTATCGATTGTTCGAGAAGCAGCTCTTCAAATACACCATGGTCCCGACCGTCGCCTTCGAGCAACCGGCGGCAAAGATCCCGGAGCTGGACTATAAGGATCGGGGCCTGTGGATCGCACGGCCCGACCGCGCCGACAATCCAGCCCTTTGGACTCCGACCGGCTTCACGCCCTCTCCTGCCCCTGCTCAGAAGGCCGCGATATTTTTCATTCATCCGACCTCCTTCCTCGAGACGTCGCGGTGGAATGCGGAGATCGACCACGCGGAATCTCAGCAGCGGGCGCGCCTTTTCGTCCAGCACCAGGCGAGCGCGTTCAACGGGGTCGGCGACATCTGGGCGCCCAAATACCGGCAAGCCACCTTTGGCGCGTTCCTGACCACTCAGGCGGATGCGGAGAAGGCCCTCGCCTTCGCCTATCGCGACGTGCTCGCCGCCTTCGAGGAATTCCTGAGGCAGGCCCCGGAAGACCGCCCAATCATTCTTGCCGCGCACAGCCAGGGCAGCCTGCATCTGACGCGGCTGCTCCGGGAGCGCGTGGCGGGAACGCCGCTCGCGAAGCGGATTGCCGCCGCGTACGTGATCGGTTGGCCGATCTCCACCACGGCCGATCTGAAGCTGCTCGGCCTGCCGGCCTGCGAACGCGCGGGCCAGAGCGGCTGCATCATTGCCTGGCAGAGCTTCAGCGAGCCGGCCGATCCGAAGATGGTGACCGACGTCTATGATGCGTCCGTCTCCCCGAACGGCGAGCGCCGCGCCGGATCGCCGATGCTCTGCGTCAACCCGATCACGGGAAATGCCGGGGACGAGGCGCCGGCGAGCGGCAATCTTGGCACGCTCCTTCCCAATGCCGAGCTGACGGAGGCGACGATGCAGGTGGGCGCCGTTCCGGCGCGCTGCGCGGAGAACGGCTTTCTCCTGATCGGCGCGCAAGAGGCGCTGCCTGAGCTCCCCGCCTATGTGCTGCCGGGCAACAATTACCACGTCTTCGACTATGCCTTGTTCTGGGCGAACATCCGCGCCGACGCCACCGCCCGCCTCGCGAGCTTCCGCGGCTCATGATCGCGGCGAGCACCTCCGGTTTTCGAGACGCATTGCCGACGGGCGGCCGGCTGCTGGGCCTCGACGTCGGAACCAAGACTATCGGGGTGGCGCTGTGCGACGCGCAGTGGACGTTCGCCACACCCGCGGAGCTCATCCGCCGCACCAAATTCTCCGCCGACCTGGAGCG
Organism: uncultured Sphingosinicella sp.; assembly: GCF_902806315.1. Taxonomy (GTDB): domain Bacteria; phylum Pseudomonadota; class Alphaproteobacteria; order Sphingomonadales; family Sphingomonadaceae; genus Allosphingosinicella. The sequence goes on from NZ_CADCWD010000091.1 coordinate 14,703, forward strand.
CATGCGCGCGCTCGTCTCCGCCCAGAACGTCTCGGGCTTCGTCGTGGGGCTCCCCCTCAACCTTGACGGCAGCGAGAGCCCCCGCACGCAATCGACCCGCGCCTTTGCCCGCAACCTCCAGCCGCTCGGCCTTCCAATCTTGCTCTGGGACGAGCGTTGGTCGACGCAGGCCGTCACCCGCACCCTGATCGACGCCGACACCACCCGCGCCCGCCGCGCCGAGCTGGTCGACAAGATGGCCGCCGCCTACATCCTGCAAGGGGCGATCGACGCTTTGACGATGGGTTGAGCCGAAGCTAAGCGCCCGCTCATGACCGCCGCGCCCTTCCCTCACCGCCACCTGCTCGGGATCGAGGGGCTTTCGGCCGACGACATCCGCTTCATCCTCGATGAAGCGGAGCAGTGGGTCGACTTCAACCGCCAACCGCGCAAGCACGACAAGCGCCTTGAAGGCCTGACGCAGTTCAACGTCTTCTTCGAAAATTCGACGAGAACGCTTTTCTCGTTCGAGGCCGCGGGGAAGAGGCTGGGCGCGACGGTCCTGGATTTCCGCGTCGCCGGCTCAAGCGTCCACAAAGGCGAGAGCCTCATCGACACGGCGCTGACCCTGGACGCGATGCGTCCGGACGTGATGGTGGTGCGTCATCAGAGCACCGGCGCTCCGGCCGAAGTGGCGGCGGCCGTCGACTGCGCGGTAATCAATGCCGGCGACGGCACGGGTGAGCATCCCACCCAGGCCCTGCTGGACGCGTTGACGATCCGGCGAAGGGTCGGCCGGATCGAGGGCCTGAAAGTCGTCATCTGCGGAGACATCCGCCACAGCCGCGTCGCGAAGTCGAATTTGCTGTCGCTGCCGAGGCTCGGCGCGGAGGTGCGGGTGGCGGGTCCCCCTGAACTGCTTCCGTCACCGGAGAGCCTGGGCGGCATCCCCGTCTTCAGCGACTTCGACGAGAGCATCGAGGGTGCGGACGTGGTGATGATGCTTCGCATCCAACGCGAGCGATTGGAGTCCGGCCTCTCCGTCTCGCTTGAGGATTATCACGCCCGCTACGGTTTAACGAGCGAGCGGCTCGCGCGCGCCGCGCCCGATGCCATCGTCATGCATCCCGGGCCGATGAACAGAGGCGTCGAGATCGATGGTGAGCTGGCGGACGATCGCAGCCGCTCTGCAATTCTGGATCAGGTCGAGATGGGCGTCGCAGTTCGAATGGCCTGTCTCGACATCCTCACGCGCGAACGGCGCGGCGGATGAAAAAGAGCGGCGGCAGGAATACTGCCGCCGCTTGATAGCTCAGAGTTGATTTGGTCTAGCCGCGAGCCGTGTGGCGAGCGGCCCATTGCACGGGAGCGTCGCCGGCCCGGGTCCGGACGAAGCAGGCGCCGCCTTTGGCTTTGATCGATTGGCAGACGCGGGCCGCCTGGCGGGGAGCCTCGAAGCTGCCGACAGAAAGTCGGTGCAACATGGCACGGCCAGGAAGTTTGACGGTGGTGCTGACCGGCTGCTTGTCCGGGCCGAAGCCGAAGCGCTCCTGCGCCTGGCTCCAGGCGATCTCGACCTGCACCGGGTTCTTATAGGCACCGATCTGGACGACGAAGCGGCCATTGCCGGCTGGCCGCGCCGCTTCGATGCGGGGCGTCTTGGACGGCGCGAAGGCCGGCAGCGGAGCCAGCGTGACGGGAGCCGGAGCGGCGATCACAGCCGGCTGCGCCTTCACGAGCGTTTCGGCTGCGGCAGCATATTGCACTTCCGCGGCGACATCCGGTGCGATCGGAACAACGGGCGCCGGAGCAGCGATCACGACCGGCGCTTTCGAGACGGGAGCTTCGGCGAACACCGCAGCCTGCGGTTCTTCAGCTGCCAGCGCGAGGCGAACCGGCTGGCCCGGATCTTCGGCCGCCGTCACGCCCAGCAGCATGGCAACCTGATTGCGGTTGCCGCCGGGGCTGGCGAACTCGGCCCATTGGGCGAGACGCTCGGAAAGGTCCGCGGGCGATACGTCCTGCGAGGCCGTCACGCGCGCCTTCTGCCAGTCGCCGGCAAGCGCATAAGCGAGCGCGAGGTTCTGGCGGACGCGGCCGGTGGCGTTCGGCTCGCGCGCGGCGGGCTCGAGCATGGTGATCGCGCGCTGCGGCTGGCCGGCAAGGGCGTAGGCAAGGCCCACGTCGCCGGGCGCGGCAGTTTCGGAAAGCTCGTCCAGTTCGCCGAGCGCCAGCTGCGTCTTGCCCTGCGCGGTCAGCGCAAGGGCCAGGCTCAACGAAGCGCGCGGGTTGCGCGGATCAAGCGTCAACACATCCGAAAATGCGCTCTCGGCCGAGATGAAGCGGCCGTTCTTGAGGTAAAGGTCGCCCAGCAGCATCCGGTAGCCGGCATCGCGAGGCGCGAGTTCGACGAGGCGCTCCGCAAGCGTGAGCGCTTCGGAATGGTTGCCCTGCTGAACGGCGCTCTGGGTGCGCTCATACAACTTCAGCGCATTGCGCTCGGCCACGGGGGTCGCGTCGAGGGACGCCGTGCGGTCCACGTGGCCGGCAGGCGCGCAGCCCACTACCGTAGTGCCCATGACGAGGCCGGACGCTGCGATCTTGAAAGCGATACTCTTCATATTCGGACTCCTTCTCAGCCGCGCTTGCCGAAGCTGGCCGGAACCTGGCCGGCGATTGCGTCGAGCTCGGGCAGCGACGCGAGGAATGATTCGAGGGCGTCGCTCACGATCTGCTGCGCCGAGCGGTGCGTGACCGCACAAGCAAGGCGGAGCTTCAGGTGGCGCTCGGCATCGAGCCGAAGCGTGAAAGCGGCCCTGCCCTTGGCGCCCGGCGAACTGCGGGGGCGCGGCGGAAGCTTGACGACCTCAGCCTTGGCCTTGACGACCACCGGCTTGGGCGCCTCGCGCTCCGCCTCTTCGGCAAAGTTCGCCTCTTCGGCAAAGTCCGCCTCTTCGGCGCGGTCTGCGTCTTCGGCAAAGCTGGCTTCGATCGCCCGCTGCTGCTCCACCACAACCGGAGGAGACGGTGCGACCGGCTCTTCGAGGACCGGCGAGCGGGGCGCGGGAGTCAGCGCCGAGATCGAGCTCGGCACATGCTCCGGACGCTCTTCGAACGGAGCCGGCGCGGTCGGCGCGTGGCCGTGCCCCATGTCGTTCCAGCCCAGATCCTCGAGGCCCATGCCCTGGCCGAAGCCCTGCGGGCGCATGGCCGGCTTGGCAGCGCCCTTGCGAGCGAGGAGACCGGAAGAGAGGGAGGCGAAAGGTTTGGCTTCAGCCATTTCGAGCCTCCCGCTTACTGGCCGGCCACGCGGCGGCCGAAGCCGCCCGCGGGGCGGGGAGCGGAAGCGTGCAACTGCTGAGCGCCGGGCGCTGCGAAGACGGTGCGGCGGAAATTCTTCTCGAGCCGGTCGGCGATATATTCCCACAGCTCGCGGACCTCGGCGGCCGACTTGCCCTTGGGATCGACTTCCATGACCGTGCGGCCGTCGATCATCGAGGCGGCGAAGTCGGTACGATGGTGAAGGGTGACCGGCGCGACCGTGCCGTGCTGGGACAGGGCGACCGCGGCCTCGTAGGTGATCTTGGCCTTGGGAGTCGCCGCATTGACGACGAAGATGAGCGGCTTGCCGGCGCGTTCGCACAGATCGACGGTGGCGCCGACGGCGCGCAGATCGTGCGGTGAAGGCCGAGTCGGGATGACGATCAGCTCCGCCACCTGGATGACGCTCTGGATCGCCATGGTAATGGCCGGGGGCGTGTCGATGACGGCAAGCTTGAAGCCCTGCTGGCGAAGAACTTCGAGGTCCGCACCGAGGCGGGCGACGGTTGTCTGCGCAAAAGCGGGCATCTCCGATTCGCGCTCGTTCCACCAGTCGGCGAGCGAGCCCTGCGGGTCGATGTCGATCAGGCAAACCGGTCCGTAACCGGCAAGCTGGGCCTGAACGGCCAGATGGCCGGACAGGGTGGTCTTGCCCGAACCACCTTTTTGCGACGACAGTGCCAGAACGCGCATGTTTTCCCCTCGGCTCACAGTCCTTCGGCGAGGGAGATGCACTTCGGCCTGCTAAAATCTGGTTAACCCGCAAGGGCTTCATTTCCCGGCTGGATCGGGAGCGCCGGCGATTTTATGCTGCCGACCGTCTTACGCCTTTATCAGGTCAAGCGCCGGTCGGACGCCGCGGGAGAAGAACATGCAGATGATTGGCCGGCACATCCTCGTCGCGGCGGCGCTTTCGATCATGATCGGCACCACGCCGGCGCTCGCGGACGTAAAGAAGGGCGTCAGCGCTTGGCAAGCTGGCGATTTCGCCTCTGCAGTGAGGGAATGGCGGCCGCTTGCCGACAAAGGCGACGCCGACGCCCAATTCAACATGGGCCAGGCCTATAAGCTCGGCCGCGGAGCGCCTGCCGACATGAAGCTCGCACAGAGCTGGTATGAAAAGGCGGCGGCACAGGGCCATGAGCAGGCGCAGGCCAATCTCGGGCTGATCCTGTTCCAGAACGGCAACCGCACCGCGGCGCTTCCCTGGATCCGCAAGGCGGCGGACCGGGGCGATCCCCGCGCGCAATATGTTCTGGGAACTGCCCTCTTCAACGGCGACGGCATCCCCAAGGATTGGCCGCGCGCTTATGCCTTGATGAGCAGCTCCGCCGCGCAGGGACTCGCGCCGGCCAAGGCAAGCCTGGTCCAGATGGAAGACTTCGTTCCCGCCGCCGACAAGCAGAAGGGCAAGCAGATCGCCCAGCAAATGGCGCAGCGTCTGGTCGAGACGCCACTCAACATGCCCTCCACCCGGCCCACCACTTTGGCGGCGGCATCGCCCAAGCCGGCGAGTAAGCCTGCATCGCTTCCAGCCACGCCCAAACCCGCAGCCGACAGGGCGCTCGCGCCTGCCTCCAAGCCGGCGGCGGCGGCCCAGACGGAAAAGGTCGCCAAGCCGGCTCCCGTGGCAAAGCCCGCAATTTCCGCAGCTGCGGGCGGCCGCTGGCGGGTGCAGCTCGGAGCCTATGACAGCCCGGCGGCGGCACGAGGCCGGTGGCCGGTGCTCTCCCGCAAGATTGGTGCGCTTGGCGGAATGCAGCCGAGCTACGAGCAGGCGGGCAAGTTCACCCGGCTGCGCGCGGGCCCCGTTGGAAGCCGCGGCGATGCCGAGAAGCTCTGTGCCGCGGCGCGTTCGGCGGGGCAGGCCTGCTTCGTCGTGGCCCCCTGAGCGCCTCGTAAGTCTTTCTTAGGGCTGTCACTTAACGCAAATTTTCCAGCCACTGCCTTAACTTGCTTCCTCGACAAGGAAGACGGGGACGCGGCAGATGGTGGCACGGCGCAGGAACAGGCACTCGCCTCCCATGGCCAGCCGCTGGCGTCGGCGAAGCATGTGCGTCCTTATCGCCGACCTGCCAATGCCGGCCGCGCTTCGCGACGTATCGGCCGCCGGCGCTTTCCTCGAGACCAATGCACGCCCGCCGCTTGGCGCCGGAGTGGAACTCCACCACCCGGAAGCAGGCGCGATCGCCGGAACGGTGCGCTTAGTCGCCACCGACGGGATTCAGATCGGGTTTGAGGTCTGTGAGCAGTCGGTCGCCTTCGCGCTCGCTGCTATCAGCGCCGACATGAGCCGGCCGGGCGCCCACTAGGCGGCCCACTCGCTCCGCGAATAGCCCTGCGCGTAGAGCAGCGCGCCGAGATCGTTATGCTCGATCCGCGCGGCAGCCGCGCTCGCCACCGCGGGTTTCGCGCGATAGGCGACGCCAAGGCCGGCCGCTTCGATCATCGGAATGTCGTTGGCACCGTCGCCCACCGCCAGCGTGTCCGCCAACTCCATCTCGTGCTCGGCGGCCGCATCATGCAGCGCCCGCCTCTTGCCCTCGGCTCCGACGATCGGCTCCTGCACTTCACCGGTCACTCGCCCGGCCCGTAACGGCAGGACGTTTGAGACGGCGCGATGGAAGCCAAGCGCTTGAGCCACCCGATCGGTGAAGAAACCGAATCCGCCGGACACCAGCAGGCAATAGGCCCCTTCCCGCTTCATCGTTCTCACCAGCGCCTCGGCACCGGGTGTCATCCGGACCCGTTCGTCGTAGCAGCGGCCGAGCACGTCCTCTTCAAGCCCCTTCAGCAGCGCCACTCGTTCAGCAAGCGCGCGTTCGAACGGCAGCTCGCCCCTCATCGCCCGCTCCGTCACCTCGGCCACCTCCGCCTTGACGCCCGCATAATCGGCGAGCTCGTCGATGCACTCCACCGTGATCATCGTCGAATCCATGTCCGCGACGAGCAGCCGCTTGCGTCGCCCGGCCTCGCCCTGGACGATCACGTCCGTGCGCTCGATCAGGCCCTCCAGTGCGATCCGCGCCCGGTCGGGCGAGCCGGAGAAAAGGAGGTCGCAGGCACTGTCCGGCTCGACCCAGCTGCGCCCCCGGGGCTCCAGCCCAGCGGTCCTGAGCGAATCCTCCACCACAGATATTTCGCCGCCGCCGAGGCGATCGGCTGCTATCAGCGTGGCAATGAACATGGATCCCCCTCGACGGCCGAAGCTGGCGCTTATCGCTGGGCCGACGGCGAGCGGCAAGTCGGCTCTGGCGCTCGCGCTCGCTGAGCGCGCCAACGGCACCGTGATCAACGCGGACAGCGCCCAGGTCTATCGCGACCTCAGCATCGTCTCCGCCCGGCCCAGCCTTGCCGATGAAGAGAGGGCACCGCACCGTCTCTATGGCTATCGCGACGGGGCGGAAGCCTGCTCGGCCGCCGATTGGGCAGCCGACGCGAAGGTGGCGATCGCGAAGGCTGATGCCGAGGGCCGGCTGCCGATCCTGGTCGGCGGCACCGGTCTTTATCTCCGCACCTTGCTGGACGGGATCGCACCCGTTCCAGCCATAGACCAAGCCATTCGTGCGGACGTGCGGGCGCTACCCGTCGACGAGGCGCACCGGAGACTCGCCCGCGAAGATCCCGAAGCCGCGGCCCGGCTGCGCCCGACCGATACCACACGGGTGGCGAGGGCCCTCGAGGTGGTCCGGTCGACGGGCAAGCCGCTCACCGAGTGGCAGAAGGTGAAGAGCGGCGGCATCAAAGACAGCGTTACGCTTGCGCCCCTGATCCTCCTGCCGCAGCGAGAGTGGCTCTACGACCGGTGCGACGAGCGCTTCAGCCAGATGATGAGCGAAGCCGGTCTAAGGGAAGTGGAACGCCTGCTCGCGCGAAAGCTCAACCCCGATTTGCCGGTGATGCGGGCAATCGGCGTGCGGGAGATGGCTGCCTTCCTGTCCGGCGCGCTCAGCCGCGAGGAGGCGCTGATGGTGGGGCGAACCGCAACCCGCCAATATGCCAAGCGGCAATATACCTGGTTCTCCCGCCAGCCGCCCTTGGACTGGCCGCGCTTTAAAGAGTCGCCGATTTGCGATGGCTTCGAACATGCCCTAGCCCTCCTCCGCACCGAAGCGGGGGCATGATGCGGGTCTATTTCGATGCGGACACGGACCTGTCGCTGGTGCGGTCGCGCAAGGTCGCGATCCTTGGCTACGGCAACCAGGGACGCCCGCAGGCGCTGAACCTGCGCGACAGCGGTGTCGGCGTTCGCGTCGCGCTTCGCCCGGGAGCCTCCAGCGCAGCACGCGCTACCGAGGATGGTTTCGAGGTCGTCACCCCCGCCGAGGCGGCCGTCTGGGCCGATCTGGTCGTCATGCTCGCGCCCGACGAGGAGCAGGCGGCAATCTACAGGGACGCCCTCGCGCCGAACCTGAAGCCAGGGACCGCCCTCGCCTTCGCGCACGGCCTCAACATCCACTTTAAATTGATCGAACCCCGACTGGATCTAGACGTTTTCCTGGTTGCCCCGAAAGGGCCGGGCACCGCTCTGCGAGACACGTTTGCTGCAGGCAGCGGCCTCATATCGCTCTTCGCTGTGGCGCAGGATGCAAGCGGTCAGGCGGAAGCGCTTGCGCTCTCTTATGCATCCGCGATCGGGAGCGGCCGCGTCGGCATCCTCCCGACCAGCTTCGCCGAGGAATGCGAGGCCGACCTGTTCAACGAGCAGGCGGTGCTCTGGGGGGCGATCCCCGAGCTCATTCTCGCCGGCTACGAGACGCTGACGGAAGCCGGCTTCTCGCCCGAGGTCGCTTATCTGGAGTGTCTGACCGAGGTGAAGCTCATCGCCGATCTCATCTACGCCCGCGGTATCGCGGGCATGCGTGAGGTCATATCGAACACGGCAGAGTTCGGCGCCCTCAAGGGCGGCACCCGCATCGTCACCGCCGACACCCGAACCGAGATGCGCCGCATCCTGCGGGAAGTGCGAAGCGGGAGCTTCACCCGCGAGCTCATCGAGGACGCCGGCGCAGGCTACCCACGCCTGAGCGCAAGCCGCGAGCGGGCGGCCGCCCACCCGATCGAGGAAGTCGGTCGCACATTGCGGTCGTTGAAGCAGCCTTAGGCTGCGCGGGCGTGAATCTCGGCAAAGCCCAGGAACTGGGCGCGAAGGTGGCGGTCGGTGAGCGGAAGGATCAGCTTGCGCACAACGCCGCGAAGGTCATTTTCCTGACCCGCTTCCCCGCCGGCATTGTAGCCCATCGCCCACTCGCCGAACTGGCGGCTTGCGATCTCGCGGCGGCTCAACTCGACGATGGCGAAGTGGCGCGGGTCGCCAAAAATGCGCTCGTAGGTCGCGCGCACCTTGTCCTCTGGACCCTCGAGCGCCTGCAGGAACCGACGCCCGCCCGAAAGCAACAGGCCGGTCACTCCCGCGGCCGCATTATTCCGCCGGGAAACCGTGAGGATATGGTCCAGCACCTGCGGATCAAGAACTTCGCGGGAAGTGCTGATATAGACGAGTTGTAGCACGGCTTGAGGCCCTCAATGTGCGAACCGATGGCCCTCCTTGCAGCGAACGCGGCAAAGAAAGGGTAAACCCTTCCGGAAAACTCACTGATCCAAATCAGCTTTCCGTCAGCGCCTTCCGAACAGTTTCTCGATGTCGCCATGGGCGAGCTTCACCCAGGTCGGGCGGCCGTGATTGCATTGGCCGCTGTGAGGCGTCACCTCCATCTCCCTCAGCAGGGCGTTCATCTCCGCCACCGACAGGATGCGCCCCGCGCGCACGGAGCCGTGACACGCCATGGTTGCGGCGACATGATCGAGCCGCTCCTTGAGGCTCAAAGCTTCGTCATAGGCGCCGAGCTCATCGGCCAGATCGGTGACGAGGCCTTTTGTGTCGCTGTTGCCGAGCACAGCCGGCACGGCACGCACCAGCATCGCGCGAGCCCCGAAGCGTTCCAGTTCCAGCCCCATTTCGGCGAGCTCGCCTGCCCGGGCCTCGAGCCGGTCGCAAGCAACCTCGTCCAGTTCCACCACTTCGGGGAGCAGCAAAGCCTGGCGCGCGACCCCGCCATTGCCGAGCGCCTTGCGCATCCGCTCCAGCACCAGCCGCTCGTGGGCGGCATGCTGGTCCACCAGCACCAGCCCATCCTCCGCCTCGGCCACGATATAGGTGGCGGCGACCTGACCACGCGCAACGCCGAGCGGGAAGCTGAGGCCGTCGGGCACTGGGCCGAAAGACGCTTCGGCCCGAGCCAGCGGCGTGTATTCCGCGTGCTGTTCGAATAGCCGGTTTTCCGTCACCCCCGCGAAAGCGGGGGTCCCGCTACTGCTCGGGAATCGGGAAGGGAAAGAAGCGGGATTCCCGCTCTCGCGGGAATGACGGGAAGAATCCAAGGAACTGGACCAGGTGCCCAGTGCCTCCGCGGACGGACGCTGCGCACTGCGGTGCCCCGCAGCTTCCAAAGCGTTCCTCAGACCGCCGATGATGAGGCCCCGGATATTGGCCGGATCGCGGAACCGCACCTCGGTCTTCGCAGGATGCACATTGACGTCCAACTCCTCGCCGGGAAGGTCGACGAACAAGGCGACGATCGGGTGCCGGTCACGCGCGAGCAGGTCCTGGTATGCGGCGCGGACGGCGCCGATCAGCAGCCGGTCCTTCACCGGCCGGCCATTCACGAACAGGAATTGATGATCGGCCACCCCGCGGCTGAAGGTGGGAAGGCCCGCCACGCCGCCGAGCCGGGCGGGTCCGCGCTCATAGTCGACGCCGACGCTGTTCGAGTGCAGCTCGCGATCGGTCAGCCCAGCGACCCGCTCCGGTCGGCCCTCGCCGGGCTGCACATGGAGATTGCGACGGCCGTCATGCTCGACCGTGAAGCCGATGTCCGGCCGCGCCATTGCAAGGCGCTTCACCGCGTCCATGCAGGCGGCATATTCGGAGCGGGCGGACCGCAGGAACTTGCGCCGTGCCGGCACTCTGCCGAACAGATACTCGATGACGATGCGGGTGCCGGGCGGAAGCGCCGCAGGCCCCTCCCCCGCCAGCCCGCCATTGTCGACGGTCCGTGACCAGCCGTCGGCGCCCCGGATGCGGCTCTCCATCGTCAGCCGGGCCACGCTCGCGATGGAAGGCAGCGCCTCCCCGCGGAAGCCCAAGGTGGTCACCGCCTCGATGGCGTCGTCCGGCAGCTTCGATGTGGCGTGCCGCTCCAGCGCGAGCGCCATTTCCGCGGGCGCCATCCCGCAGCCGTCGTCGACCACTTCGATCCGCTCAATTCCGCCGTCGCGCAGCGAAATCGCGATCCGCGTCGCCCCCGCGTCGATCGCATTTTCCACTAATTCTTTCAGCGCGCTGGCAGGCCTTTCTACGACCTCACCCGCAGCTATGCGATTAACCAGTTGTTCGGGTAGTCGCCTTATTGACATGGCCAATCCTGTAGACCAACTGCCGCGCCTCTGCGACATGGTTAATGACTTGTGGACGGGCGTGGCGGGCGCACCCTATAGGATGGACTTCGGGCGGAGTGTCGGCCCTTCGCGGCGCTCGAACGGTGATTAAAGCGAGACCAGTAAGATGTCGTTTTTGAACTTCCTGAAATTCCCCTCGCACGACATGGCGATCGATCTCGGCACCGCCAATACCGTCGTTTACGTCCGCGGTCGCGGCGTTGTTCTCAATGAGCCGTCGGTGGTTGCGATCGAGACGCTGAACGGCGTCAAGCGCGTCAAGGCGGTCGGTGACGATGCCAAGCTGATGATGGGCAAGACTCCCGATCAGATCGAGGCGATTCGTCCGCTTCGTGACGGCGTCATCGCCGACATCGATGTCGCTGAGCAGATGATCAAGCACTTCATCCAGAAGGTTCACGGCAAGCGCCGCTTCCCGCGCTGGCCCGAAATCGTGATCTGCGTTCCCTCTGGCTCCACCTCGGTCGAGCGCCGCGCGATCCGCGACGCCGCTTCCAATGCCGGCGCCCGCCAGGTGTGGCTGATCGAAGAGCCGATGGCCGCCGCAATCGGCGCCGATATGCCGGTCACCGAGCCGATCGGATCGATGGTCGTCGACATCGGCGGCGGCACCACCGAAGTTGCCGTGCTTTCGCTGCGCGGCCTCGCCTATACAACTTCCGTCCGCGTCGGCGGCGACAAGATGGACGAAGCGATTTCGTCCTACGTCCGCCGCAACCACAATCTCCTGATCGGCGAAGCCACGGCCGAGCGCATCAAGCAGCAGGTCGGCATCGCCAAGCCGCCGGCCGACGGCGGCGATGGCCTGACGGTCCACATCAAGGGTCGCGACCTCGTCAACGGCGTGCCCAAGGAAATCACGATCAACCAGCGCCAGATCGCCGAAGCGCTTTCGGAGCCGGTCGGCACGATCGTCGAAGGCGTCCGCATCGCGCTGGAGAACACCGCTCCCGAGCTTGCCGCCGACATCGTCGACCAGGGCATCGTCCTGACCGGCGGCGGCGCGCTGCTGCAGGGTTTGGACGAAGTGCTGCGCGACGAGACCGGTCTGCCGGTCACCGTCGCGGACGATCCGCTGACCTGCGTCGCGCTCGGCACCGGACGTGCGCTGGAGGAAGAGATCTTCCGCGGCGTGCTCCAGACGGCCTGAGGCGGGCGACCGGTAGGTCATGGCGCCGCCCAAGACACGGCGCCCGGGATTTTCCCGCAGGGCGCAATATGGGATGTTCTTCGGCTACGTCGTCGCTATCGGCGGCGTGTTCGTGGCCGGCCTGCTCCTGCTTGTCGCTTATCTGGATCCGCCGGGCTTCGGCGCGCTCCGCGGTGTCGCGCTCGACCTCACCAGCCCGATCAGCTCGAGCGGCCGCGGGGCGGTTCGCGCGGTCACGGGCGGCGGCTCGGCGGTGGCGGATTACTTCGTGGCCGCGCGGCGCAATGCCGAGCTTCGTCAGCAGATCCGCTCCATGCGGCAGCGCATGCTGCAGGCGCGTGCAATCGAGCTCGAGAACCAGCGGCTAAAGATGCTGCTCGGCCTTCGCGAAGAGCTGACCGATGAAGTGGCGGTTGCCCGCATCGTCTCCTCCAGCTTCGATTCGAGCCGGCGCCTCGCGACCCTTTCGGCGGGCTCCTCTTCCGGCGTGCGCGTCGGCCAGCCCGTTCGTGCACCCGAAGGCCTCGTCGGTCGCATCATCGAGACCGGCCGCTGGGCCTCCCGCGTCCTGCTCGTGACCGACGGCGCCAGCAATGTTCCCGTACAGCTGCTGCGCAACGGCATTCCGGCCCTGGCCACCGGTCGCGGCGACGGCACAATGGATATGAAGCCGTTGGAAGTTGGCAAGAATCCGTTCAGGCGCGGTGATATATTCATCACTTCTGGCGTCGGCGGCATCTATTCGCCCGGCATACCCGTTGCGATGGTGGTGAATGTGAACAAGGACACGACGATAGCCCGGCCGATCGCCGACCCCGCGCGCGTCGACCGTGCAATCGTGCAGCATGTCTTCCAGCCGGCCGCCAACCAGCCCCTGTCCGCGGCCGAGCCGCCCGCGCCCACCGTGCCGGCGCCTTCGGAAGCTCTTCGGAACGAGCAATGAGCCGCATCGCCCTTACTTCGGGGGACGTGCGGCGCAAGGACCTGAGGCGGCGCTATGTGCCGATCGGGTCGGTCATCGCCGCCTGCCTCCTCAACCTGGCTCCGATCGTGGTCAGCACGCCCGTCGTTCCCGACTTCGCGTTCATGGTGCTGCTCGCCTGGCGGCTGCTCCGCCCCGAAATGTGGTCGGCAACCACGGCGATCCCGCTCGGCCTCTTTAACGATCTCCTGGTCGGTCATCCGATCGGGCAGTCGGTCGCGCTCTGGACAACCGCCTTCCTGCTGATGGACGTGATCGACAGCCGCGTCGTCTGGCGCGATTACTGGATGGACTGGCTGTTCGCCTCGTTCTTCATCCTCGCCTACACTTACGGCGACTGGGTCATCGGCCGCTGGATGGGCAGCAGCGCCGATTTCGGCGTGCTCTGGCCGCTGATCGGCGCCTCGGTGCTCGTCTATCCGGTGATCGCCAGGATCGTCCTCGTCCTCGATCGATGGCGGCTGACGCGATGAGACGGAAGGGCCCACCCCCTCTCCTCACCGAGAACAGCCAGATCTATACGTTCTCGCGGCGCTCCTTCGTGCTCGGCGGGCTGCAGGCTGGCGTCGCGACGCTCATCGCGGGCCGCATGGCCTATATCTCGATCGCAGAAAACGAACGCTACAAGCTTCTCTCCGAGAGCAACCGCGTGCAGATGGTGCTGGTCCCGCCCCGTCGGGGCTGGATCGTCGATCGCCACGGCCAGCCGATCGCGATCAACCGCAGCGACTATCGGGTCGACCTCATACCCGACCAGCTCAAGGAGCCGGACAGGATCATCGCCCAGCTCGCGCAGCTGCTGCAGCTGCCGCTGGACGAGGTTGACCGCATCAACAAAGAGCTCGCGCAGGCGGCAGGCTATCAGCCTGTGCCCGTCGCGGAGAACCTCTCCTTCGAGAAATATGCAGCCGTCACCCTGCGCCTGCCCGAAATGCCGGGCGTGGCGCCGCTGCGCGGCTTCAGCCGCTTCTACCCTGAAGGGGCCGCGGTCGGCCATCTGGTCGGCTATGTCGGCACCGCCAACAAGGAGGAATATGAGAAGGAGAAGAACCCGCTCTTGATCACTCCGGGCTTCAAGGTCGGCAAGGAAGGCCTTGAGAAGGTCATGGAGCCGCGCCTTCGCGGCAAGCCAGGTGCGAAGCGGCTCGAGGTGACGGCGCGCGGCAAGCTGATCCGCGAGCTTTCGACGCTGTCGGACGAGAGCGGCGGCACCCTTCCCCTCACCATCGATGCCGGCCTGCAGGCTTATGCGGCGCGGCGCATGGGCAACGAATCCGGCTCCTGCGTGGTGCTCGATTGCTTCACCGGCGACGTCCTCTGCATGGCGTCCATGCCGGCTTACGACCCCAACAGCTTCTCCGACGGCATCGGCAGCAACGAGTGGAAGATGTATTCTTCCAACGAGCGCAAGCCGCTGCTCAACAAGACGCTGAACTCGCTCTATCCTCCCGGATCGACGCTGAAGCCGATGATGGCGCTCGCGCTCCAGGCCGGCGGAGTGGATCCGGAGCAAGTCGTCAACTGCCCAGGCGGCTACCAGCTCGGCAATCGCTTCTTCCGCTGCCTCGGCAAACACGGCGCGATGAACATGCACCGCGCCGTCGCCAAGAGCTGCAACACCTATTTCTACGCGATGAGCCGCCGCATCGGCATCGACAAGATGGCGGCAATGGCGGAGCAGATGACGCTGGGCCTGAAATACGACCTGCCGGTCGTCTCGCAAAGCTACGGCACCTATCCGAACAGCGAGTGGAAGCAGCGCAAATACAAGGATCGTTGGCGCGAATCCGACACGCTCAACGCGGCGATCGGCCAGGGCTATGTGATCCTTAATCCGCTCCAGCTCGCGATGATGGCGGCGCGGATCGCCTCCGGACGTCAGGTGCTGCCGAACATGCTCCTGCGGCGATCGCGGGAAGCGCCGCCGCTCAACATCCCGCCCGAGCATCTCCAGGTGGCGCGCAACGGCATGTGGGAGGTGGTGAACGGCAACGGCACCGCAGGCGCGAGCCGGCTCCCCTTCCCCGAAATCCAGATGGGCGGAAAGACCGGCACCGCACAGGTGCGCCGCATCACGGGCGCTCAGCGCGGTCAGAGCGGCGAGTGGAAATATCGCGACCACGGCCTGTTCGTCTTCTTCGCGCCGACGTCGAACCCGCGTTATGCGGGTGCGGTGGTGATCGACCACGGCATGGGCGGCGCCCGCGCAGCCGCTCCGGTCGCAAAGGACGTGCTCACCTACCTGTTCGACAAGCCCAAGGCGATCGAGAACCTCATGAAGCTGGAAGAAGGCTGGGGCGGCAACATCGCCGTGCGTATGAAGCGCGAGGCCGAGCTCTGGGCCGCCGCCAATCCTCCCAAGCCCAAGACCCAGCAGGCCTCTGCCGACGCCAATGGGGGGACCAGAACATGACCACAGTGTCGATGGTCCCAAGGAACGTCGCGCACCTTCCCTGGAAGCTGCTCTTCATCGTGCTCGCCATCGGCCTGTTCGGCGGGATGTGCCTGTTCTCGGCCGCCGGCGGGTCGCTGATGCCTTGGGCGCTCCCGCACTTCGTGCGCTTCTTCGCGCTGCTCTGCATGGCGCTTGGCATGTCGTTCGTGCGGCCGGAGACGTATCGCGAACTGTCCTGGCCCGCTTATGGCTTCGTGATCCTGCTGCTGGTCGTCACCCTCTTGATCGGCACGATCGGTGGCGGCGCCAAGAGCTGGCTCGAACTGGGCGTGATCCGCATCCAGCCCTCCGAGCTGATGAAGCCTGTATCGATCCTTCTGCTGGCCGGCTTCTACGGCTCGCTTCCTCCCGGCGAAATCCGCAGGTTCAGTGCGATCTGGCCACCGTTTGCGATGCTCGTCATCCCGGTCGGCCTCATCATCCTGCAACCCGACCTCGGGACCACCTTGCTGCTGCTCTTTGCCGCGATCACCGTGATGTTCCTGGCGGGGCTGCCTTTATGGTATTTCATCGGCGGCGGCCTCGCCGTGGCCGCGGCGATTCCGCTCGCCTACAATCTCCTGATGCTGCCGCACCAGCAGAAGCGCGTGCTGATCTTCCTGACGCCGGAACAGGATCCGCTCGGCGCCGGCTACCACATCACCCAGTCCAAGATCGCGATCGGTTCGGGCGGCATCTTCGGCAAGGGCTTCCTCAACGGAACCCAGAGCCACCTCCATTACCTGCCCGAGCAGCATACCGACTTCATCTTCCCGGCCATGGCCGAGGAATGGGGGCTGGTCGGCGGCCTCTTCCTGATCGGCTGCTTCTACCTTCTTTTCCGCTGGGGAATGAACGTTGCGGCGGAAGCCAAGGGGCGCTTCAATCGCCTCACTGCGGCTGGCATGACGATGACCATCTTCTTCTACTTCGCGATCAACCTTTTGATGGTGGTGGGCCTGGCGCCCGTCGTCGGCATTCCGCTGCCGCTTTTCTCCTATGGCGGATCGGCCATGCTGACGGTGATGATCTGCCTTGGCATCCTGATGTCGATCGACCGCGAGAATCGCCGCAACCGCCGCCGCTGAGGAGTTGACGCAGGCGCATTGCATCCCCAGCTAGCCCATGCTAGCGGGCCGCTTCCGGCGATCTCCCGCCGCATCTGCCTTTCGGCACGGACGCATAGCTCAGTTGGTAGAGCAGCTGACTCTTAATCAGCGGGTCCTAGGTTCGAGCCCTAGTGCGTCCACCACCTTTTCAATAACTTAGATGACGCTGCCGGGCGCAGCATCGTGTTGCGGTCGAGCAGCGGACACGCCTGCGGCAATATCCGCCATCAGTGCGCGGGCTCGAGCCAGGTCGAGGTCGACGATGCGGGCTGCGTTGAGCATCGGGGCACCGGCGGTGTCGACTGTCAGGGTGGCCAAACCCAGCCAGCGCTGAAGGATCGAGCGGCGGAGCGTCACGGCTTGCGCGTTGCGGATCGGCAGGATCCAGAGTTGCTGGCGCCAAAGTCCGTCACGCACGAACAGGGTGTCGCCATTCAGGCCGTAAAGGTGGACCCGGCGGCGGATGAAAGACGACGCGAGCAGCAGTGGAACAAGCGGGAGGAGGAACAAGGCCTCGCTGCGGAAGAACGAGGCCGCGAGGATGGCAAGCAATGGCGCCGCTGCGATCCTGACAGCCGACCGAACGACGTGACGGCTGGACACGCGCTGCATATCGGCGCGATTCGGCATCTGGAGACGCTTCCCTTGGCCGAGCACGCGAGCCACCTCCTCGTCGGTTGCAAAGGGCGCGACGCTGTGCTGGCCGCCGCCGCCCTTTCCGGCCGTCAGTGTCTGAAAGAACAGCTCCGCATAGCCGAGCACGCGCCTCAATGGGCCCGAGCGGATCAAGGCCAGCTGGATGCGGTTCCGGGGAAGAACGATCTCGCTCCGCGTCGACAGCCCCCGCTCCAGCCGCAGGCGGGCGCCTTCGCTCGTCAACCGGAAACCCCAGTCGCTGGCCAGCGTGCGGACAAGTCCGGTGACGACGCCGAGCAGGAGCGCCACCATCAGCACGGCGAGCCAGGCCCGCGGCGTGAAGCCGCGCACCGCGTCTTCATCAATGAGGCCGATCCAGCGGCCCGGATTCTTGATGTCAAAGGGGATCAAAGGTTCGAAAGTCTGCAGCGCGGCGAAGATGCCGGCGAGATAGACGAGCGAGAAGTTGAAGAAGCCCGAAGCGAAGACGCGGCCGGGGCTCATTGCATAGACGAGTTGCCCTTCCGCCTCTTGCGGGCGGGAAGCGGCGTCCACGAGCGCTTCGCCCGCCTTTCCGGCCCGAACCGCGACGCGGATCCGGTCGGCTTCCGCGAGCGTGACGCTGTCGAGCACGCCCTCGTCCTTGGCCGAGCCGCCGGTTTCAATGCGCACCTTGGCGAGGCCGAAGACACGGTGCAGCGGTCCGCGTTCGATATCGACGTCCTGCACACGGTCGAACGGAATGGAGCGCCGGTTACGGCTGAGGATGCCGCTTTCGATCACGATCTCCCTCGCGCCGACGCCGTAGGTGAACCGGCGCCAGCTCAGCCATTGGACCAGGATCAGCACGATCGCGGCCGCCAATGCGATCAGGAGGACGTAGCTCCACCCCGTATCGGAGATGAGAGCGAACAAGGCCGGAAGACCGATGAGGGTTTGCGGCAGGTCTTTTAGGAAGCGCAGCGCAACTGTCGCCGGGTGGACCCTGCGGTCGGCGATCGTGCCGCCCTTCACTCGATCTCCTGCCGGATATGAGAGCGGATCTCGCCGCGCATAGCCTCGGCGGTTTCGCGGGACAGGCCGGGCAGCACCACTCGGCTATGGGCGGTTCCGGCGGTGTGGAGGATGAGCTTGCAGACGCCGAAGCTGCGCTCGAGCGGCCCTTGGCTGATGTCGAGATGCTGGACGCGCTTCAGCGGCACCAATGTCTCGACCTGCGTGTAGATGCCGTGAGCGAGCCGAAGCTCCTCCTCATCCATGCGGTAGCCCCAGGCGCGGTAGCGGCGGACCGGGCTGACGAAGGTCGGGTAGATGAGCAGAACCAGCAGCGGCACCAGCACCATGGCCGGCGCGACGCCGGGATTCTTATGGAGGGCCGCGGCTCCCAGGGACGCGGCGGCGAGGACCAGCAGCGTGCGGATGACGCTGCCCACCAGCATCACCCAGAGCTGCCCTCGTTCGAGTGGCGTCACAGCATCCTTCCCCTCCGGCCGGGTGGTGGCCGCCGGAGCGGTGCTTGGCTCAGAAGGCCTCGATCGGCAAGGCCATGATCGTCTCCGATCCCGCCTCGATCTTGCGGCGCAGAGCGCCGGCTTCAGGCATGATCCGTTCGGCAAAGAAGCGGGCAGTCGTGAGCTTGGCCTGGTGGAAGGCCGCGTTTTCGGCGCCGTTCGCAAGCACCGCGCCGCTCGCTTTTGCCATGCGCAGCCACATCAGGCCGAGCGTGACGATCCCCATCAGATGCATGTAGCTGTACGCCGCGGCACCCGCATTGTTGGGGTTCTGCATGGCATTCTGCATCAGCCACATGGTCGCGGTCTGGAGCTCGCTTGTGGCCCTCTCCAAAGCGGTCGCGATCTCACGGGTGCCGTCCTGCGCCTTCCCCTCGGCGACTTCCTCCCCGACGATGCGGAACAAGGCCTGGATCGCGCGTCCGCCTTCCTTGGCGAGCTTGCGGCCGACAAGGTCCATCGCCTGGATGCCGTTGGTGCCTTCGTAGATCTGAGCGATGCGGGCGTCGCGGACGAACTGGTCCATGCCCCATTCGCGGATGTAACCGTGGCCGCCATAGACCTGCTGGGAGTTGACGGCGACTTCGAAACCCTTGTCGGTGAGGTAGCCCTTGATGACGGGCGTGAGCAGCGAGATGAGATCGTTGGCCGCCTCGCGCTCCTCCTCGGTCTGCGCCTTCTTGGCGAGGTCCACCTGCAGCGCACCCCACAGGATCAGCGCGCGCGAGGCCTCATTATAGGCCTTCGCCTCCATCAGCATGCGCCGGACGTCGGGGTGGACGAAGAGCGTGTCGGCCTTCTGGTCCGGCTCGGACGGGCCGGTGAGCGCCCTGCCCTGCCGCCGGTCCTTCGCGTATTGAACCGCATTCTGGTAGGCGACGTCGCCCTGGGCGAGGCCCTGCAGGCCGACGCCGAGCCGCGCCGCATTCATCATGATGAACATGGCGGCGAGGCCCTTATTCTCGTCCCCGACAAGATAACCGGTCGCGCCGTCATAATTCATCACGCAGGTCGAATTGCCATGGATGCCCATCTTGTGCTCGATCGAGCCGCAGGTGACGGCGTTGCGCTCGCCCAGCGACCCATCATCCTTCACCTCGATCTTCGGCACGATGAAGAGCGAGATGCCCTTCACGTTGTCGGGCGCGCCGGTGATCTTGGCGAGGACGAGGTGGATGATGTTTTCGCTGAGATCATGCTCGCCGGACGAGATGAAGATCTTGGTGCCGGTGATCTTGTAGGAGCCGTCCGCCTGCGGCTCGGCCTTGGTCTTGATGAGGCCGAGATCGGTCCCGCAATGCGGCTCGGTGAGGTTCATCGTGCCGGTCCAGCGGCCGCTGACCATGTTTGGCAGATATTTGGCTTTCTGCTCTTCGGAGCCCTTGACCAGGATCGACGCGATCGCGCCTTGGGTCAGGCCGTTATACATTTCGAAGCTGTGATTGGCCGCGCAGAGAAACTCGGAGATCGCGGTCGAGACGACGTGCGGCAGCCCCTGTCCGCCATATTCCTCGGGCGCGGAGAGCGTGGTCCAGCCATTGGCGACGAACTGGTCCCAGGCGTCCTTGAAGCCCGGCGGCGTCGTGACCGAGCCGTCGTCATGCCGCGTGCAGCCCTGCTCGTCACCGACGCGGTTGAGCGGCTGCAGCACCTCCTCGCAGAATCGCGCGCCTTCGCCGAGCACGGCGTCGATCATGTCGGACGTCGCATTCTCGAAACCCGGCAGGTTCGAATAGCGCTCCAGCCCGATCACGTGATCGAAGATGTAGCGAGTGTCGGCGACGGGTGCGGTGTAGACGGGCATCGGAGCTCCTGATCAGTCGATCTTGGCGTTGGGGTCGCCGATCTTGGCGATGAAGGTGGTGAGGTCGTTGATCGTGCCGTCAATGTCGCGGCGCTGCTTTTCGAGCAGATCGATGCGGTCGCGGCACTTCTGGACCGTCACGCGGCGCTGCTCCTCGCGGCCGTCGCCGACATCGTAAAGGTCGATCATCTCGCGAATGTCGGCGAGGCTGAAACCGACCCGCTTGCCGCGCAGAATCCAGGCAAGCCGCGCCCTGTCCCGCCACGAATAAACCCGGGCGAGCCCAACCCGGCGGGGCGCGATCAGCCCCTCATCCTCGTAGAAGCGCAGGGCGCGGGGCGTGACGCCGAACTCCTCGCAAAGTTCGGTTATGGAATAGGTCGCCGTGCTGCTGTCGGCATGGTGGAAATCGGAGTGAAGAGCGGACCTTGGCATGGGCCGCCGATCTAGTTTACGTTCACGTCAACGTCAACGGCATCAGCGCCTTAGCAGAGGGGATCGCCGACGAGATCCTCCGCCTTGATTGCATCGTCGCGGCCGGTGCCGACTTGGTCGAAGCGCGCGGCAGTAAGGCGGGCATTGGCGCCGCAATAATAAGCGCAGCCGTCGGGCACCTTTTCGGGAAGGATCACGGTCTTGCCGCTGATGCGGGCCTCGATCGTGCAGGCTTCATCGCCCGTCATCTTGAGCTGGAGCCGCTCGCCATTGCGCTCCGCGGTGCCGCTGCCGGAGCAGCTATGCTGGTTGGAGCCCCAGACGACGAGCCCGAAGCGCGGCTGCTCGCCCTCATTCTCGACCATGCAGAGCTGGTTCTTGGGCGAGACGTCGCCGCCCTCGTAAAGCCCCATCAAGGTGCCGATCCGGCCGGGCGTCCCGGGAGCCGAAGCCGAAATCCCGCCCGCTTGGCCCGATGCGTTCCCGCCGCCTTGCCCGTCCTCCCCGCGTGAGCATCCGGCCAGAATGAGCAGCGCGATCAGGAGCTTCTTCATGCCCCCGCTTTGCCAGCCAGCCGCCATTCAGACAAGCGCTGCTAAAGAACGGCTCATTCCATTAATCCACATCATGTTGTGACAGTAGGAAGACAAACCTGCGGGGTCTTCCTATATGCCGCGCATACGGGGTGAGGGACGAGCTTTCATGATGCTGACCACCAATCCTTTCGACGACGACAAGCTGCGCGAGGAGTGCGGCGTGTTCGGCATCTGGGGCGCGGACACCGCTTCCGCCATGGTCGCGCTCGGCCTCCACGCACTCCAGCATCGCGGCCAGGAAGCGGCGGGCATCACCAGCTGGGACGGCCGCGCTTTTCACAGCCACCGCGCCATGGGCCATGTCGCAGGCAATTTCGACCGGGAGGACATCGTCCGCCAGCTCGCCGGCCGAGCCGCGATCGGCCACGTCCGCTATTCGACCACGGGCGAGACGGCGCTTCGCAACGTGCAGCCGCTCTTTGCGGAGCTTTCCTCCGGCGGGTTCGCGGTTGCGCATAACGGCAACATCTCGAACGCGCTGAAGGTGAGGCGCGAGCTCAACCGCCGCGGCTCGATCTTCCAGTCGACCAGCGACACCGAGGTGATCATCCACCTCGTCGCGACCTCCACCTACCGGACCCTGCTCGACCGCTTCATCGACGCGCTGAAGCAAGTCGAAGGCGCCTATTCTTTGGTATGCCTGACCAGCGAAGGCATGATCGCCTGCCGCGATCCGCTTGGCATCCGGCCGCTGGTCATGGGCCGCCTGGGCGACGCCTACATCTTCGCCTCGGAGACGGTGGCGCTCGACGTGGTCGGCGCGACCTACATCCGCTCGGTCGAGCCGGGCGAGCTCATCATTGTTTCCGGCCGCGGCGTCACCTCGCATCGGCCCTTCGCGCCGGTGCAGCCGCGTCCCTGCATTTTCGAGCACGTCTACTTTGCCCGGCCCGACAGCATCGTCGACGGGTCGTCCGTCTACACGGTGCGCAAGCGCATCGGCGCCGAGCTGGCGATCGAGAATGCGGTGGATGCGGATTATGTCGT
The DNA here is from genome assembly GCF_902806315.1 of uncultured Sphingosinicella sp. Lineage (GTDB taxonomy): Bacteria > Pseudomonadota > Alphaproteobacteria > Sphingomonadales > Sphingomonadaceae > Allosphingosinicella. The sequence goes on from NZ_CADCWD010000091.1 coordinate 37,105, forward strand.
TCCGGTGCCGGACTCCGGCGTTCCCTCCGCGATCGGCTATGCACAGCAATCGGGCATTCCATTCGAGCTCGGCATCATCCGATCGCATTATGTCGGCCGCACCTTCATCCAGCCGAGCGATCAGGTCCGGCACCTTGGCGTCAAGCTCAAGCACAATGCCAACAGGGCGCTGATCACCGGCAAGAAGCTCGTCCTCATCGACGATTCGATCGTGCGCGGCACCACCAGCCTCAAGATCGTGCAGATGCTGCGCGACGCCGGCGCGCGTGAGGTCCACATGCGGATCGCGAGCCCGCCGACCCGCCATTCCTGCTTCTACGGGGTCGACACGCCAGAGCGCGCCAAGCTCCTCGCCGCGCAGATGAACGTCGCGGAGATGAACGATTACATCAAGGCGGACAGCCTCGCCTTCCTGTCGATCGACGGCCTCTACCGCGCCCTCGGAGACGACATGCGCGACGAAACGGCGCCGCAGCATTGCGACGCCTGCTTCACAGGCCAGTATCCGACCCGCCTCACCGACCATGAGGAGCATGAGTCGGTCGACCAGCTCGCTTTGCTCGCGGAGCGCTACGCCTAGTCAGACCGGCGTTCGAGCCGTAGAGCCCGCACCGCCCGCGCTCGTCCTGAGCCCTTCGACGCCGCCTGCGGCGTCGCTCAGGACAGGCGAAGTCGAGGGGCGATCGCGATGATTCAGTGCCAGCGCCCCTCGACTGCGCTCGGGACGAACGAGGTCGGATGTCTGACAAGCTATTTTCAGGTCAGTTTGCGCTGGTAACAGGCGCGAGCCGGGGCATCGGCGCTGCGACGGCCGAGGCGCTGGCCCGCGAAGGCGCGCATGTCGTGATCACTGCCCGCACGGCGGCGGACCTCGAGCAGGTAGAAGAGCGGATCCACGCGGCGGGCGGCAGCGCGACGATTGCGCCGCTCGACCTCACCGACGGCGACAGCATTGCGCGGTTGGCTGCCGCGGTCGCCGAGCGCTGGGGCAAGCTCGACATCCTGGTGCTGAATGCGGCCACGCTCGGGTCGCTGACGCCCGTGCCCGCGATCGACGGCAAGGAATTCAACAAGGTCCTCACC
>NZ_CADCWD010000092.1 GCF_902806315.1 uncultured Sphingosinicella sp.
GCTGGTCCTCGAAGGCGTCGCTGGCGACCAGCTCCGACAGCGTCACCATCTCGCGCTTGGCGTTGGGAAGCTCGATGCCGATCACGCTGCGGCCCGGGATGGTGGCGACGCGGGCCGACAAGGCCGACATGTTGCGGGCGATATCGTCGGCGAGCTGGATCACGCGGCTTGCCTTGATGCCGCTGGCGGGCTCGAGCTCATACATAGTGACGACGGGGCCGGGGCGGACCTCGACAATCTCGCCTTTGACCGAGAAGTCCTCGAGCACGGACTCAAGCAGCCGCGCATTGCGCTCCAGCGCCGCCTTGTCGAGCGTGGTGTTGGTGACGGGCGGCGGCGGGTTGAGCAGGTCGAGGGTCGGAAGCTGGTAGGCGTCGCCGAGCGCGAGAGAAGGCTGGCGCTCACGGGCGGGGCGCTTGGTCTTGTCCGGGTTCGAGCGGTCGTTGATCACCGTGCGCGGCGGCTCGGGCGCGGTGATCACGGGCGTGCGGACGCGCTTCTCGGCCGGGGCCTCGTCCTCTTCGTCCTCATCTTCGCCGTATATGTCCTCCACGGCCGCTTCGGCCGGCGCCTGTCGCTGCGGCAGGCGCGGCATCGAGACGCGGCGGCTCGCCATCCAGGCCCGCTCCTCGGAGCGGAGCCCGAGGCCGAGATAGAGCAGGAACAGGCCGGCAAGCGCGGTCAGCGCGATCGCAACCAGGCGAAACGGCTCCGCGACGGCCGGCTCGCCGATCATGCCGATGCCGGCTTCGAGCAGCTTGGCCATCGACAGGCCGAACGCGCCGCCCCAGCCGGCGGGAAGCCCATTGACGGCGCCGCCCCAGAGCAGGGCCGCGGCCGTGCCCACCATTGCCATGCCGCCGATCGTCAGCAGCAGCGCGCGCAACCAACGCCCGGCGTCCGCGCCGCGCGCAAGCCGCAGCCCGAGGATGATCATCAACGGGATGAGCAAGGCCGCCGGCGGACCCCAGAGGCTCAGCAGAAGATCGGAGCCATAGGCGCCGGTGCCGCCCAGCCAGTTCTTCACGGGGCCAGCCGCCGAGGTGTTGAAGGCGGGGTCGCTCGGCCGGTAATTGACCAGGGCCGCCGCGCTCAGCAAGGCCCCCACAATCAGGGTCGCGCCGCCGAGCAAAGTGCCCGAGCGCTTGACGCCCTTCTTGACGCCGTCGCGCCAGGTGGCGAGCCGATCCTGACGGCCCGAGCGTGCTACCGATACTGCCATGAACGTGCCCCAAATGTTCCGCAGGTTAACAATGCGCATTGCCGGAGTCCGCGGTCAAGCGCGACCATGCGGGTTGGCGTTGCGCCGTTGCATCGCTGGGCCGGAAATCGACCGACTTCTGCCGGTTGCCGGCCCAGCCGCAGCTCTTTGGCCGCCATTTCCGGGCCGCCGGACGGGGTTCCAGCCGGCTCCAAATCGCTCTAGGGCGTAAAAAATGCAGCGGGCGGACGTGATCATCCTCGGCGGCGGCCTTGTCGGCCTGACTATCGCCGTCGCGCTGGACAAGCACGGCCTTTCCAGCATCGTCGTCGACCCGGTCGATCCGGAAAAGACGCTGACCCCGCAATATGACGGTCGCGCCACCGCAGTCGCGAGCGCGTCCTGGCGAATGCTCGACGCAATTGGCGTCGGCGATCGGCTGGAAGGGCAGGGCTGCCCGATCCGCTCGATCCGCGTCAGCGACGGGCTGGAGCCTGGCGGCCTGCAATTCGAACCCGCCCCCGACGACGACCCGCTCGGCATCATGTTCGAGAACCGCCTGCTCCGCGCCGCGCTCCGGGACAGCGCAATGGCGGCGGACAACGTCACCTTGGTGATGCCTGGCCGGCCTGCCGAGGTTGTGCGCGACGGCGCGGGCGTGCGGGTGGCGCTGGACGACAGCCGGCTCTTGGCAGCGCCTTTGCTGATCGGAGCGGAAGGGCGCAGCTCCCCTTCGCGCGAGGCGGCTCGGATCCCGGTTGCGCGCTGGAATTACGATCACGCGGCGATCATCGTCACGATCGAGCACGAGCTGAGCCACGACGAGACCGCCTACGAGATCTTCTATCCGACAGGCCCGTTCGCGATCCTGCCGATGTTGCCGGGCACACGCTCCGCCATCGTCTGGTCGGTGCCCGCGCGCGACGCGGCCGCGATCCTCGACCTGCCGGAGCGCGCCATGGCCGCCGAGATCGAAAAGAGGATGGGCGGCTTCCTCGGCGCGATCCGGATGGCGGGGCCGCGCGCCAGCTATCCGCTCGGTTTCCACCATGCGACGACGATCACCGCCGAGCGTCTGGCGCTCGCCGGCGACGCGGCGCACGGCATCCATCCGATTGCGGGGCAGGGGCTTAATCTCGGCTTCCGCGACGCGGCAGCCTTGACCCAGGTCCTGGTCGAAGGCGCTCGGCTCGGCATGGATCTCGGCGACGCGCAACTGCTCGCGCGCTACCAGCGCTGGCGGAGCCTCGACACCTTCATGGTCGCCGCCGCCACGGACGGCCTCACCCGCCTCTACGGCGTCCCCGGCCGAACCGCCTCCGCCGTCCGCCGCTTCGGCATGGGCGCCGTCCAGCGGATCGGCCCCTTAAAGGATCGCCTCATGGCGGAGGCGCGAGGCGAAACTGGGGACCTGCCGCTGCTGCTGAGGGGTTTGCCGATCTGAAGTTCGTGGGGAGGAACTTGGCCTACTGCACCTTCTCTATGTCGGCGAGATAGGCGTGGATGGCGGACACCACGACCGATCCCTCGCCAACTCCGGAAGCAACCCGCTTGGTCGACCCGGAGCGAACGTCGCCCACGGCGAAGATGCCGTGCTTCTCCGTCGCATAAGGCGACGGCAGCGCCATCCCTTCGCCGTCGCGTCCGGTGATCACAAAGCCGCCTCGATCGAGCGGCACGCAGCCGTCGAGCCAGTCGGTATTCGGCATCGCACCGATCATGACGAATAGGTTGGCGACCGCTTTGGTCTCGCTCTCGCCGGTCTTGCTGTTGGTCCAGCTGACCTCTTCCAAATAGCGGTTGCCGGCGAGGCCGCTGATCTGGGTGAAGGGATGCAAGGTAATCTTCGGCGATGCCTGGATACGCTGGATGAGATAGTCCGACATGGTCGCCGCCAGCCCCTCGCCGCGCACCAGGATATGGACGTGCCGCGATTGCTGCGAAAGGAACACCGCCGCCTGTCCGGCGCTGTTGCCGCCGCCGACCACGATCACTTCCTCGTCCGCGCAGAGATTCCCCTCCATCCAGGTGGCGGCATAATGGATGCCCTGGCCTTCGAACTTGTCGTAATTCTCGACGTCCAGCTTCCGGTATCGCGCGCCCGTGGCGATCACGATCGAACGGGTGGAGATTCGCTGCCCGTCCTCCAGCTCCACGCAGAAGGGGCTGCGGTCGCAGTCGATGGACGCCGCGCGACGCGAGATGGCGAGGCGGGCGCCGAACTTCTGCGCCTGGACCTGCGCGCGGCCGGCCAGCGCCTGACCCGAAATGCCGGTCGGAAAGCCGAGATAATTCTCGATCTTGGAGCTGGTTCCGGCCTGTCCGCCCGGAGCAAGCGGCTCGATCACCAGCGTGTCGAGGCCCTCCGAAGCTCCATAAACAGCTGCCGCCAATCCCGCCGGGCCGGCGCCGACCACCGTCAGGTCGTAGACGCGGTCCGGATCGAAGGCCTCGGTGAGGCCGAGCGCGTCCGCGAGCGCGGGCGTCGCCGGATTGCGCAGGAACGACTTGCTCGGCAGCACCACCACCGGCAACTCCTCTGGCGCAACCGATAGGCAGGTGATCATGCCGCCCGCATCGGGATCCGCGTCCGTATCCAGCATCCGGTGGGGATAGCCGTTTCGCGACAGGAAACGCTGGATGCGCAGCGTGTCGCCGCTGTGCGAGGAGCCGATCAGCACCACCCCGCCCTGCGAGTAGCGCATCAGGCCCACCCGGCGGAGAATGAAGGCGCGCATGATGATCTCGCCCACCTCGGGCTCGGCCTCGATCAGCTTCCGAAACGCGGCCCGCGGCACGCGGATGATCCGGCTGTCCACTTTCGTCAGGCCGTCGACCAGGATCTCGCGGTCGTTGAACAGGTCGAGCTCGCCTGTGAACTGGCGGCTTTCGTGGCAGTGGATCACCTGCGTCTCGCGCGCGGTCCCGGAATCGAGGATGTCGACCGCGCCCTCGACCACGACGAAGAAGTCGACGCTGCGCTCGCCTCGCCGGAACAGAAAGGTGCCCGCCGGATAGTCTTCCTCCCGGCCGAACGCGGAGATGCGCTGAAGATGCTCCTCGCTGAGCCGCGGAAAGGTCTGCGCCCCTCGCTCATAGGGATCGCTGGGATCGTAGGCGCGCTCGGTGAGGTCCACGTCAGCCATCTGCATTTCCTTCCAGCGGGCGGGCTTGCTCGACGAGCAGCACGGGAGTGCCGTCGCGGACCGGAAAAGCGAGCCGGCCCGCGTCCGAGATCAGCTCCCTTCTCTCCTTATCATAGCGAAGCGGCGTGCGTGTGACGGGGCAGACCAGCTTCGCGAGCACGGCCTCGTCGATGATCATTGGAGCGTTTCCGGCCCATCCGCCCCGCCCGGCGCCATGCGCTGGAACTGCATGAACTGGACGAGGAGGTCGGCGCGCGCCGCAATGTCGCCCGCTTCGAGCAGCGCCTGCTTGGATCCGGCATCCAGCGGCGCGATCTGGGCGATGCTGTTGACCAAGGTCTCGTCGTCGAGCCGCCCTACCGCCTCCCAATCGACCGCATAGCCAAGAGCGTCCGCATAGCGCTTCGCCTCGCGTTCGATTTCGGCGCGCTGCGCGATCCCGAGCGGCTCCGGCTCCGCCTCATCGTCGAAGCCGCTACGATCGGCGTCGACCTGCCGGTACGGCGTCATGACTTCGGCTTCCTTGAGAATGCGGAACCGGCCTAGGCCTTCCAGGACGATGTTGAAGCGCCCATCGTCCAGTTCCTCCGAACCGACGATCCGGCCGATGCAGCCGACCTCGTAGATCCTGGGCGGCTCGGCTCCGTCTTTGGGCTGAACCATCGCGATCAGCTGGTCGCTCGCAAGCGCGTCCCGCACCATCGCGCGATAACGCGGCTCGAAGATGTGAAGCGGGAGTTGGGCGCGCGGCAGGAGCAGGGCCCCGGCAAGCGGGAAGATCGGAACGCGAAGCGGCCCGGTTCCAGACATCAGGTGAAGAGAAGCGCGGAGAGCCGGCGGCGCTGGGCGGACGCCCAGGGGTCCTCCAGCCCCACCACTTCCATGAACTGGAGCAGCCGCTTGCGCGCGGCGGCCTCGTTCCAGTCGCGGTCGCGCTTGATGATGTCGAGCAATTGATCGGCCGCCCCGTCGCGGTCGCCGCTCGCCATCAGCGCCCCGGCCAGTTCATAGCGCGCCTCCAAATCGCCGGCATTGGCGGCAATGCGGCGCTCGAACTCGGCGGTCTCCGCATTGGCGGGGGCGATCTCGGTCAGCGCCAGCGCCGATCGGGCGCGGGCGATCGCCGGATCCTTCTCCGCCTTCTCGGGCACGTCGGCGAGCAGCGCCCGCGCCTCCTCCACCTGATCCGCCTGGATCAAAGCCCGGGCCAGGCCGGAGATCGCTTCGGCATTTTCGGGGGCCATCTCCAGGATCTGCTGGAAGATCGACACCGAACGCGGCGCGTCGCCCTGCGCGAGCACCTGCTCGCCCATTTCGATGAGCGGCTCGATCTCGACCTCGAGCTGCTGCTCCTCGCCTTGCACGGGAAGCTGCGCAAGGATCTGGTCGAGCGCCTTGCCGAGCTGCCCCTCGGTGCGCGCCGGCGTCAGGTCCGCCACCAGCTGTCCCTGGAACACGGCATAGACGGTGGGGATCGACTGCACCCGGAATTGGGCGGCGATCATCTTGTTCTTGTCGACATCGATCTTGACGAGCTTGACGCCGCGGCCGGCATAATCGGCCGCCACCTTCTCCAGCACGGGGCCGAGCTGCTTGCAGGGGCCGCACCATTCCGCCCAGAAATCAACGATGACGAGGCTCGTCATCGACGGCTCGATCACGTCCTTCTTGAACGTCTCCAGCGCTTCGCGCTCGGCGGCGCTCATGCCAAGGGTCGCCACTTCGTCTCTTCTCCAGCCGCTCAACGTTCGCGCCCCTATGTGGGATCGAAGCCGAGTCTGCCAAGCCCGCCCACCTTCCGACATTCGGGGGCTTGCGACCCCCAAAACCCCATGCTAGCAGCCGCCGCCTTACCCGGGCCGCTTGCGAGCGGCTCCGCCATGTCGAGCGGGCGTAGCTCAGGGGTAGAGCACAACCTTGCCAAGGTTGGGGTCGAGGGTTCGAATCCCTTCGCCCGCTCCAGCATCTATTGTGCAGAGGCGCCTAAGCGCCACCTCGGCGAAGCGAAGCGGGTTCAGCGCCTCTCCGGCTCGTTTATCGTCGCTTGGCAGCGGTTCCAGTCCAGCCTGCGCCCCTTGCGAATTTCTACCGATCGGTATCGATACGGTTGACGTGCAGCGGAAGAGTTCTATACTGTGCGGTATGGAAACTGGGTTCCCGCATAGGCCAACGAGAGCCACCCCTCATCCACCTTCGCGCGCAGCGTTCCTGCAGTCGTCGCTCCTGGCCATTTCCCTTGCGGTGATGTTGACGGCGTGCGGTCAGCCTTCCGCAAAGGAGGCGCAACCGGCGGCGGTCGATGCGGCAATCAAGAATGCTGAAGTCGAGCTGCAAGCAGCCGAGGCGAAGAAAGCGACCGTGGCGGACGATCGGCGCCCGGCGGCAATGTCCGGTTTCTAGCGCCGTCGGAACGCATCGCGTGAAGCGCCGTTAGGCTGGCAGCGGGGCAGCGGCTTCCGCCTTAGCTTGCCCGGGTGCCATGGAAGACCAGCTGCAGAAACTCGACGCGTCCGCCTTCGAACCGCCTCCGGAGGCGGTCGACTTCTATGTCGAGAGCCTCAGGCTGCTGGTCGAGTCCGGCATCCCTTTCCTGTTGTCCGGCACCTACGCGCTGTCCTGCTTCACCGGGATCATCCGTCCGACGAAGGATCTCGACGTCTTCTGCAAGCCGTCGGACGCACCCAAGATCCTCGCCTTCTTCAAGAGCAAGGGCTACGAGATCGAGGTCGAGGACGAGCGCTGGATCGGCAAGGTCTGGCAGGGCGAGAACTTCTTCGACGTGATCTTCAACATCTCCTCCGTCAGCATCCCGATCACCGAGGAGTGGTTCGACGAGGATTATGCGGTCGAGGTCTACGGAACGCGGGTGCTGATCACGCCGCCGACCCAGTTCCTCCTGTCCAAGCTCTTCCTTCAGACGCGCTATCGCTATGACGGCGCCGATGTCGCCCACACGATGCTCAGAAAGCATGACGAGATCGACTGGAACTGGCTGCTCTCCTCGCTCGAGCTCTATTGGGAAGTGCTGCTCATCAGCATTTTGAACTTCCGCTTCATCTACCCGACGGAGCGCGACCTGGTGCCGCGCTGGCTGTTCGACGAGTTGCTCACGCGTCTGAAGGCGCAGGCGGAGATGCCGCCGTCGGGCGTCAAGATGTGCCGCGGGCGCGTGCTCAGCCCGACCGATTATGTGATCGACGTCAGCGAATGGGGCTTCGCCGATGTTGTCGGCAAGGGAATCGACGAGAAGCATGAACGACCCAAGCACTGAAACCACACGCACTGAAGAAAAGTGCACGATCACCGTCGCCGCGATCGGCGACCTCCACGTCCGGGAGAATAGCGAGCGGCGCTACCGTGAGCTGTTCGCCGAGATTTCGGACGCCGCCGACGTGCTTGTGCTCGCGGGCGACCTCACAGACTTCGGGGG
>NZ_CADCWD010000093.1 GCF_902806315.1 uncultured Sphingosinicella sp.
AATCCGCGATATCGTATGCCATCTCTTCTGCCAGCGCGTGAGAGTTTCCGGGCTCGGAGCGCCGCCACAGCGACGGACCGTCGATCTTCGCATCGGCGGGGCGCGGGTCGCTCCGCAGCCGGACCGTTCGCATCGGCTGCAGCTCAGCGGGTTTCGCGCGCTCCAGGCTGGCGAGCAGTTCGGGGGAGGGGGAATAGCCGCCCAGCGTCCAGCCGCTCACGAGGCCCGTTCTCTTCAGATCCCGTGCGAGGGACGCCCCGTCCACGGGAGACAGGCGCCAACGGCAGCTGGCCTCGACATCATCCAGCAGGCCGCCGCCCCTGAAGCTTGCCACGACTGCCTTGCCGCCCAGCCGGCTTCCGGTCGCCTGCGCCGCGGCGGCCCAATCGGCCCAGCCGCATTCCTGCAGCGCCCGCTCGCTTTCGCCGGTGCCCGGCAGATCCGGAAGCCAGCAGCCGAAGCCCTGATCCGCCAGTGCTCGCATCGTCGCGACCAGCAGGGCGCGGGTGCGGTTCATTTCCTCGAACAGAGGCGGCAGGAACAGGATAGGGGCGCCGTCCACCGGACCAATCCGCATCAGCCATTCGTCCTGGCCGTTCATCTGGTAGCGGTCGTAGGCGAGACCGCCGGATCCCGTCACCGCAGCGCCTTCGCCCTGGCGAAGGTCAGCAAAGAGCCATAGGTTTCAAGCATATCCGCATCGACTTCATGATCCTCTATGAGGATACCCAGCCGCTCTTCCAACTCGGTCAGCAGCCCCGCCACGGCCATGGAGTCGAATTCGGGAAGGGCACCGAACAGCGGCGTTCCTTGATTGAAGCCGCGCACCCGCTCCGCGTCGAGCCCGAGCACGTCGACGAGCACCGCGCGCAAGGTCTTGTCGACCTCCTGTTCGTCGTCAAACGCCGCAACCATCTGTATTCCCCCTGTTCAGCCGCGCCTAGTCGTTTCGCAGCCGCCGGACAAGCGCGCCGGCCGCGGCCTTCGCTGCCGACGCAAGGCCCGCGGGAGAGGCCCGGTCATAGAAATCGAGCCTGTAGAGCGGCCGCTTCATGTCCATCCAGTCGGCCTTGTAGGCATCGTCACCCGTGCCGAAGTCGACGAGCATCGGCCGATCCCGTTCGAGGACGTGGCGGAACATGGCATGGGTGAGAAGCGACCCGGGCGAAAGCGACTTGGCGCTTTCATCATGGGCAAGCTTGTGAATGGTCGCGATTTCACCGTCCATTGTCCAGAACTGAGCCGCCACCGCTTTTCCGTCCTGTCGCGCAATCCCGAGCCTGAGCGCCCCCCATCGCCCCGCTCGCTCGGCGAGCGCGCGCAGGAACTCTGGCGAGCCTTCTTCCGGCTTCCAGCTCGCTCGATACACCGCCTCATATTCCGCCCAGGCTTCCGCATCGAAGCGATCCAAGATCTGGATGTCGAGACTCGCCCGCTTCTGCTTTCGCGCAATCGTGTTCCGAAGCCGGCTCGGGCGCCGGTCCCAGTAGGCGTCGAATGGATGTTCATGCGTCTCGGCGACCCAGTTATAGGTTGTGACCGATCGCCGGGCGATCCATCCGGAGCCGCCGAACGCTTGCTTCAGCAGGGAAGCGAAGCCATCCTCATCGTCCATGGGCGACACGCTGATGCGGTCGAAGCGCTCGCGCAGCCGTTCGGCCACCGCGCTGACCAGGGGGAGGCGGCGATCCGGCTCCTGGTGGGCGGGACTGCCGACATTGGAAAAGATTGGCGCGAAGGCCAGCGTATACCAGCTTGCGAAGGCCTGGCCTTGCTTCGCGGCGACTTCCTGGAGGAACAACCAGGCCGACCGGCCCTCTTCATCCCGCGCACGCGCCGCCACGAGGCGAGTATCCGGCAGCACATGTTCCCAGGTCAGCCTCAGCCAGTCGATGCTGTCGTAGAGATACTCCTGCCGCTCCCGGTCGAGCGCGCCTCCCGCATCCCGCTCCACCGAGTCCAGGTCATCGAACAGTTCCACCTCAATGCCCAACGCGCTATTCCCCCGGCTTCTCGCCGCTGGTGTGGCTTAGGCAGGAGCGAAGGTGCAAGCCCCCGATCCCAACCCACGGCCGCTCGACCATCTCACGCTTCGAGGTGCTCCGGGCGCTCCGGCGCTCGTCACGCGCGAGGGCGAGCTCGATTATGCAGCACTCGAGCAAGCGGTCGCCGCTCTTTCCGGTGCGCTGAAGGCGAGGGGCCTCGCACCCGGCGCGCGGGTGGCAAGCTGGCTGCCCAAGACACGTATGACGAGCCTGCTCCCGCTGGCCTGCGCCCGCGCGGGGCTCGTCCATGTGCCGATCAACCCGCTGCTGAAGCGCGCGCAGGTCGCACACATCCTGGCCGACAGTGGCGCCGAACTCCTGATCACGGGCGGCGCGCGGCTGCGCACGTTCGAGACGGGCGATCTCCCGTCCGGATGCGTGACGGTGGCGGAAGAGGAGGGCGCGCAGATGCTCCTCGGGCGCGAGACCATGCCGCCATCCTCGGCCGCCCCCGATCAGCTCGCGGCTTTGCTCTACACGTCCGGCTCGACCGGTCGTCCCAAGGGCGTGATGCTGAGCCACGCCAATTTGTGGCTCGGTGCAGTCTCCGTCGCTCATTATCTCGGCCTCACGCCCGCCGACAGGACGCTCGGCGTCCTGCCGCTGAGCTTCGATTATGGGCAGAACCAGCTCCTTTCCACCTGGGCGGCGGGCGGGTGCGCGATCCCCATTGAATATCTCGCGGCCAAGGACGTGATCCGCGCGGTCGAGCGTCATGACGTCACCACCCTGGCCGGCGTGCCTCCGCTCTGGGTGCAGCTCATCGAGGCGAACTGGCCGCCCTCGGCGCTGCTGCGCCTCCGCCGCCTGACCAACTCGGGCGGGCGGCTGCCGAGCTCGATCGTGCGACGGATGCGCGAGATGTTCCCGGCTGCCGAGATCCACCTGATGTATGGCCTCACCGAAGCCTTCCGCTCGACATCGCTCGATCCGGCCTTGCTCGACGAGCATCCGGATTCGATCGGCACCGCAATTCCATTCGCCGAGATCATGGTCTTGGGCCCGGACGGCAGCGCGGCCGAAACGGGCGAGCTGGTCCATGCCGGCCCACTCGTCGCCAAAGGCTATTGGAACGACCCTGGGCGAACCGGCGAGCGCTTCCGGCCCGCGCCCCAGGGCTCTCGCTATGGCGGCACAGCGGTCTGGTCGGGCGACCGCGTCCGTGTCGACGAACAGGGCTTGCTCTATTTCGTCGGCCGCGAGGATGCGATGATCAAGACCAGCGGCAACCGCGTCAGCCCGACCGAGGTAGAGGAGGCTGCGGTCGCCAGCGGCCTGGTCGCCGAGGCGGTCGCGCTCGGCTATCCCGACCATCGGCTGGGCGAGGCAATCGCGCTCGTCGTTCGCGGCAATCGCGCCGGAGAGGCGGACCTCAGAAATTTTCTGAAACGCGAGCTACCGAATTTTATGCAGCCCTCCGCTATCCTCTGGCGCAACGAGCTGCCGCGCAATCCGAACGGCAAGCTCGACAGGGAGCGTTTGAAGAGCGAGCTGATGTCGTGACGAAGCCCATGGGAACCATACCGGCCGGCTTCGGCGCGGAAGAGGGCATGCTGACGATCGGCGGGCGAAGGGTCGACGCCCTGGTCGCCGAGGCCGGCGACACGCCGCTCTTCGTCTACGACTTCGGCCTGGTGCGGCAGCGGGTCGACCGTTTTCGCGCTGCTTTTCCCGGCGTCCAGCTTCATTATGCCGTCAAGGCCAACCCGTTCGCGCCGCTCCTCGGAAGCATTCTGAACCTGGTCGATGGCCTCGACGTCGCGTCCGCTGGGGAGTTGAGGCTGGCGCTCTTGCAAGGTGCACCACCCGAGACGGTCTCCTTTGCAGGACCTGGAAAGCGCGACACCGAACTCGAGGAGGCCATCCGCGCGGGCGTGACGCTTAACTGCGAATCCGAAGGGGAGGCGGAACGGGCGATCGCGATCGGGCAGCGGCTCGCGAAGGCGCCCAAGCTTGCCGTGAGGGTGAACCCCGATTTCGAGATCCGCGGTTCGGGAATGCGAATGGGCGGCGGCGCCAAACCCTTTGGAGTGGACGCCGAGCGGGTTCCCGCCCTCGTCCGCCGCATCGTCGATGCAGGCGCCGACTGGCGCGGCTTCCACATCTTCGCAGGCTCGCAGGCGCTCGATGCCGGAGCATTGATCGACGCCCAGCGGGCCACGCTGGATCTTGCCGCCAACCTGTCCGAAGCGGTGGGCGCGGCTCCTGCGACGCTCAACCTCGGGGGCGGCTTCGGCATTCCCTACTTCCATGGCGAGCAGTCGCTCGATCTGAAATTTGTAGGCGACGCGCTGATAGATAATCTGAACAGCCGCGCGCAAGTGCTCGAAAATACAGTGATATTTATCGAACTTGGCCGCTGGCTGGTGGGCGAGGCGGGCGTCTACCTGACGCGCATCGTCGACCGGAAGGTCAGTCACGGCAAGACCTTCCTGGTCACTGACGGCGGCATGCATCACCAGCTCGCCGCCTCGGGCAATTTCGGCCAGGTGGTGCGCCGCAACTACCCCGTTGCGATCGCCAATCGCATGGACGAGCCGCCGACCGAAGAGGCGAGCATCGTCGGCTGCCTGTGCACCCCGCTCGACCGGTTGGGCGACGACCTCCTGGTCCCCTCCGCCGCGCCGGGTGACCTGATCGCGATCTTCTTGGCAGGCGCTTACGGGCTCACCGCCAGCCCGCAGATCTTCCTCGCTCAGCAGCCTGCCGGCGAGCTGTTGGTGGGGGTGTGAAAAGGTTCCGGCCAGAAGCCGGTCAAGCGCCGAATTAAGCGGGGAATGACAAACAGTCCCAGTCTGGGACAGCTGCGAAAAGCCCATTGTTCCTAACCGGAATTTTACCTCTTGGCCTGATAGCAAGACCCAAATCTGCGTGAGGCCCCCGCGCGGACGGTGGCGGCGCAGCAAGGCATTGAAGAGGAACGACCCATGCGCGCATCTGCCACGTTCAAGCTGGCTCTGGCGATTGCCACGAGCGGCGCCGCCCTGACCGGCTGCACCACCGCAGCCACCACCGGCAACTCGCTGCCCGCGGCTTCATTCGTCAGCACCGATGACGAGGTGAGCGAGAAATACATCATAGGCGCGCTGGACGAGCTCACGGTTTTCGTGTGGCGCAACCCGGAGCTCGGCGCGAAGGTTCAGGTTCGCCCCGACGGCCGCATCACCACGCCGCTGATCACCGACATGCCGGCGGTGGGCAAGACGCCCGCCCAGCTCGCCGAGGACATCAAGAAGTCGCTCACTCAGTATATCGAGGAGCCGCTCGTCTCCGTCATGGTCGACAAGTTCCAGGGCACCTTCTCGCAGCAGGTCCGCATCGTCGGCGCGACCGAGAAGCCGGCTTCCTTGCCCTACCGCGCCAACATGACTCTGCTCGACGCGATGATCGCGGTCGGCGGCCTTTCCGAATATGCCGCCGGCGACCGCGCCCGTCTGGTTCGCCAGGACAAGGCAAGCGGCACCCAAAAGGAATATGACCTCAAGATCGCCCGCTTGCTCAAGAAGGGCGACACCAGCGCCAACGTGAAGCTGGAGCCGGGTGACGTCATCATCATCCCCGAGAGCATGTTCTGAAGAACCGCCACCGCACCCTCTAGCAAGAAGAGCAAGCGTCGATGGACGGAATTTACGAACAGGCCCGCATAGCAGTCTACTCGGTGTGGCGCCGTCGCTGGCTGGCGCTCGCCGTCGCCTGGGGCCTTTGCCTCGTCGGCTGGCTGGCGATCGCGCTGATCCCCAACAGCTACGAATCCCGCGCCCGGGTATTCGCCCAGATGCAGTCGATTCTGCCCGACAAGATCGGCATCACCGCGGCCGAGCGCCAGAGCGATCTCCTCCGCGTCAAGCAGACGCTCACCTCCACCCAGAATTTGGAAAAGGTGGTGCGCCGCACCGACCTCAACTTGCTGGTCGGCAGCGAGCGCGACCTTGCCGCCCAGGTCGAGAAGCTGCGCGAGAATATCAAAATCACCGCGCAGCAGGACAATCTGTTCGAAATCAGCGCCACCTCGGGCGTCGCTGGCTTCTCCAACGCGCAGAATGCCAAGGCCTCGGCCGCCATCGTCCAGAACCTGCTCGACCTGTTCGTCGAGGAGAATCTCTCCGGCGACCGCGCCGAGACCGGCCAGACCCTGGGCTTCCTCGACGAGGAGCTTCGCCGCCGCGAGCGCGCGTTGCAGGAAGCCGAGCAGCGCCGCGTCGACTTCGAAACCAAATTCATGGGCATGCTGCCGGGCGAGGGCTCGATCGCGCAGCGCATGGCCACCGCTCGCATGGAGCTGGCCAATATCGACCAGCAGCTCATGTCCGCACAAGGGTCGCTGAACGCCATCCGCGGCCAGATGGCGGGCGTGTCCGCGAGCATCTCCACTCCAAGCCTCAGCGCTCCGAGCAGCGCAGGCTATGCGACCCAGCAGGTTGCGGCGCTCGAAGCCTCGCTCAGCCAGGCACGCGCCAAGGGCTGGACCGACAATCACCCGGACGTCGTCACCACCCGCCAGCAGATCGCCCGCCTGAAGCCCCAGGCCCAGGCCGAGCGCTCCAGCAATTCCGGCGGCGGCGGATCGGTCAGCACGCCCAATCCCGCCTTCACCTCGCTCCGTGCCATGGTCGCGGAGAAGGAAGCGCAGGCAGCGGCGGCGATGGCTCGCAAGGGTCAGATCGAAGCCGCAATGCAGCAGCTCGCCTCCAGGCAGGCCGAAGAGCCGGGCGTCGTCGCCGAGCAGGCGCGGCTCAACCGCGACTATGAAGTGCTGAAGCGCCAGTATGACAAGCTGCTGGAGGACCGCGAGCAGGTCCGCCTGCGCAGCGACGTCCAGAGCAAGACCGACGCGATCGACTTCCGCATCATCGATCCGCCCAGCCGCCCCAACGTTCCGATCGCGCCGAACCGGCCTTTGCTGCTGAGCCTGATCCTGCTCGTCGCGCTTGGCGCGGGCGCGGGCGCCGCCTTTGCCAAGACGCAGATCCAGACCACCTTCCCGACCCAGAGCCGGCTGGAGCAGGTGACCGGTCTGCCGGTGCTCGGCTCCGTCGGCGAAGTGATGAACGCCGAACGGCGCGTGGTCCACAAACAGCGGCTGAAATGGTTCGCGGGCGCAGGGGGCGCGCTCGCAGGAGCCTATGCGCTGCTGATGCTCGTCGAATTCTGGCAGCGCAGCACGGTTGCGTGAGGGAACTCAAGATGAACCAACACAGCCCCCTCAAAACTCGCGGCTCGCTCCTGGAGCGGGCGGCCGAGGTTTACGACTTCACCGCCGCGATCCGCGCGCCCGTCATGCCGCCCGCGCAGGCGAACGACACCGCCTCGACTCGGGCGCTCGACGATGCAGATGAGAGCCGGCGGCAGGCCAGGAAGCGCAAGACGCCGCTGGTTCTTTCGGCTCCGGAACCGGAGTTGGACGACGCCCTGGAGCTGGATCGCCCGGTCGATCTCGGCGCCGACGACGAAGCGGAGACCTTCGAAGACGCGGCCGCTCCCTCGGAAGAGGCCGCTCCGTTCCCGATCGCCCTGCTCGACCAGGCGTGCGAGCAGCCGCGTCAAGCAACGCCCGCGACTGCGTGCCGCTATGGGACGGTCGATCGCGAGGGCTTGCTCGACGCCGGCTTCATCCTTCCAGATGCCCCGGTGAGCGCACTTGCCGAGGAATTTCGGATCATCAAACGCCAGCTGCTCCTCAAGGTGAGCGGCCGTGGCGAGCTGCCCGCTGACAAGCGGCAGACCATTCTCGTCTGCTCGGCCCAGCCCGACGAGGGCAAGACCTTCTGCGCCCTCAACCTGGCTCTCTCCCTCGCCGGCGAGCGCGATGTCGAGGTGCTGCTGGTCGACGGCGATTTCGCCAAGCCCGAAATCCTGTCGATCCTCGGCATCGAAGGTGGCCCCGGCCTCATCGACGCGATCGCGGACGAGGGCAGCGACCCCAACGACTTCGTGATCGAAACGGACGTGCGGGGCCTCTCCGTGCTTCCCGCCGGGCGCCAGGCCAATGACGTGACCGAACTGCTCTCTTCGGAGCGCACCCGCCACGTCCTTACCGCGCTCACTCGCAACCACCCCAAACGCGTCGTGATCTTCGACTCGCCGCCCGCTCTGATGGCCTCGCCGGCCTCGGTGCTGGCGACCCATGTCGGCCAGATCGTGATGATCGTTCGGGCCGATCAAACCACCGAAGCGGACCTCAAGGAGGCCGTCGCCCTGCTTTCCGGCTGCGATCATGTCAGCCTGATGCTGAACGCCACCGGCTTCACGGTCGGCGGGCGGCGCTTCGGCAGCTATTATGGATATGGCCAATGAAGGCATTCACCTCCCTGAAACGGCTTGTTCTCGGCGCCCTGGCGGGAACGCTCGCGCTCGGCAGCGCGCCGGCATCGGCGGAGGTGAAGACCCACGTTTCCCCGTATATCGAGCTGCAGCAGGTCTTGACCGCCAATATCGACGATGGCGACGTGCTGACCTACACCAATGTCGCCGCGGGCGTGGAGGCGGGCGTTTCGACCCGCCGCGTGCAAGCGCAGATCAGCTACCGCTACGATCGCTATATCTCCTGGGAGAATGACGGACCCGACGGCGACAGCCACACCGGCGTCGCCCAGCTGAGCGCGGACCTGATCCCGAACGTGCTGAAGGCCAATGCCGGCGCGCTCGCCACCCGCTCGCGCGTCGACGGCGGCGGCCCGTTTCTCGGCTTCAACGATCTTGATTTCGAGAACGCCGTCGACATCTACAGCCTCTATGCCGGCCCGGATCTCTCCACCCGCGTCGGCCCGCTCGACGTCGCCGCCAGCTACCGCTTCGGCCTTGTGGAGGTGGACAATAAGAGCCTGCGCGGCATCCCGCTCACCCCCGGTGCCGTGCGTCTGGACCGCTTTGACAGCTCCACCAACCACAGCGTGTCGGCGAGCGTCGGCATGGGCCCGGGCCAGCTTCCGTTCGGCTGGACGATCGGCGGCGGTTATGTGCTCGAAGAGGCCGATCGTCTCGACCAGGAGTTCGAGGGCAAGTTCATCCGTGGCGACGTGGTCGTGCCGGTTTCGCCCACGCTCGCGCTGACTGCGGGCGTCGGCTATGAAGAGATCGGATCGAGCCAGCAGGACATCCTGCGCGGCGCCAACGGTCAGCCGATACTCACCCCCGGCGGCCGCCTGATCGGCGACCCGACCAAGCCGCGCCTCCAGTCCATCGACATTGACGGCGTGATCTGGGACGCGGGCTTCATCTACCGCCCGACCCGCCGCACCGAGATCCAGGGCCGCGTAGGACGGCGCTACGGCGGCACGCTCGTCACCGGTTCTTTGAGCCATCGCTTCAACCGCGATTATGGCGTGAGCGCTTCGATCTACGACGGCATCGAAAGCTTCGGCCGCCTGACCGTTGCCAACCTTGCCGCCGTCCCGGTCGACTTCGACCTGCGCCGCAATCCGTTCAACGAGAATGTCGGCGGCATCGGCGGCTGCGTGTTCGGCAACGATCCCGGCACCGGCGTTTGCTTCGACGACGCCTTCCAACGCATCGCCGCAGCCAACTTCCGCAACCGCGGCGCCAACATCGTCTTCTCCGGCGGCCGCGGCCTGTGGGACTTCTCGGTCGGGGCCGGCTATTCCAACCGCCGTTATTATTCGCCGATCGTAACCCAGGGTTTCGCGCTCGACCGCACCACCGACGAGAGCTTCTCGCTCTTCGCCGGCGCCACCCGCCGCCTCAGCCGCGACTCAAGCCTCGCCCTCGACGGCTATGCCGGCTGGTTCGACAGCGGCCTTCAGGGCGACAATTCGCTGTTCAGCACCGGCATCACTGCAAGCTATCAGCGCAGCCTGTTCATCGACCGGCTGCAAGCCACCGCCGCCGTCGGCCTGTTCCACAGTGAGAACGACCGCACGGACGGCACCTTCGCCTCTGGCCTCGTCGGCCTCAGGTATCGCTTCTAAGAAGGGGCGGGGGCCCACGGAGAGTTCCATGTATACCGATTTCTACGGCTTCACCGATCGCCCCTTCCAGCTGACGCCGGATGCGCGCTTCTATTTCGACAGCCGCACCCACAAGAAGGCGATGGCCTATCTCGGCTACGGCCTGGCGCAAGGCGAGGGCTTCATCGTCATCACCGGGGACGTCGGCGCCGGCAAGTCGACGCTCGTGGCCCATCTAATGGCGACCATTGACCGCTCGCGGCTCAACGCCATCAACATCGTTTCCACGCAGGTGGAAGGCGACGACATGCTCCGCCTCGCCGCGCAAGGCATGGGCCTCCCGACAGAAGAGGTCGAAAAGGCGCAGCTGCTCGAGCGCGTCGAGCATCATCTCGAGGAGCAGGCCCGCAAGGGCAAGCGCACTCTCCTGATCGTCGATGAGGCGCAGAACCTGCCCACCTCCTCGATCGAGGAGCTGCGCATGCTCTCCAACTTCCAGGTCGGCGGCCAGGCGCTGCTGCAGATCTTCCTGCTCGGCCAGCCCGAATTCCGCGACAAGCTGCTCCGCTCCGAAGGATTGGAGCAGCTCCGCCAGCGCGTCATCGCCACCCATCATCTCGATCCGATGGAAGCGAACGAGGTCGAGCCGTACATCACCCACCGCCTCGGGCTGGTCGGTTGGCAGAGCCGCCCCGCTTTCGATCAGGACGCATTCGCCGAAATCTACAGCGCCACGGGCGGCGTGCCCCGGCGCGTCAACCAGCTCGCTGGCCGCGTCCTGCTGCACGCTTCGGTCGAGCAGCTCGACCGCATCGATGCCGAGACGATCGCCGCGGTGGCCGAGGACATGGCGGGCGACGCCTCGCGCGTGCAGCCCATTCGCGCCGAGCTCGCCCAGGTCGCGGCGCAGCAGGGCGAGCCGCCCCGCGACGTCGCGCTCGAGCGCCGCGTGGCCGCCATCGAGGAGCGGCTCGACGAGCAGGAGCGTGCGCTCCGCCGCGTCTTGACCTTGCTCGTCGACTGGGTCGAGAAGGACCAGGGCGAGGCGGTCGTCTACCGCCACAACGCGGCCTGACCGACGCCCACGGGGGCACAACCATGCTCAACGCTCTGTCCGTCGACGTCGAGGACTGGTTCCAGGTCGGCGCCTTCGAGAATGTGATCGCACGCGATGCGTGGGACAGGCTCCCGCAGCGCGTCGAGCGCAACAGCGAAGCCGTGCTCGAACTCTTCGGCAGAGCGAATGTGAAGGGGACCTTCTTCACATTGGGCTGGGTCGCGCAAAGATATCCGGCGCTGATCCGCCGCATCACCGACGCCGGCCACGAAATCGCCAGCCATGGCTGGGACCATGTCCGCGTCCACACCATGACCAGCGCGATCTTCCGCGCTGACCTCGAACGCGCCCGGATCGCGATCGAGGATGCCTGCGGCCATTCGCCGACCGGGTATCGCGCGCCGAGCTTCTCGATCGACAAGCGCACGCCCTGGGCGCACGAGGTGCTGGCGGAGGAAGGCTATGCTTATTCCTCCAGCGTCGCACCGGTGCGCCACGACCATTATGGCTGGCCCGAAGCGCCCCGCTTCGCTCACCGACCGCTTCCGGACGCCGAGCTGATCGAGCTTCCGGTCACCACCGTCGAGGTAGGCGGCCGCCGGCTCGCCGCAGGCGGCGGGGGCTTCTTTCGGATGCTCCCGTTCCAATTTTCGAGCTGGGCGATCTCGCGGGTCAATTCGAGCGAGCAGCGGCCGGCCGTCTTCTACTTCCACCCGTGGGAGATCGACCCCGGTCAGCCCCGGGTCGAGAATGCCCCGCTCAGGTCTCGCATCCGCCACTACAGCAAGCTAGCGGCGATGGAGTCGAAGCTCACACGGCTTCTGAACACGCACAGCTGGGGCCGCACCGACCAGGTCGTCGCGCTCGAACGGGCACGCCTCCAATGAACGCATTCGCCCCCGTGGCCGGCCTCGCGGTCCGCGCCGCCGACCTGAACGATCCGGCGGAGCGCAAGCGGCTCGACGCCTTCCTCGACGCGCACCCGCAAGCCGAGCTGTTCCACCGCCCGGCCTGGAGCCTCGCCGTCGAGCGCGGCTGCGGCCAGCGCGCCCGTTACCTTGTCAGCGAGGGCAGGGAAGGGCTGCAAGGCCTCCTTCCGTTGACCGAGGTCCGTTCGCCCCTGTTCGGCTCAGCCCTGGTCTCCACCGGCTTCGGAGTCGGCGGCGGGATCGTCGGAGACGGTGCCGAGGCGCTGGGGGATGCGGCCTGGTCTCTCGCCCAAAAGCTCGGCTGCTCCACGCTTGAGGTCCGCGGCGGCGAACTCCCCGCGGATTGGCAGCGCAAGGAAGGCATCTACGTCGGCTTCGCTCGCGACGTTCCGCAAGGCGACGAGGCGATCCTCAAAGCGATTCCCCGCAAGCAGCGCGCCGAGGTGCGCCGTGCCCAGAACTTCACACTGGATGTGAAGATTGGCCGCAGCGCGTGCGACCTTCGGGACCATTATGCGGTCTATTCCGAAAGCGTTCGCAACCTCGGCACCCCGGTCTTCCCGCGCTCGCTCTTCAACGCGATGCTCGACGCGTTCGGCGAGGACGCCGACATCCTCACGGTCAGCAAGGACGGCCGCCCCGTCGCGAGCGTCTTCAGCTTCTACTTCAACAACACGGTCCTGCCTTATTGGGGCGGCGGCACTGCCGAGGCGCGCGGCCTCCGTGCCAGCGAACTGATGTATTTCGAACTGATGCGCCACGCCTCCGCGCGCGGCTGCACCCGCTTCGACTTCGGCCGCTCGAAGCTCGGCACCGGCCCCTACGCGTTCAAAAAGAACTGGGGCTTCGAGCCGACGCCGCTCGTCTACGCGGTCCGCACCGCCGATGGCGCGGCGCCGCGCGAGATCAACCCGCTCAGCCCCAAATACCGCCTCCAGGTCGAGCTTTGGAAGAAGCTCCCGCTCTGGCTCGCCAACCGCCTCGGCCCGCCAATCGCGCGGGGCCTCGGATGAGCGACATCCTTTTCCTCGCCCATCGCATCCCGTTCCCGCCCGATCGCGGCGACAAGATCCGCTCATGGAATATCTTGAAGCATCTCGGGAGCCTTGCCCGCGTTCACGTCGCCTGCTTCGCCGACGACCAAGCCGACGCCGCGCACCTCGCCGCGATGAAGCGCGAACTCGGCTCTGCTCTGGGCGAAGCCCACGTCGAGATCCGCAACGTCGGCAAGTTCGCCGCCGCCGCGCGTGCCTTTCCGGCGGGCCAGCCGATCTCGCTCGCCATGTTCGACAGCCTCCGGATGCGCGCATTCGTCGATGATCTGTTGGAGAGGCGCAGCATCGACACCGTCTTCGCCTTTTCCGGCCAGATGGCGCAGTTCGTGCCCGATCCCTGTCCCGCCCGCTTCCTGATGGATTTCGTCGACATGGATTCGGCCAAGTTCGCCGATTATGCCGGCGAGGGCGGCGGCGCGATGCGCTGGGTTCACCGCTGGGAGGCCGAACGCCTCTTCGCATTCGAGCGCGCCACCGCCGCCCGCGCGGACGCCAGCATCTTCGTCAGCGAAGCCGAAGCGTCCTTGTTCAGGCGCAAGGCCGGCCTGGCGAAGGCAGACATTCGCGCGATCGGCAACGGCATCGATCTCGACTTCTACGATCCCGCCGCCGCCTTTCCGCGCCTCACCGCGGAAGAGCGCGGGCAGGGGCCACTGATCGTCTTCACCGGCCAGATGGATTACCGGCCCAATCTCGAGGCGGTCACCGCCTTTGCTTGCGACGTCCTCCCGCTCATCCGCCAGAGCCGACCCGACACCCGCTTCGCCATCGTCGGCCGCAAGCCGCTCCGCGCCGTCACCCGCCTCGCCGCTGAGCCCGGAGTGATCGTCACCGGCAGCGTCCCGGACGTGCGGAGCTGGCTCGCCGCCGCCGACGTCGTGGTGGCGCCGCTCGCCATCGGCCGCGGCGTGCAGAACAAGGTGCTCGAAGCCATGGCGATGGCGCGCCCCGTCATCGCGTCTCCGGCCGCCTTCCTCGGCATCGAAGCCGAGCCGGACCGTGACCTCATCGTCGCCGAAGGCGCGCAGGCGCAGGCGCGCGAGGCTCTCGGGCTCATCGCCAATCATACGCGAGCGGCCGAGATCGGCCTCTCCGCCCGCCGGCGGATGGAAGTCTCGTATCGCTGGAAAGCCCAACTCGAGCCGCTCACCCAGCTGCTCGGCCTCACCCAGCGGCAGGCGGCGTGACCGTCCACCTCCCCATCGCCGCGCCCGACCAGGCGCTCTCAACCCCGCGCGAGGGCTGGCGCACCCACCTTGTTGCGCTCGGCGTTGCAGCCGCGGCGATCCTCATCCTCTTCGCTCGCGACGCCTACGACATGGGGCGCATTTGGGTGGAAAGCTCCACCTACAATCATTGCGCGCTCATCCTTCCGATCATCGCCTGGCTCGTCTGGCAGCGCCTTCCCGAGCTCCGTCAGCTCGCTCCCTCCGCCTGGGCGCCTGGGCTGATCCTGGTCGGCATCGGCGCGCTTGGCTGGCTGCTCGGCGAAGCGGCAACGGTCGCGCTCGCCCGCCACGCCGGCCTCGTGCTGATGCTGCAGGGAGCGGTGGTAGCCTGCCTTGGCAAGGCGGTCGCCCGCGGGCTGGCGTTCCCGATCTTCTACGCCTTCTTCCTCATCCCCGTCGGCAACGAGATCGTGCCGCTCATGCAGCACGTCACTGCCGAGATCTGCATGGCTTTGCTCGCCTTGGTCGGCATTCCCGCGCATATCGAGGGCATCTTCATCACCATCCCCAACGGCTATTTCGAAGTGGCAGAGGCCTGCGCGGGGGTGAAGTTCCTGGTCGCAATGGCCGCATATGGCGCCTTGGTGGCGAACGTCTGCTTCCGCTCCTGGACGCGCCGCATCCTGTTCATGGGCGCCGCCATACTGATCCCGGTCCTCGCCAATGGCGTGCGTGCCTGGGGCACCATCTACATCGCGCACAAAACCAACAGCGCCTTCGCCTCGGGCTTCGATCACGTCTTCTACGGCTGGTTCTTCTTCGCGATCGTAATCGCGCTGCTGATGGCGGTCGGCTGGCGCTTCTTCGATCGCGGCGTGTCCGACCCGTGGTTCGACCCGCGCGCCCTCCAGCCCGCCGATGCAGCACCCGGCTCCACGCCCAAGCTCATCCGCACCGCCGCAGCCGCCGCTGCTCTCGCCGCGCTACCCGTCCTCTGGTCGAGCGCAGTTGCTTCCGTTGGCGCGCAGCAAGCGCCGCGCGACATCGCGCTGCCACAAGTCGCCGGCTGGCAGCGCGTTCCCGCCGCTCGCGGGCGCCCTTGGGAGCCCCATTTCGCGGGAGCCGACGTGATCCGCATGGGCCGCTACCGTGACGCTGCCGGCCAGGAGGTCGACCTCGCCATCGCCGTTTTCGCCCGCCAGGACGAGGACCGGGAACTGGTCGGGTTCGGCCAGGGCGCGGTCAAGCCGGAAGGGGCCTGGGCCTGGACCGGCACGGGCCCGACTCCGTCTGGCGGACGCCTCGAACGGATCGCCTCGCATGGGACTGTTCGCGAGGTCGCAAGCTTCTACCGCGTCGGCACTGTGCTGACGGGGAGCGAGATGGCGGCGAAGGCGGAAACGATGAAGGTGCGGCTGCTCGGCGGCCCGCAACGCGCGGTCGCCGTGCTCGTCTCGGCCGAGGCCCCGAGCGAGGGCGCGAGCCCGCGTCCCGCGATCGACGCCTTCCTCGCCAATCTCAGGCCCATCGAACCTCTTGCCGACCGGGCCGCCGGACTGCCACTGTCCCGCTGATGTGCGGCATTGCAGGCATTTTTCACCTCACGGTGCCCAAGCCCGTCGAGCCCGCGCGTGTGCGCGCCATGGCGGACGTCCTTGCCCATCGCGGGCCTGACGGCAGCGGCGTCTGGACGGCTCCCGGCGTCGGCTTCGGCCACCGCCGCCTCTCCATCATCGACCTTGCCGGCGGCGCGCAGCCGATGCTCACGCCGGACGGGCAGGTTGCCGTAACCTACAATGGAGAAATCTACAATTTCAGGGACGTGCGCGCTGAACTTGAGACGCTCGGACATGTCTTCGAAAGCCACAGCGACACCGAAGTGATCCTCGCCGGCTGGCGGCAATGGGGCCCCGGCTGCCTGTCCCGCTTCCACGGCATGTTTGCCTTCGCCCTGTTCGACGCCGCCGCCCAGACGCTCTTCCTCGCCCGCGACCGCCTGGGCGTGAAGCCGTTATTTTATGCCGAACTGTCCGACGGCTCGCTTATCTTCGCATCGGAGCTGAAGGGGCTCCTCGCCCATCCCTTGCTCCGCCGGGCGCCGAGCCCGCAGGCGATCGAGGATTATCTGGCGCTCGGCTATGTGCCCGACGATGCCTGCGCCGTCGCGGGCGTGAAGAAGCTCGCCGCCGGCCATTGCCTGCTCATCCGCCGCGGCCGTGCGATGCCGCAACCGGTCAGCTGGTGGGATGTGGATTTCCGTGTCCAGGCAAAGGGTTCGGCGGAACAGCTCTCACACGAACTGATCGGACATATGCGCGAAGCCGTGCGCTCGCGCATGGTGTCTGACGTCCCGCTCGGCGCCTTTCTCTCAGGCGGCGTCGACAGCTCCGCCGTGGTCGCCTTCATGGCCGAAGCAAGCCGCAAGGCGGTCGAGACCTGCTCGATCGGCTTCGATCAGGCGGACCACGACGAGACCCGCTATGCCGCGCTCGTTGCCCAGCGCTTCGCCACCAGCCACCGCAGCCGCACCGTCGCTTCGGACGATTTCGACCTCATTGACACCCTCGCCGACGCTTTTGACGAGCCCTTCGCCGACGCCTCCGCGCTCGCCACCTACCGCGTCTGCGAGCTCGCCCGCGAGAAAGTCACCGTCGCCCTGTCCGGCGACGGCGCCGACGAGGCCTTTGCGGGCTACCGCCGCTACCGGCTCTACGCCGCCGAGGAGCGCGTCCGTGGCCTCGTTCCCGAACCCGCCCGGCACGCGCTCGGCAGGATCGGCGACTATTATCCCAAGCTCGACTGGGCGCCCCAGATGTTCCGCGCCAAGACCACCCTTCAGGGGATCGGCGCCACCAGCGAAGAGGCCTATGCCCGCGCCGTCGGCATCGTCCCGCCTGAGATCCGCGCCAGCCTCTATTCGCCCGCCATGCGCTCGCTCCTGCAAGGCCATCGCGCCGAGGATCGCTACGTCGCCACGATGCGCTCCGCACCCGCCGAGGACTCGCTCTCCCGCGCCCAATATGCGGACCTCAAGATCTGGCTGCCCGGGGACATCCTGACCAAGGTCGACCGCACCTCCATGGCCGTCAGCCTTGAGGCGCGCGAGCCCTTGCTCGACCACCGCCTTGTCGAATTCGCCGCCCGCGTGCCGCGCAACATGCGCCTGCGCCGCGGCACCGGCAAATGGCTGATGAAGGAGGCGCTGGGCGGCATCTTGCCCCACGACATCCTCCACCGCCGCAAGATGGGGTTCGTCACTCCGATCAGCGCCTGGTTCCGCGGCCCGCTCGCCGACCGCGCCGCCGAGCTGGCGCACGCGCCCGCGTTCGCCGAGCTCGGCTGCTTCGACACCGCCGCCATCTCCCGCATCGCGGCCGAGCATCGCTCGGGCCGCTCCGACCATGGCCGCCTCCTGTGGCAGCTCACCATGCTGGAAAAGTCGCTTCAGCGCCTCTTCGCGATCGGCGTCGGCTCTTCGTACACGGCCTCGACGAAATACAGCCCGTCCGGCGGCGCATTGAACCCGAGGGCGGCCCGATCCCGCGCCTGAAGCGCCCGCTTCAGGTCCTTGTCCGTCCACTTGCCGCGTCCGACCAGCTCCAGGCACCCCACCATCGACCGCACCTGATGGTGGAGGAAGGATCGCGCTTCGGCTTCGATCTCGATGAGGCTTCCGAAACGGCGGACCCTTAAGAGGTCGAGCGTCTTGACCGGGCTCTCCGCCTGGCAATGGGCCGATCTGAAGGTGGTGAAATCATGCCGGCCCACCAGCACCTGCGCCGCACGGTGCATGGCGTCCGCGTGCAGCACCACCGGCACTCGCCAGGCCTTGCCGGCATCGAGCGCGAGCGGCGCCCGCCTGTTCTGGATACGGTAAAGGTAGCGCCGTCCGGTGCAGCTGAAGCGCGTATGCCAATCGTCCGCCACCACTTCGGCGCGCAGGATCGCAACCGGCTGCGGCCGCAGCTTGGCGTTGAGCCCGTCGGCGAGCCGAAAGGGCGTGATCGGCTTGGCGATATCGACATG
This sequence comes from uncultured Sphingosinicella sp., assembly GCF_902806315.1. Classification (GTDB taxonomy): domain Bacteria; phylum Pseudomonadota; class Alphaproteobacteria; order Sphingomonadales; family Sphingomonadaceae; genus Allosphingosinicella. The sequence goes on from NZ_CADCWD010000093.1 coordinate 18,186, forward strand.
CGCGCTCATCGCCAGCGCGTGCACGCCCGCGTCCGTCCGCCCGGCGGCATGCAGCGTCACGGGCTCACCGGTGATCGCCTCCACAGCCTCCTCGATCGCCTGCTGAACCGATGGCCCATGCGCCTGCCTCTGCCAGCCCATGAACGGCCGCCCGTCATATTCTATCGTCAGGCGAAAGCGCGTCATGCGAGCCGCGTTCCCATCGGGATGGGAAACCCACGCAGCAGCTCTGAAGGCGTCATGACGCCGCGCCCGGCGCGCTGGACGAGGCGAGGGGAGAGGGCGCCTTCCGCGCAGGCGATGGTCAGCGCATCGTCGAGCACCGTTCCGGCCGCGCCTTTCGCCTCTACCGGGTCGGCGGCCAGCAGCTTGATCCGCTCGCCTCTGAATTCGAAGAAAGCCCCCGGCATCGGGTTGAACGCCCGCACCTGCCGCTCGACTACGTCCGCGCTTTGGCCGAAGTCCAGCCGTGCCTCATGCTTCTCGATCTTCGAAGCATAAGTCACGCCCTCGTCGGGCTGAGCCAGCGGCTCGATCTCGTCTAAGCGACCCAGCACCTCCACCATCAGCGCCGCGCCCACCCGTGCGATCTCGTCCGTAAGTTCGCCCGCCGTCTTGCGGCCCACCTGCGTCTCGCGCATCGCGAACATCGGGCCGGTGTCGAGCCCGCGCTCCATTCCCATGATGGTCACCCCGGTCACGCGGTCGCCGGCCAGGATCGCCCGCTGAACCGGCGCCGCCCCGCGCCAGCGCGGCAGGATCGAACCGTGGACGTTGAGGCAACCGCGCGCAGGCGCGCTGAGGGTCTGCACCGGCAGAATCAGCCCGTACGCCGCCACGATCGCGGCATCGAGCTCCAACGCCGCGAACGCCGCCTGCTCCTCCTCCCCGCGAAGGCTGAGCGGCGTCCGCACTTCGATCCCCGCCGCCTCGGCGCGTTGCTGGACGGGGGAGGGGCGCAGCGCCTTGCCGCGCCCCGCCGGCCGCGGCGGCTGCGAATAGACCGCCGCCAACTCGTGCCCGGCGGCGATCAGCGCCTCGAGCGTCGGTACAGCGAAATCGGGAGTTCCCATGAAAGCGAGGCGCATAAGCGGCCCTTTTGCGGGCGCGCAAAAGCACTGGCAAGCGCCGCGTCCGCCTCATACATCGCTTGTCATGGCCTCTCCCGAGATTGACGCCCTGACGCAGGCGCTCGCCCGTTTGCCGGGGCTGGGGCCGCGCTCCGCTCGCCGCGCTGTGCTCCACCTCCTCAAGAAGCGGGAAACCGCGATGGCGCCGCTGCTCCGCGCGCTTGAGAAAGTGAACGAGCGGCTCGCCGTCTGCGGCAATTGCGGCAATGTCGACACCACCGACCCCTGCAGCATCTGCGCCGACGCCCGCCGCGACCCGCGCTTGCTCTGCGTCGTCGAAGAAGTCTCCGATCTCTGGGCGCTCGATCGCTCTCGCCTTTTTCCCGGTCGATTCCATGTGCTTGGCGGCCGTCTTTCAGCCCTGGAGGGAGTTCGCCCCGAGGATCTCGCCATTGACCGCCTGATCGGCCGCGTTTCGGCGGGCGGCATCGACGAAGTGGTCCTGGCCATGAACGCGACCCTGGAGGGTCAGACCACCGCCCACTATCTCGCCGAGCGCCTGGAGCGCTTCCCCATCCGCCTCACCCAGCTCGCCCACGGGCTCCCCGTCGGCGGCGAGCTCGATTATCTCGACGAAGGCACTCTCGCCCAAGCCCTCCGCGCCCGCCGTCCGGTCGCTTAGTTCCTCCCCTGCATTTGCAGGGGAGGGGGACCACGTGAAACGCGGTGGAGGGGCGCGAGCGGAGCGAGCCTCGTGCAGCCTTGGCGCTTCGCGCCGCCCCTCCACCACCCTGCGGGTGGTTCCCCTCCCCACGAAATCGTGGGGAGGACAAGCTTGACCCCATCTGCCTCCCACCCTAGCTCCCGCCCATGTCGCTTCTGCCCATCATCGAGATCCCCGATCCGGTCCTGCGCGCCCAGTCCGCGCCGGTGGAGCGCGTGGACGACGAGCTTCGGCGCCTGATCGCCGACATGTTCGATACCATGTATGCCGCGCCCGGAATCGGTCTTGCCGCGGTCCAGCTCGCTATCCCCCGCCGCCTCTTCATCATCGACCTTCAGGATCCGGAGGAAGAAGGCGGCGAGCCGGTCAAGAAGCCGCTCGTCTTCATCAACCCCGAAATCCTGACGAGCTCGGACGAGACCAACGTCTACAACGAGGGCTGCCTCTCAATCCCGGACCAATATGCCGAGGTCGAGCGCCCGGCGAGCGTTCGCGCGCGCTGGCTCGATGCCGACGGCAAGCAGCAGGAAGGCGAGGTGGACGGCCTTCTCGCCACCTGCTTCCAGCACGAGACCGATCATCTGAACGGCATCCTCTTCATCGACCACATCTCGCGCCTCCGCCGAGACATGGTCTTGAAGAAGCTCACCAAGCTCCGGAAAGAGAACAAGAACCTGGTCGCTTAAGCGCCGCCTAGCGTATCGCATGCCGCGCGGCAGTCGCGCGCCGTCTCCCGGCACATTTCGGCGCAGAGCCGGCAATGCTCATGGTCGTGGCTCTCGCACTCCTCCGCGCAGATGTCGCAGGCCGTGATGCAGAGCTGCAGCATCTCCTGCAGCAGCACCTCGTTGCTCCCGGTCCGCCGCGCCGCGACCTTGAACGTGGCGTCGCACACGTCCGCGCAGTCCATGCAGGTGCGGATGCACTGCCGCATGTCCATCTCCTCGGCCACGCACGCATCGGCACATGACGTGCAGATCGCCGCGCAGAACATCGCATGCCGCACGGCGAGCGCGAGCGGCTCGTTCAGGTCGTTCCCGACATCGGGATGCGCGGCGATCATCTTGGCGATCGACATGGCTCTTGCTCCTCTTCGCTTGGGGCAACGGCGCTTTCGCGGCGCGGGTTCCGCTTAGCGCTTGAGCGCGCTTCCAAGCTGCTCTAGGTTCGCACTCTGTCCTAAAGGGGCTCAGCGCAATGGACGCCGCAATATTGATCGTGATGGCGGTGGCGATGATCGCCACCCTTGGCGCCGGCTATCTGCTCGGAGCCAAGCCGATCAAGCAGTTACAACAGGAAGCGGAAACCGCGCGGCAGGAGCGCGAGCAGCTTCGGACTGGGTTCGAGCACGAGCGCGAGCAGCTCAGGACCAACGTCGAGCACTGGCGCGGCGAGTTCAACAAGGCCATCGTCAATCTCTCCGCCGAGACTCAGAAGGTGGTCCGGCTCGCCGAGGTGGAAAGCCAGCTTGCCGGCGAGCGAGAAGCCGCAACTTCGCTCCGGTCGGAGGTCGCTGCCTTTCACCGCGGCGAAGCCGAGCGCGAGCGCGCCCACCAGGCGCAGCTCGCCCAGCTCAAGGACCTCGAAGCCAAGCTCGAGACCCGCTTCGGCGAACTCGCCGGCAAGGCGGTTGAAGGCGCCCATGACAGCTTCCTCAAGCGCGCCGAGGAGCGCTTCGGCCATGCCGGCCAGCAGAATGCCGACAAGCTGAAGTCGCTGCTCCAACCGGTGGAAGCGACGCTGAAGCGCTACGAGGAAGGCCTCAAGGAGGTCGAGAAGGACCGCGCCAACAGCTATGGCGAATTGAAGCAGGCCGTCGCCCAGCTCACTCACGGCAACGAATCGGTGCGCAAGGAAACGCAGCGCCTCGCCAACGTGATGCGCTCGAGCCCCAAGGCGCGCGGCCGCTGGGGCGAGGAGCAGCTTCGCACCATCCTCGAATCCGCCGGGCTCGCCGAAAATGTCGATTTCAGCCTCCAGAGCACGGTCAGCGACGGCGAGCGCCAGCTCCGCCCCGACTGCGTGATCAACCTGCCGGGCGACCGCTGCATCGTCGTCGACGTGAAATGCCCGCTGGTTGCCTTCGAGCAGGCGTTCGACGAGGAGGATGAAGGCCGCCGCGGCGACTTCCTGCTCCAGCACGCCGCGGCGATGAAGAGCTACGCCAACGATCTCGGGCGCAAGGGCTATTGGCGGCAGTTCGACGTCTCGCCCGATTTCGTCATCATGTTCATCCCGGGCGAGCATTTCCTCTCCGCCGCCGCCGAGCGTGCGCCGGACCTGATCGAGACCGCGTTCAAGAACGGGGTGATCATCGCCTCCACCATCAACATGCTGGCGCTCGCCAAGATCATGGCCGGCATGTGGCGCCAGGAGGGCCTTGCTGCCCAGGCAAAGGAAGTCGCGACGGCGGGGCAGGAGCTCTACAAGCGTCTCCTCACCATGGCGGGCCATGTCAGGAAGCTGGGCACCAACCTCAACCAGGCGTCCAATGCTTACAACAGCTTCGTCGGCAGTCTTGAGAGCCAGGTGATGACCCAGGCGCGCCGTTTCGAGGATCTGAAGGTCGATACGGGCGGCCAGAAGATCGAGACGTTGCCGATCGCCGATGTCGCGCTTCGCCCGCTCACCAAGCTCGTGCCGCCGGAGTCGCTCGAAGCCGCGGAGTGATTCCGGGCTGTCCTACAGCCTGCCCACCTGCCATCCTCCGGGCCGACTCGTCCGTCATGGACGCGGCTCTTCGATCGTGAAGCGCTTCAGCCGTTCAGAAGAAGACTTTGGAAAAGCGGCACCCCCGCGATTCCGTGTGGAAGTCGTCCCACTCGTCCCAGTCGTCACTTCCGGCGGAACCTAATTGTCCCAGTCGAGCCGCCGCTCACCGCCGCAGCCGCTATAAGTCTCGCCGTCCGCAATCACCGTCACCCGATCGGCATAGCCATGGCCGCTCATGACGTCGTTGCAGCGGCCGTGGGTCACGTCCACGATCAGCCGCGCCGTCTCGTAGCGATGGCCGTTGAAGCTTGTCCGGGGATCGGGCCGGGCGACGTTGATCCTCTTGTCGCCGTAATTGCCGAGATAATCGATGCGACCGTTGGCGATCGTCAGTGCCCAGCCCGGCTCCTGGCCGCGGGCGCTGTAGCGCTCCTGAGCGGCGGCGGCACCGGCCGTCATCGCCGGAGCCATGCACCCCGCCACCAGCGCGCTCATCGCCAGAGCCGGCCATTGCTTCGCGATCGTCATCTGGGTCCTCGCCATTGGTTGATCACCTCATAAGCCATCACGGCGGTCGCGACGGCGGCATTGAGGCTGTCGGCGCGGCCCATCATCGGGATCTTCACAAGCAGATCGCACTCCGCCTCGTAAGCCTCTGGCAAACCCTGCGCTTCGTTGCCGACGAGGATGAAGGCGGGCTTTGAATAACGCGGCTGCTGATAATGCTGGGCGGCATTGAGGCTGGTGCCGATCAGCACGCCCTCGCCGCCTCTCAGCCAGGTGACGAACTCGTCCCAGCTCGCGGCGGCGATTCGCTGGGTGAACAGCGCCCCCATCGAGGCGCGGACAGCCTCGACCGAGAAAGGATCGACGCACTCGTCGACCAGGATCAGTCCGCCGGCGCCGACAGCGTCGCCTGTCCTCAGGATCGTCCCAAGATTGCCCGGATCGCGCAATGCCTGCGCCACGATCCAGAGCCCGGCGCCGTTCCGGTCCACGTCGGCAAGCCCGGTCGAGAACTCCTCGAATACCCCGAGCACGACCTGCGGATTGTCCTTGCCGGACAGCTTGTGAAGGATGTCGGCGTTGGTCTCGATCGCCTCGCCGCCCGCAGCCTCGACCGCTTCGACCAAGTCGCGCAGCAGCCGATGCGGAGACTCCGAGCCGTTGTAGAACAAGAGCTTGGGAATGCATCCTGAGTCCCGGGCTTCAGTCAGGATCCGCAGGCCCTCGGCCATGAACAGGCCTTCGCTGCGCCGGTTCTTCTTGTCGCGAAGGCCGCGAACCTGCTTCACCAGCGGGTTTGAAAAGGCGGTGATCGCCCTTGGCATGGCTCAGCCGATGCCGTGTTCGGGGAGAGTCATTATTCCTCGCCGAACTTGGCCTCGACCAGCTCCGTCAGCGCGCTGACCGCTTGCTCGGCGCCTTCGCCTTCGGCGCTGATCGTGATCTGGTCGCCCATCGCCGCGCCCAGCATCATCAGGCCCATGATCGACGTCCCGCACACCTTCGATCCGTCCTTCTCCACCTCCACGGGCGCGGGCTGGGTCGAGGCCAAGGTCACGAACTTGGCGCTTGCCCGGGCGTGCAGCCCGCGCTTGTTGAGCACGTCGACGGTGCGGGTCACCATGTCAGGCGGCCTCCCCCAGGATCTCGGAAGCCACCGAGATATATTTCCGCCCCGCCTCCCGCGCGGCTGCGACCGCGGACTTCACGTCCAGCGTCTTGCGCGCGCCTTCCAGCCGGATAAGCATCGGCAGGTTGACGCCGGCAATCACCTCGATCTCCTGGCTGCGCATCAAGGATATGGCGAGGTTTGACGGGGTGCCGCCGAACAGGTCGGTGAGGATGATCACGCCCTTGCCGCCGCTCACTTTCGCGATGGCCTCGGCGATGTCGTTGCGCCTCGCCTCCATGTCGTCTTCGGGCCCGATGCAGATCGCCTCGATCCGCTCCTGCGGCCCGACCACATGCTCCATCGCGGTGACGAATTCCGACGCCAGCCGTCCGTGGGTCACCAGCACCAAACCAATCATCTAGACACCTTAGTTGACCGCTTCCGCGCGCTGGGCACCTTCGATCACGTCGCGCGGCAGCGAACCGAGGTCGCGATGCTCGAGAGTGGGCGAAAAGCCCGCCTTGCGCAATCGAGCGGCGACCCGCTCCGCAACGTGCACGGAACGATGGCGCCCGCCCGTACATCCAAAAGCGAGCGAGACATAGGATTTTCCTTCCGCCTCGTAGCGCGGCAGCAGGACCAGCAGCAGCTCCTCGATCCGCGTGACCGCCTCCTCATAAGCGGGATCGCGCGCGATATAGTCGCTCACCGGCCGATCGAGCCCCGTCATCGGCCTCAGCTCGTCCACCCAATGGGGGTTCTGGAGGAAGCGCATGTCGAACACATTGTCGGCGTTGCGCGGCAGCCCGCGGGCAAAGCCGAACGACATGACATGAAGGGTTGGCGCCTCCTTGCCCGTGGAAAAGCGCGTCCGCACCTGCTGCTGGAGCGCGTGCGAGTCGGTGTCCGTCGTGTCGATGATATAGTCGGACCAGCGCCGCAGCGGCTCCATCAGCGCGCGCTCGGCGGCGATGCCGTCCATGGCGGGCCGGTCCAGCGCCAAGGGGTGGCGCCGGCGGGTCTCGGAATAACGGCGCAGCAACTCGCCGCCCGCGCAGTCGAAGAACAAGGTCTCGACCGGATAGCCCTGCTCGGTCGCAAGGCCCTTGATCTGCTGGACAATACGCTGCGCGTCGAAATCGCGCGTGCGGCTGTCGATGCCGATTGCGAGCGGGCGCCGGCGCCGACCCGTGGCCTTTGCGAGCGGCGTCGACAGGAGATGCTCGAGCAGCGAGAGCGGCAGATTGTCCACCACTTCCCAACCGATATCTTCGAGCGTGCGGAGCGCGGTCGATTTGCCCGCGCCGGACAGCCCCGTGACCAGCAGGATGCGATTGGGTGCGGGGCTCTTGCTCAACGTCGCTCTTTCAAAGGGGCGGAAGCCCAAAATGGCGGAGCGCCACCTCTACCTTGACGGGCGCGGAAGCCTCAAGCGCATTCAAGGCAATGACGGGAAGCTGGACGCCCGCCACCCAGACCGGCTCGCGCCGATCGGGCAGGCGGACCACGTCCAGGTTGAGGTCCACATAGAGGGCGATCGGGATGTCGGCGACATGCTCCAGCGGCACGATGCCGAGGCCGCGCACTTCGATCCGGCCCTCGATGTTGGCCGGCGCCCGTGCGAGCAGCCGTCCGTCGATGCGTCGGACGATCGTATAATCGTCGCTGACGAGCAGGGCGCCGCGGTCGATCAGCCGCAAGGCGAGGTCCGATTTGCCGCTCCCCGACCGGCCGTAGATCAGGATCCCGCGCCCGTCCTTCGCGACGCAGGAAACGTGGAGCGTCTCGGATGACAATCCCGCTGTGCTCATTCACCCACTCCCGCAAAGTGCAGCGCGAAGCGGGCTCCCTGCCGTCCGTCGCGCCTGTCGCCGGCCGCGATCCGGCCGTCATGCCCATCGACGATAGCCTTGCCGATCGCCAGGCCCAGCCCCGAGTGACGTCCGAATGCCTCGCCTTCCGGCCTGATGCTATGGAAGCGGTTAAAGATCGCCTCACGCGCCTCCGGTGGAACGCCGGGGCCCTCATCTTCCACCGTGACGCTCACCTCGCCTCCGATCTGCGCGGCGCAGATCTCGACCAGCCCGTCCCGCGGCGAGAAGGAAATGGCATTATCGACGACGTTGTCGAGCGCACGGGCGAGCCGCGCCGCCTCGCCCATGACCACCGCACTCCCCACTCGCGGCCGCGCGAAAGCGATGCTTGCGCCTGCCTCGGCGGCGCGTGCCTCCCAGACGGGCAGGAGGTCCTCGATCAGCCGACCAAGATCGACCGGCTCGAAGCGGGCCCGGGTCAGCTCGGCATCGAGCCGCGAGACCTCGGCGATGTCCACAATCAGCCGGTCGAGCCGCACGACGTCATGACGCACCACGTCGAGCAATTGCGACCGAAGCGCGGGATCGTCCACCCTCTCGAGGCTGTCCACGGCCGAGCGAAGGGAGGCGAGCGGGTTCTTGAGTTCGTGGGTAACATCGGCCGCGAATGCCTCCGTCGCATCGATCCGGTAGCGCAGCGACTGGGTCATGTCGTGGAGAGCGCGAGCCAGAAGGCCGATCTCGTCGCGCCGGGCGGGAAGGCGAGGGACGTCCACTTCCCGAGCACGGCCGAGCCTGACGCTCTGCGCGGCCCGCGCCAGGCGGCGCAGGGGCAGGGCGATCGTGCGCGCCAGGAACAGCGAGAGCAGCACGGACAGGATCGTGGCGGCCAGTAGCACTAGCCCAAGCCGCAGCCGCTCCGCCCTCACGACCCGCGTCACGTCACGCGCATTGATCGTTGCAAGCAGGACCCCGCCGGATCCCGAAGGGCTCACCGATGCGATCGGCACCGCGGCCGAAATGACGGGCGTTAGGTCGGCCGCCTGGCGTACGCGGCTCTCGACTCTTGAGCCGCCGCTGATTGCGGATGCTTCCGGCCAAGCGGCAAGCAGGTCCCGCCTCGGCTCCTCGAACGGCTCGAGCGCTTCCGCCCCGGCGACGAAGCCCACCGCGCGGTCCAGCGTGCGTGCCGCCTGCCGCTGCCAAGGCTGCCCTTCGGGATCGAGCAGCTGGTAGGTCGGCCGGCCGCCCTGCCAGCTGTCGAAGCGCTCCGCTCCGGCGCCTTGAGGATATACTCTCAACCGCAGCCCTGTCAGCGTGCCGAGCCGCCGCAGCAGCTCCGCCCGCCGCTCGGCGGGCGCGGCGTTGGCGGCCTCGGCGATGAGGAGCGTCTGTCCGACCACTTGCTCCACGCGCCGGTCGAGCACGCGGGCGCGGTAGCTGTCGAGATAGAAGAAGCCGCCGGCCAGCATCGCCAGCGCCAGGATGTTGACCGCCAGGATGCGCGCCGTCAGCGGAACCCGCCCCGACCAGCGCAGCCTCAGCTCCTGCTCGTCATTCCTCGCCAAAGCGGTAGCCCACGCCGTAGAGCGTCTCGATCCCCTTGAACTCGCCGTCCACCGCCCGGAATTTGCGCCGCAGCCGCTTGATGTGACTGTCGATCGTACGGTCGTCGACATAGATGTCGTCCTGATAGGCGACGTCCATCAATTGGTTGCGCGATTTGACCACGCCCGGCCGCTGCGCCAGCGCCTCGAGGATCATGAACTCGGTGACCGTCAGGGTGACGTCATGCCCGTCCCAGGCGACGCGGTGCCGCGCCGGGTCCATCGCCAGCCGCCCCCGCACGATCTGCGCCGGCTCCGGCACATCGGAGGCCTCTTCCGGCGGGATCGCCCGCATCTCGGTCCGCCTCAGGATCGCGCGGATGCGTGCGATCAGCAGCCGCTGCGAAAAGGGCTTGGCGATATAATCGTCCGCCCCCATGGCCAGCCCCAGCGCCTCGTCGAGCTCGTCGTCCTTGGAGGTGAGGAAGATAACCGGGATTGCGCTCTTCTCCCTGAGCCGCCGGAGCAGCTCCATCCCGTCCATGCGCGGCATCTTCACGTCAAGAACTGCAAGATCAGGCGGGTTGTCGACCAAGGCCTTGAGAGCGCTCTCACCGTCCGAATAGACGCGCGTGACGAAACCGTCCGCCTGGAGAGCAATGGAGACCGAGGTGAGGATGTTCCGGTCGTCGTCGACGAGCGCGATCGTCTTCGACATCTATACGACCTCTCCGCTCACTCTTCTGTCTTATCCAATGCCGGAACGCCCCGCAACCGGCCGCCCTTTACGCACCCGGCGCTCTTATATATGCGCCTCAGCCACATGGAGCAGCCTTCCCGGCTGCGTATTCGCAAATAGAAACAGGAGAGAGACGTGGCCAATCGCGTGCCCGCACATGGTCTTGCGGAGCAGGGAATCGACACTGCGGCGACCTTGCACTGGAACCTCGGCACCGCCGGGCTGGTCGAGCAGGCGCTGCAGCGCGGCGAGGGCCAGCTGTCCAAGGACGGCCCGCTGGTCGTCAAGACCGGCAAGCATACCGGCCGCTCCGCCAAGGACAAGTTCATGGTCCGCGACGGCGAGACCGAGGGCACGATCTGGTGGGACAATAACAAGTCCATGTCGCCGGAGCATTTCGCAGCGCTCAAGGCCGACTTCCTCGCCGAGCTCGCCAAGCGCGAGACCCTTTTCGTCGCCGACCTTCATGGCGGCTCGCAGCCAGAGCACCGCGTCAACGTGCGCGTCATCAACGAGCTCGCCTGGCACAACCTCTTCATCCGCACGCTCCTCGTGCGCCCCGAAGCGAGCGAACTCGAAGGCTTCGCGCCCGACTTCACGATCATCGACCTGCCGAGCTTCATCGCCGATCCGGCGCGCCACGGCTGCCGCAGCGAGACCGTGATCGCCGTCAGCCTTTCCGAAAAGCTGATCCTGATCGGCGGCACGGCCTATGCCGGCGAAATGAAGAAGTCGGTGTTCGGCGTCCTCAACTACCTGTTGCCCGCCAAGGGCGTGATGCCGATGCACTGCTCGGCCAATATCGGCCCTGAGGGCGACACCGCCGTCTTCTTCGGCCTCTCGGGCACCGGCAAGACCACGCTCTCGGCCGATCCGGCCCGCACGCTCATCGGCGACGACGAGCATGGCTGGTCCGACACCGCCGTCTTCAATTTCGAGGGCGGCTGCTATGCCAAGATGATCCGCCTCTCGGCCGAGGCCGAGCCGGAGATCCACGCGACCACCAAGCGGTTCGGCACCGTTCTCGAAAACGTCGTCATGGACCCGCACACGCGCGAGCTCGACCTCGACGACAACAGCCTCGCCGAGAATAGCCGCGGCGCCTACCCGATCGACTTCATCCCCAATTGCTCGGACGCCAATATGGGCCCGGTTCCGCGCAACATCGTGATGCTGACCGCCGACGCATTCGGCGTCCTCCCGCCGATCGCGCGGCTGACGCCCGATCAGGCCATGTATCACTTCCTGTCCGGCTACACCGCCAAGGTGGCGGGCACCGAGATCGGCGTGACCGAGCCCGAAGCCACCTTCTCGACCTGCTTCGGCGCGCCTTTCATGCCGCGTCACCCCAGCGTCTACGGCAATCTGCTGAAGGAGCGGATCGCCAAGGGCGGCGTCCATTGCTGGCTGGTCAACACCGGCTGGACCGGCGGCAAATATGGCGTCGGCAAGCGCATGCCGATCAAGGCGACCCGCGCGCTCCTCAACGCCGCGCTCGACGGCAGCCTCAACAATGCCGAGTTCCGCAAGGATCCGTATTTCGGCTTCGAAGTGCCGGTCGCCGTGCGGGGCGTCGACAGCGCGATCCTTGAGCCGCGCGAGACCTGGGCGGACAAGGGCGAGTATGACGCCATGGCGAAGAAGCTGGTCGGCCTCTTCATCGACAGTTTCGCGAAGTTCGACGCCCATGTCGATCAAGGCGTGAAGGAAGCAGCACCCACGGCAGCCTGACGCCCCAGCAACAGTAAGCTTCAACGAGGGAGCGCGTCGGCAGGTGCCGGCGCGCTCCCTTTCTTTTTGTCTGAACCACTTGGGAGGATTTTCGATGACCGATTATGAACCCCGGCTTTTCCTGGACGACCACGCGATCCGTCGCATAGGGGAGGGGCTCATCGCCTGCACGCTGACCCGCCCGGACTGGACGCACGAGGCGCACCTCGCCGCCTGTCTCTATGTCATCGAGCAGCGCCCCGACATCGTGCCCGAGCGCCACTTCCCCGACATCATCCGCCGCTTCAACGAAAGCGTCGGCGGCGTCAACGACGACACGCAGGGCTATCACGAGACCATCACCCAGTGCTCGATCCGCGGCGTGCGCGGCTTCCTCGCCCGCACGGACCCGGCGCTGCCGCTGGTCGAGAAGGCCAATGCGCTCCTGAACGCCCCCGAAGGCCGCCGCGACTGGCCGCTGCGTTTCTACAGCGCGGAGCGGCTCTTTTCGAAGGAAGCGCGGCTGGGACTGGTGGCGCCGGATTTGACGGACAGCTGAGTAGGATTGCGATGTCTGCTTTGGGTGAAAGGCGAACACCCGGCCTGCGGTGCTATCCGGCGCTGCCCGCCAGCAGTTGAGCCTTGAAGGTCAATTCGGTGACCAGCACAATCTCCTGACGCTCGTTCCGAACATCGACGCCCATCACGCAGTCGGTGGTTCTTGGGAGCACCTCTAACGCAAGTTCCGCAAGGCTCTTCGCTGCCTAAACCCGCACGACCTCCACGTCAGCGCATTCGAGCCCTTCGTCATCGCGGACGAAGGTGCCACAGTTCCGAGTTTCGAAATAATACCTGCCCATCATGCTTTCATGATGGGGGAGCGCCTCTTCAGCCAACACCTATGTTGGGAGATCGGAAATTTTCAAACGAAACAAGGAATGTCGGCACTGGGTCGAAAGCAGACGTTCGTAGCGGAAGTATGAGCCTGATCGGAAGGGTGCCGCCCTTGCAAAGCTTATTCGTTTCGCCTGCATCCATTGCCGCGGAAGGGCGTTGCCTAACGTACAGCATCATCAGCAGGAGAAGTGGAATGGCGGATCTCAGCCGGATCAAAGAGCATATGGAAGTCATCGGGGCCGACGGAGTGCATGTCGGCACCGTCGATTCCGTTTCGGGCGACCGCATTAAGCTCACCAAGGCCGACAGCGGCTCGCATCAGGGTCACCATCATTATCTCTCCGCCGGTCTCGTCGCGACGATCGAGGGCGACAAGGTCCGCCTGTCCGCGAACGGCGGCAATGCCGTGCTCCTGGAGGAAGAGCAGGGCGGCCAAGCGATCAGCGACGACAAGCGCCTGTGGAACTGGAACAAGGTCGGCATCGGCGCTGCGGCGGCGGTCGGCGTTGCGGCCGCAGCGGCAGGGGCCGCGGCCCTTCTCAAGGGCCGCAGCGGCGGTGGCGATCGCGAAGGCGACGATTTCGAGATGCGCCTGGAGACGGACGAGAATCTGCGCCTAATTTCCTCCAAGAAGGTCGAGGGCACCCCGGTGGTCGGCCAGAATGGCGAGTCGCTCGGCACGATCCAGAGCTTCATGGTCGACAAATATACCGGCCGCGTCGCTTATGCGATCATGGCGTTCGGCGGCACCGCGGGCTTCGGCGCGTCGCTCTTTCCGCTGCCTTGGCCGCTGCTCGAATATGATGTCGAAAAGGACGGCTACGCCCTTGATATCACCAAGGATCAGATGGCGAGCGCGCCCCGCTTCGAAGCGAGCAGCGAGCCCGAGTTCAGCCCCGAATATCGGCGCGAGCTGCTGGTCTTCTACAGGCCGTAATCGATGGGGAGGGCGCGGCGGTCTGCCGCGCCCTCAGGCCCTCCGATCGGCGATCATCCGGTTGACGTCGCTCTCCATCACCGTGAGCGGACGGGAGCCGCCGCCGACCACCACATCGTTAAACGCGCGTAGGTCGAAGCGTTGGCCGAGCGCCGCCTTAGCGCGGTCGCGCTGGCGGTTGATTTCGGTGTGACCCACCTTGTAGCCGCAGGCCTGGCCGGGCCAGACGGCGTAGCGGTCGATCTCGCCGGCCACGCTTGCGACGGTGCCGCCGGTCGCTTCCGCGAACCAGCTGAGCGCCCGGCCCCGCGTCCATTTCTTTGAATGGATGCCGGTATCCACCACCAGCCGCGCCGCGCGGAACGCCATCGACTGGAGATATCCCAGCCGCCCTTCCGGATTGTCCTCATAGACGCCGAGCTCGCCAGCCAGCTGCTCGGAATAAAGGCCCCAACCTTCGCTGAAGGCGCTGAACCCGGATTGGGTCACCGATCGGATTAGCGGCAGCCGCAGTGAATATTCGCCCTGCCACACATGGCCGGGGATCGCCTCGTGATAGGTGAGGCTCGGCAGATCGATCCGGCTGTGGAGGTCGGGGCTCCTGAGGTTGATCCAGAAGCGACCCGGGATGCTGCCGTCGATCGATCCTGCACCGCCATAGGCACCGGGCGCGCCCAGTTCCTCGGCGGGCGCGATCCTCCGCACCTCGACATTGCCCTTGACCAGCGTGTTGAATGCGCGCGGGAGGCGGGGCCGAAGCTCGGCCAGCTGCGCCTCGATGAACGTCATGATCTCGGCGCGCCCGGCATCGGCCTCGGAAAAGGCGTAGCGTCTGTCCTTCTGCATCGCCCGGTAGCGCTCGCTGACGCTCCCCGAAGTGAAGCCGAGGCTGCGCATCAGCGTGTCCATCTCGCCCGTGAAGCGCTTCAGCTCGTCGATCCCCTGCTGGTGGATCTGGTCCGGCGTGCGGCGGGTGGTGGTCGCGGCGGCCAGAGCCCAGGCATAATAAGCGTCGCCCTGCGGCAGCTTCCACACGCCGAAATCTGATGTGGCGCCCCGCCGATGCTCCTCCAGTTCAGCGATCTGCCGGTCCAGCGCCGGGGCGACCTGCGCGGCGGCCATGCGCTCGGCCCTCGCCGCCCAGTCGCCGGGAATAGCCTTGGCGCGGCTCGCCAGCGAGGTGACGAGCAGCCAGCTCTGCGGGTTGCCCTCGCGGGTGCGGCGCAGCGCGGCGAGCGTCTTGTCCAGCACGACATCGGGCGCGATCACCCCGCGGCCCCGGTCCGCCCGCAGCCGCTCGGTCTCGCCGTCGAGCTGGCGCGCATGTCCGGCAAGCCGCGCCAGATAGGCCTCGGCGTCCGCCGCACTCTCCACCTTGTGCTCGGCGTCGAGGAACTTGGGCACATCCAGATAGGAGCCCATATTCTGAGCCACCACATAGGGCCCGTTGCGCCACCCGGAGAGGGCGACGTCGCCATAGGGGAATGCGAAGCCCTCCAGCGCGGTGCGGTAGGTGGTCCGTGTGATGTCGACGTTGGAGCGGGCCGCGTTGGAAAGCCCGGCGGCGTCCACTCCGTCCAGCCGCCCCAGCGCAGAGCGCAGCCACTGCACCGTGCGAGCGCGGCCCGCGGGCGAGACGTCGGAGAGCCGAGCCCTGAGCTGCGCGCGGGCCTCCACATCGATTCCCAGCGAGGTCGCCGTTTCGGGCGCGAGCCGCAGATGCTCCTCGGCCAGCGTGCCGAGCAGCGCCGTCACCGCCGCATCGCCGGCCCCTCCGGCAGTGTCGGAAGCGGGAGCCGATGCCGTGCGCGTCCCACAGGAGGGAAGCAGCGCCAGCGCACCGGCAGCGCCCGCCGAATGGATGAGGAGGCGGCGGCTGACGAACATGAAACTCTCCGGGAAAGGCGCGCGCTTCGATCGGCGCTTGCCGTGATGATCAGCACGGGCTCGACCCTGAGGCAAGTTCCGTCCTAGCCGGTGATCTCGATCCGCGCCTTCGCCTCGGCCCGAAGCCGGCCAGACTTCCTAGCGACCTTCATCCTGCCACCGCCGTCGCGCAACGATCTGATGTAGACAAGGCGGCTCGCTTCCACGCAGACTTGCGCAGCCATGGCTCACCACAATCTCCGTCACTGCCGCACGATCCTGTTCCTGCCGGCCAGCAACCCGCGTGCCATCGAAAAGGCGCGGCAGCTTCCGGCCGACATGGTCGTGCTGGACCTCGAGGATGCCGTGAAGCCGGAAGACAAGGACCGCGCCCGCGCCGCCGCTGTCGAGGCGGCCAAGGAGGGGTTTGGCGGCCGCGCCGCCGCGATCCGGGTCAACATGCAGGGTAGCCCTTGGTATGGGGATGATGTCGTGGCCGTCCGGCACAGCGCCGCCGATTTGGCGGTCCTCCCAAAGGCCGAGACAATGCGGCAGGTGCACGATACCGGCATGCTGGTGGGGCGGCCGGTGCTCGCCATGATCGAGACGGCGCGCGGTGTCCTTGCCGCTCCGGCGATCGCCCCGAGCGCGGGGGCGCTCATCGCCGGCACAAACGACCTCTCGGCGGACCTTGCAATTCCGCCCGGCTCCGGACGCGCCGGTCTTGCGCACAGCCTGCAGATGGTGGTGCTCGCCGCCCGTGCCGCGGGCGTGGCCGCGTTCGACGGCGTCTACAACAAGCTCGAGGATGACGCGGGCCTCGCCGAGCAATGCCGCGAGGGAAGGGCGTTCGGCTTCGACGGCAAGTCGCTCATCCACCCCAGCCAGATCGACGCCGCCAACCGCATCTTCGGCCCGTCCGAAGAAGAGATAGAGGCGGCGCTACGCCTCATCGCCACCGCAAGCGGCGGGGCCGAGCGCTTCGAAGGCGCAATGATCGAGACCCTGCACGTGGAGCAGGCCCAGGCAGTGCTCGCCAAGGCCCGCCGCTAACCTCTTGCCCGGCGCGCAGCGCGGCCTTAAGCGCGCTCATGCGTCATCTCTCGTTGCTGGCCGCGGCGCCGCTCCTCGCTCTCTCTCCATCGCCGATCCACGCCGCGCCGCGCGCGCCGGCCGTCACGCCGCAAGCGATGATGCGCCATATCGAGGTGCTCGCCAGCGACGACTATGAAGGGCGCAAGCCCGGCACCGCAGGCGAGACCAAGACGATTCGATACATCGCTACGCAATTGGGCGCGCTCGGGCTTCAGGGCGCTGCCGCGGACGGCGGCTGGTATCAGCCCGTTCCGCTCGTCGAGCGTCGGCCCATCGCCAATCGCGCCTCGTGGCGTGTCAACGGGGCCCCGGTCGAGATCGGCCAGGACAACCTCATCCTGGTCGGCAAAGACGCGGTCGAGCGCATTGAAAATGCCCCCGTCTGGTTCGTAGGGAGCGGCACGGATGCGCAGCTTCAGGGAGCGAACCTCCAGGGCGGCATCGCGCTCATGCTCCATGACCCGGCTCGAGCCGCACCGGAACGTGTCGCCGCCGTGCAAAAGGCGGGCGCCGTGGCCGTGATCATCGTGTACGCGGATGACGTGCCCTGGTCTGCGGTGACCGCCCCGTTCAAGGCCGGAAGCACTCGCCTGCAGGCCCGTCAGGTCCCCGAAGTGCAGGGCGCAATGCCGTTCGCGGCCGCATCGCGCCTGATCCCTGAGCAGGCGCTTGCGCAGGCCTGGAGCGAGAGCTTCCGGGTCATCCGCACTCAGGCCCGAGGTACGCTGGACGTCTCCTCCCATGTCCACGCCTATACTTCCCACAACGTGATCGGGCGCCTGCGCGGCAGGGGCAATACGGGCGAGGCCGTGCTGTATCTCGGCCACTGGGATCATCTCGGCATCTGCGCGCCCCAGGGCGCCGCCGACCGGATTTGCAACGGCGCGGTCGACAATGCGAGCGGCATCGCCATGCTGATCGAGATCGCCCGTCACGTCTCGCGCGGCGAGCGCCCTCAGCGCGACCTGCTCTTCATGG
>NZ_CADCWD010000094.1 GCF_902806315.1 uncultured Sphingosinicella sp.
ATCGCCGCACGCCGTAATCCTCGTTAACGACAATAAGAACGCCAGTCGAAAGCCAACGCATTCTCGCCGGGTATGCGGATTGATATTTGCGTCCGTCATGACAGCTTAACCTTTGCACCGCCCCATAATTTCCCCCGGGGCTGGCTAACGGGTCAGCTGGCGGGCAAAGAAGAGAAGCGGAACGGGACCTGCAGCAAAACGCCGCCGCCCAAAAAGGTCAGCGGCGCTTCACTGGGCTTGTAGATTTTACGCCAGCTGGGGCTTCGCGGCCGATCGGCGTCGCATGGTGTAACCCACGGCCCCGAAGCCAACGAGCATCATAGCCCATGTGGTGGGCTCCGGCACTGCAGACACGGATGCTGATGACCCGGCGAGTATGGGGGTATTTGCGCTCGTCTCGAATGCTACCGAAAAGAGGGTCGGACCTGCGAACCGGGCAAACCCAAAGAAGTCATCACCCCCGATACTGAAACGGAGGCCGAGATCGCTCGGACTGAGTGAAAATGGCGCTCGCGTCGGGTTTGGAATTGATGCGAAGCCGGGGAAAGAACTAGGGCCAAACACGGTGGGCCGCTCCGTGAACGACACCGATGGAGCTCCGAAGAACGCGGTGACTGCGGCATTCCCGGTTGTGCTCACGAGGACCGGACTGGGGTCGAACTGCTCACGTGGCTGGAAGCTGAAGGTAAACCTGTCGGTCTGAGTCACGCCGACCGTGGCTGGTCCGCTTCTGAGGTCAACATTTGTCGCCAGGATGACCACTGCGGCCGACGCTGGTGTGGCGAATGCAGCTAAAGCGACAATCGAGGCCGTGAACAGCAACTTACCCATTGTGAGTCTCCTGAAGCGTCCCCCGCTCAGGTCCTCTGGAAGTGGCATTAACATAGTTAAAGCAAGTCGGCGGGCCATAATCACGCACCGCCTCGATGAGTACGGTCCCGTACATCCCGTTCTAGGACACGTCTCATCCCACTGTGCATGAAGAAGGCCCCGCCGCAGCAGGAAGTCCCTACGGCGGGGCCGCGAACCCAGCTTCTCCCCGAAGCCGAGTCGCAACTGATCCATATCAATAACGCGGACTTCGCACCTCCCAAAGTGAGACGCGTACAGCAAAACGCCGCCGACCCGAAGGTCAGCGGCGCCTCGCGTAATCCGGTGAAGCTCAGGCCAATTGCGTCCTGCGGTTTGGCCGCTTCCGCATGGAATACCCGACGGCTCCGAAACCGACGAGCATCATGGCCCAGGTGGTCGGCTCGGGGACCGCAGATGTAGCCGCAAAGCCATCCAGGCGAAACTGGCGGAAGTCCTGGACGCCCCCGCCATTCAAGGTCGCGGAGACGTTCCGGATCGTCTCATTGTTGATGCCCTGGAAGCCGAAAAAGTTCTCGCCATTCCCGAGCGCAAGGTTGGCGAACGTGAAGAGCTGCCCCTCATTGTCCGTGATGTTGAAGGTCACCGACGTGGCAGTTCCGCCAAAGACGTTGAACTCGAGATTATTGAAGGTCGCCATGTTCGTGAGGCCGAACTGGAGCGACGTCATCAAAAGCGTGTCGTTCGGGTTGCTCGTGGCCGTGTTCAGCGCGCCTTCGACGCGCGCCTGACCACCACTCGCGGAGATCGTGTTTCCGCCACCGACGGTCGTGCCGGTGAACGCAACGGTGTTGGCGCCCAGATTCGTATTCCCGAACACGGTCGTGCCGGTTTGCGTCCCCTGATTGAAGAGAACATTAGCACCCTGGATGGAGCTCGGATCCACCTGAATGATCGTAGCGAATGCCGGGGTGGCGAACGCGGCTGAGGCGGCAATGGCGGCCGTAACAAACAACTTTTTCATCTTGGAACTCCCTGAACGGCCCCCCGCCCGGTTTTCCCCTGCTTTCGATCTTTACCATGATGAACATGCAAACCGAAGATCGCAAAGTGCCAAGTATTCCAGTTATCGTCCTAAAATAGATAAGCTTCTATTTGGGCTCACAAGGAAGTGCAGACACCCCCTGATCTTCGAACCACCGGCAGACGCGGTTCAGCGCATCCCAGCCGCGCTGGCCCCACTCGTCCTTGTTGCGCTGATGCTGGCGATAGCCTTCCTCGTCGTCGGTGATGACCACGTTCGGGTCCAGCGTGGGACGCGGCTCTTGCCTAAAGGCCGCTGCACTTGGGGATGAGAGACGTATCGGTGCCTTTGGCGCGCAGCTCGCTGCAAGCGTCGATGCGCTGCCGATCAGTAAGGCCGCTCTTAGGCAGGTGAGCTGTCGCATTGTCGAACTCCTCTCTCGCTTGGGTCTGGGCGGCTCGATCGGCGTCGGCGCGATCAGCCATGTTCTGGTCGGCGGCGCGGCCTTGGGTCTGCACCTGAAGCTCGACGCCTTGCTCGTGGCCGGCGATCACGTCCTCGTCATGGTCCGCCAGCCATAGGTTCCAGACGAGGACTGCGGCGCCCACGGCTACGGCGACGGCAAGCGCGATCAGCGCGGCCTTGATGATGCGAGGCGACCAGCCCGTCTTGAGGACGAGCGCGGCCATCAGGCTTGTGAGCATGTTATCTTCTCCGATCGAGGTAGAGCGCGAGGGCGATCAGCAGCGCCACCAAGAGGACGACGGCGCACCACAGCAGAGTCGCAAACCGCTGCACGTCACCACCCGTAATCGACGGCGACGACACGACCGGCGACGACCCCGAAGCTATCGGGCTTGGGCTCCGCCTGGACCTTATGCTCGCGGCAGAAGCCATGATAATCGAAGCCCGCGAACTCGATCTCGGTGAGGATGCGAGCCCGCGGCATGACGATGGCGAAGCCGAGCGGGGCCTTCGCGATCACCGGACACCTCCCGCTGAGATTGCCGTCGCGCGCCTCGTTGAGGTTGTTGCGAAGCCCGACCAGGAAGTCCCGCCACGACGTGGGCCGGGGGAACTTCAAAGCGTAGCGTCTCGTCAAAACGACCCACCGATTGCAGCCGGTCCGATTGAGCGAGATCACGGCTCGTATTGTCCCGGCACAGGCTGACGATACGGGCCAAGGTCTAGCGGCTTCTCCGGGTCGACGTGAACCGGATCGCCCGCCTTGCCAGTCGGCCTGTCAGACGACTTGCCGCCTGAAAACTTCCACACCCGAAAATGCGCAATTCCGCCTGAAAACTTCCACACCCGAAAATGCGCAATTCCACACCCAAAATGGCTCAATTCCACACCGCAAGTGGGCACTTTCAATCGAAGCTGCCCATCCCGGGAGCGCTGGTCTATCGACAGAGCCGATGCTGATTCGACACAGGATCCTCGGTGCGCTGCTGTGCGCGGTGCTGGCGACGGGCTGCAGCGAGCCCGAGACCGGCCCTTTGGCGGTGAGCGTCATCGGCGGAGCGCCGAAGCTGATCAATCCGAACCTAAGACCGCTCGATCCGCCGGCCGCCTTCCTGCTGGCCGCCACCGCGCAGGGTATGGTCCGCTTCGATCCCAGCGGGCAGATCGAGCCTGCGCTGGCGCAGAGCTGGACGATCACCGACAACGGCCTCAGCTACATCTTCCGCATCGCCCGGCTCAACTGGGCGGACGGCACGCCGGTCACGGCCAAGCAGGTCGCGGCGCGACTGCAGGCGGCGGGCAGCCGCGCAAGCAAGAACGAACTGAAGCCCCTGCTGGGTGCGATCGCCGAGATCCTGCCGATGACGGACCGCGTGGTCGAAATTCGCTTAAAGGCGCCACGGCCAAACTTCCTGCAGCTCCTTGCCCAACCCGAAATGGCGATCATTCGCGGCGAACAGACGACCGGTCCGTACACAGCGGAAGAAGCGGAAAACGGCGCCATCCGGCTGCGCCCCCGCGGCACCGAAGAGCAGGGGCCGGACGCAGCCCCTGCCGCGTCCTCGCTGATCGTGCTGCGCGGGGAGCCGGTCGGCCTCGCGGTCGCCCGCTTCCAGACCGGGCTCGCCGCGCTCGTGCTCGGCGGCACAGCAGGCGACCTGCCAATTGCGCGCGCCGCCGACCCGCCGGGCGCCGCGCTTCGGTTCGATCCGGTGACTGGTTTCTTCGGCCTGGCCTTCTCGCGGCCGAACGCCTTGCTGGACCAGCCGGAGGCGAGGCGGGCGCTCAGCATGGCGGTCAACCGAGCCGCCATCGCCACCGCTCTGGGCGTCGCCGAAGCGGCTCCGCGAGCATCCTTGCTCCCGGCCGGAGTTCCGGAGCTTCCCGTTCCGGCGACGCCGGCATGGGCGGCCGACCCGCTGGCCGCGCGGCAGGCCGCCGCCGCCGCAATCATCGAGCGCCTCGCGGGCGCCGAGCCGCCGGTCGTCCGCGTCGCGGTGCCGGACGGCCCCGGCTATCGCCTGATCTTCGCTCATCTGCGGCGCGATTGGCGAGTGATCGGCATCGACGCGCAGCGCGTCGATGCCACCGAGCGTGCCGACCTTCGGCTGGCCGACGAAGTCGCGTCCGCCAACCTCGCCACCTGGTATTTGAGGCATTTCACCTGCGATCGCAGCCGTGTGTGCAGCCCGGAGGCGGACCAGGCACTGGAAGCGGCACGAAACACGTTGTCTATGCCCGAGCGGCAACAGCGCCTCGCGGAAGCCGACCGCCTGCTCGCCGAAGCGGTGCCCTTCATCCCGCTTGCCAACCCGGTGCGCTGGTCGCTGGCGTCGCCCCGCCTGACCGGCTTCAGGCCCAATCCCTTCAACCGTCATTTCGCAGGCGCGCTGGTTGCCACGCGGCCCTGAGCTTCCTAGCTGAAACTCATGGCCAACCCGCAGCAACAATTCGAAGCGCTGGCGAGCCAGCTTCCCGTCGGCCGCGACCCGCACTCGGTGCGGCGGCGGCTGGAGGCTATGGAGGGTCTGCTGGAGCGCGCCTTCGTGGTGCCCGGCATCAATCGTCCGGTGGGGCTCGACGCGATCATCGGCCTCGTGCCCGTCGTGGGCGATGTCGTCACGACCGCCATGGGCGCATGGCTGATCTGGGAGGCGCGTAACCTGGGCATGTCGAAGCTCCAGCTCACGCGCATGGCGGCAAATGTGGGCGTCGACACCGCGATCGGGGCGATCCCGCTCGTCGGCGACCTGTTCGATTTCGCCTTCCGCTCGAACAGCAAGAACCTGCGCATCATCAAGCGTTACCTCGACAAGCACCACCCGTCGACCATGACGCTGGAGGGCCAGGTGGTCGCCCGCCCGGGCTCAGACTTCCGCGAAGTCGAGGCCGATGTCGGCGGCTGGCGCTGACTGAGTGAGCCGACCGACCGATATGTAGGTCACTCCGCTCTCCGCTTTGGCGCGGATCGTCTCCAGCGTGACCCCGCCGCTCGCTTCCGTCGGAACGCGCCCGGCCACCAGCCGAACCGCGTCGCGAAGTGTCGGCACATCCATATTGTCGAGGAGCAGGTGCGTGGCGCCCGCGCCGAGCGCCGGCTCGATCTGATCGATGCGGTCGACCTCGACGATGATCCGCTGGATCCCCGCCGAGACCGCACGGCGTACCGCCTCCTCGACGCCCCCGGCGACCGCCACGTGATTGTCTTTGACCATCGCGGCGTCCCAGAGCCCCATGCGGTGGTTCTCCGCACCGCCCATTCGCGTGGCATATTTCTCAAGCACCCGTAGGCCGGGTATGGTCTTGCGCGTGTCGAGCAGGGTTGCTCCCGTGTCGCCGATCGCATCGACGTAGCGCCGGGTGAGCGTGGCGACGCCGGAAAGATGCTGAAGGGTGTTGAGCGCGGAGCGTTCGGCCGTGAGCAGTGCCCGCGCTTTGCCGGTGACGCGCATCAGGTCGGTGCCTGCCGGGACGCTGTCGCCATCCTGGACCAGACGCTCGATCTTCACGTCCGGATCGAGCGCGCGGAAAAAGGCCTCGGCAATCGGCAGCCCCGCGACCGTTATGGCATCGCGGCTGTCCATCACGCCGCGAAACCGCGCCTCGGCAGGGATGACGGCGTTCGACGTGATGTCGCCACCCTCGCCTAGGTCTTCGGCAAGAGTGGCGTTCACGAAGGCCACGAGGTTGAAGCCCGCGAGCGAGAAGCTCATGCGCCCGCGAAAACCGGGCGGCCGACATCACCCTGCCCAACCGTGCGGCCGGCCATCTCCAGCATGCGATCAAGCGAGGTACGCGCGCGCAGGCGCAGTTGTTCGTCCATCTCGATGCGCGGCTGGAGGTCGCGCAGCGCGACGTAGAGCTTCTCCATGCTGTTGAGCGCCATGTAGGGGCACATGTTGCAGTTGCAGTTCCCGTCCGCGCCGGGCGCGCCGATGAACTGCTTGTGCGGCGCCGCTTTTTCCATCTGGTGCATGATGTGCGGCTCGGTGGCGACGATGATCGTCTCGGAGTCGGACTTCAGCGCCTCGTCCAGGATCGCCTTGGTCGAGCCGACATGATCCGCATGGTCGAGGATGTGCGGCGGGCATTCCGGGTGAGCGAGCACCGGCGCGCCCGGATGCTGCGCCTTGAGCTTCAGAAGCTCGGTCTCCGAAAAGGCCTCGTGGACGATGCAGACGCCCGGCCAGAGCAGCATGTCGCGCCCGGTCTTGCGGGCGAGCCAGCCGCCGAGATTCTTGTCCGGGCCGAAGATGATCTTCTGGTCCTGCGGGATCTGGGCGAGGATCGTCTCGGCGGACGAGCTGGTGACGATGATGTCGGAGAGGGCTTTCACCTCGGCCGAGCAGTTGATGTAGGTCAGCGCGATGTGGTGGGGGTGAGCCTCGCGAAATGCCTTGAACTGGTCTGGCGGACAGGAATCCTCGAGGCTGCAGCCGGCATTCATGTCGGGCAGCACGACGATCTTGTCGGGCGACAGGATCTTGGCGGTCTCGGCCATGAAGCGCACGCCGCAAAAGGCGATCACGTCCGCGTCCGTCGCCGCGGCCTTGCGCGACAGATCGAGGCTGTCGCCGACGAAATCGGCAATGTCCTGGAGCGCCGGCTCCTGATAATAATGGGCGAGGATGACGGCGTTGCGCTCCTTGCGCAGCCGGTCGATCTCGGCGCGGATATCGAGCCCGCGAAGGCTCCCAGCGATCACGTTCATGGCAGAAAACCCCCGTGTGGTTCCGGTCTATAGCCGCTCGCCCCAAGCGTGTCGAAGGGCGGTCCCAAGGTGCCTCATGTGCGAGGTGCCACCCGCGTGCCACGGAAGTGTCACATGGACACCATGCCGCGGTTTTTCAAGGCTTGCCGTCCTCCGGGCAGCCCTCTTGTGCCGCTCACTGGTGAACCGCCGCTGATCCGTCGCCGCTGCCAAAACTATACGAACGCCTACTATGCTTACGCCTAAACTGCTGGCGAGTGGCCGCTTGAGCTGATACTGGCGCCGACGTTTTGGAAGAGGAGAGAATTCTATGCGTTATCTGATGCTCGCCGCTGGCGCGGCCCTGACATTGTCCGCTTGTGGCGGCGGTGGGGAAACTGAAACCACCACCGTGAACACGACGACCATGGATGCCAACGCAACCGCCACGGACAACATGATGATGGATCCGAACATGTCCATGAACGGCGCGGACATGAACGGCGCAGCGATGAATGGCACGATGGATGCCAACATGACCGCCGATCCGGCCACTCAGAACATGATCCAGCAGGACATGAACACCAATTCGCCGGACACCAACCTCGCCAACGGGCTGTAATTCGATCAGTCCGACCTAGAGCTGATCCGAGGTCGGTTGTTGAACGTAGAGCGCCCGCACGAGCGCGGGCGCTCTACACCCTAGTGATCAGCGCTGCGGGCACGGTCCGCGCGCGCACCCCTTGATTTCCTCCGCCTTAGACGCGCACGTCGGCGTCAATTGGGCGTGGCAAGCGCCGTCTCTGGAACCAGGTCGTGTAGCGGCCCAGGAGCAGCAGCACGGTGGGCCAGAGCATCGTGTTCCACAGATCCTTCGCGGAGCCAGCGAGTGCGGCTTCGGGGTCAGCTTCGAAATTCCGCGCGAGATCGTAGAGCTCATTCGCGCACTCGATCCCAAACACCACCAGCCATGGGACGCGGCTCTTCCTGCTCTGCCGAAAGAGGGCCATGGAGAGCACGTAGAGAAACAGAGCCGCGTGGATGTGGAGCGCATGGCGCTCGAGCCCGCTATAATGCTCCAGAAAATCCTTGAGAGTGCCAAAGGTCATCGGCGCTGAACGGTCCGGCGGCCAGCCTGCTCCCGGCCAGCTCGAGGAGACTGCGCCGACGTGCGGGAACAGGCCAGCGCTGTGTGAGTCTACTCCTCCACTTGCACCGGTGCCGGGACGAGTTCGATCACGTCGAGCTTCGAGGTGCCGCGTGGACTGGGGATGACGAGGCGGTAGCGGAAGGTGGCGACGCGCTCGAACACGCCGGCCATGTCGCGGGTGGGATCGTCGCCATAGCCGAGCGGCGCATCCTCGTTCCCGAGCGCAAGCGAGCCGAGGAAGATGAGGCGCTTGCTGCTCCCCTCCTCCTCCCAAAGATAGCCGGCCGGGCGCTCCGACCCCGTCTGCTTGGTGATGCTGAGCTGCTCGCCATTGACGCCGATGTTGCAGAAGAAGGGCTTGAACGCGTTATAGGCGGCGCCCTTCCCTTCGCGCGGTCCCATCCGGATCAGGCGGCACATATAGGCGCCGGGCGACGGCGCGGCGCGCGGCAGGGCTCCGGCCGGCTGGAGCAGCGGCCCCTCCCCTGCGACCTGCCGGGAAAAACCTGCGCGCCGGGCAGCGTCCAGCGCCTCGGCCCAGGCGGCGCCAAGCGCCTCGATCTTTGCCACATCCTCATCACGGGCGACCGACCGCCAGCCGGTCTCGGGCTTCGCGGCCTCCTCGACAAGGATCTGCGGCCGCTCCTTCTGGGCGCAGCCCGCCAGCAGCAAGAGGGGGGCGAGAACCGGCCAGCGCCTCGTTCGAGGGCGTTTCATGTCGTGCCTTTCCGCTGCACGCGGCTGAAGCGGCCCCACGCCGCCAGCCGCGAATTGGTTAACACTTTACTGCCAAGAAGTTAATTTTGGGTAAACGGCGCGCTCGCTCCACCGCAGAGATAGCCCCGCCGGGCGTCGCGGCCATCACCTTCGCGATAATTATGGACCGCCGGGCCAAAACTTCGATAGCGGCGTTGAACCAACAGCCCGCGTCGCGTCCTTCGGGCAAAATCCTCATCTCCATCAGGCATTGATGACCACACCGCAATTGCTCGCCTTCGCCATCCTTGCCGGCATGATGGCGCTCTTCATCTGGGGACGGATCCGCTACGACATGGTCGCGGTCCTCGCCCTCCTCGTGTCCCTGCTCGTCGGCATCGTGCCTGCCGACAAGGCCTTTTCCGGTTTCGCCGACGATATCGTCATCATCGTCGCCTCGGCCCTTGTCATCTCGGCCGCAGTCGCGCGCTCCGGGATCATCGAGGCCGCGCTGGTGCGCGCCACGGGCGGCTTCTCGCGCATGGGCTCGCAGCTGATCGTGCTCGTCGGATCGGTGACTTTGCTGTCGGGCTTCGTCAAGAATATCGGCGCGCTGGCGATGCTGATGCCGGCCGCTTTCCAGATGGCGAAGCGCTCGCGCGTCTCGCCCTCGTGCCTGCTGATGCCGATGAGCTTCGGCTCGCTGCTCGGCGGGCTCGTGACCCTGGTCGGCACCTCGCCCAACATCATCGTCAGCCGCGTGCGCGAGGAGATGACCGGCCGGCCGTTCGAGATGTTCGACTATGCGCCGGTCGGGCTCGGGCTCAGCCTCGCCGGTCTTCTGTTCCTGCGCTGGGGCTACAAGCTGCTGCCGACCAATCGCCGCGCGGCGCCGACCATGGGCGAAGCGCTCAACATCACCGACTATACGACGGAAGCCCGCATTCCGCCGCACTCGCCGGCCGACGGAGTCACGATCGCCGCGTTCAAGCAGCTCACCGATGGTGAGGTCGAAGTGACCGGGCTGCATCGCGGCGAACGCCGCCGGATCATGCCGCTGCCCGACGCCAGCCTCCATGGGGGCGATGTTCTCATGCTGGAGGGCGAGCCGGAGGCGCTGGAGCGGGCGATCGCCGCGGCCGGGCTCCAGCTCGAAGGTCAGCACCGCGATGCGGTGACCGAGGCCGGGGGCAGCGACATCGGTGTGATCGAGGCGGTGATCGGCAAAGGCTCCATCCTGGTTGGCCAGGGCGCGGGCCGGATGGAGCTGCACGACCGCCACGGCGTCAATCTGATCGCCGTGTCGCGCAGCGGCGAGCGGCTGACCCAGCGGCTGCGCGACATCCATCTCTGCCCCGGCGACGTGATCGTCCTCCAGGGGCCGCTCTCCACCCTCCCCGCACGCCTGCGCGAGCTCGGCTGCCTGCCGCTGGCCGAGCGCGGCCTCCGGCTCGGCAGCGCGCGCAAGGGGCTGATCCCGATCGCGATTCTCGGCGGCGCGATGGCGCTGACGGCGGTGGGTTGGGTGCCGGTCGCGGTTGCCTTCTTCGCCGCGGCCGCGCTCATCATGCTGACCGGCGGCCTCCCCGCGCGCGAGGCTTACAGCCGGATCGAGTGGCCGATCCTGGTGATGATCGCCTGCCTCATTCCCGTCTCGGATTCGCTGCGCACCACCGGAGCGACCGACCTCATCGCCGGCTGGCTGTCGACGACCGCGGCGACCCTGCCCGCCTGGGCCGCGGTCGGCCTGATCATGGTTGCGGCAATGGCGGTGACGCCCTTCCTCAACAATGCCGCGACCGTGCTGGTGATGGCGCCGATCGCCAGCGTGTTCGCAACCCAACTCGGCTACAAGCCCGAGGCCTTTTTGATGGCGGTGGCGGTCGGCGCGGGTTCCGACTTCCTCACGCCCATCGGACACCAGTGCAACACTTTGGTGATGGGACCGGGCGGTTACCGCTTCGGCGATTATGCGCGGCTGGGAGCGCCGCTGTCGCTGCTGGTGATCGCGGTGGGCGTGCCGCTGATCCTCGCAACCTGGCCGCTGCGCTAGCGCAGGATCAGAAGTTGACCAGCCGATCCGGATCGTGGGTGACGCACACCTCCCGCCGCGAGCCGCCGTCCCCGGCCTTCGAGCGTTCCCACTTGCAGCGCCGTAAGATCGCCACATGGCCCCACCCGGCGAGGCGCAGGCTGCCGTCGGGACGCAGCTCCGGCACGACGCCGCGCGCCCTCACCGCCCAATAGGCTTCCCGCACCGGATCCTCCCGGCAGGCGACCAATGTGGAGATGATCATGCGGCTGCCGTCCGGGCCGGGCGGATCGTCGGTGAAGCCCCAGTCGTTACAGCCGTCACGGCCGCCCACCACCTGCCGGTCCTCCACCACAATCCGATAGTCCTCGGCCGAAACAGGACGCCCGTCGATGAGCACGGCGCCCCAGCTTCCATCCTCCTCCGCCGCGAAGAGCCGCTTCGGCATGCCGTTGACGCTGATGTACGATCCCGCGCCGAGGATCAGCATGAGGAGAAGCAGGCCGAGCCCCGCCTGCCTGCGCCGTCGCGCAAAGGCAACCGGATGCTCGCCAACACCCTGCAGCTGCCACCAGACGGCCAAGCCAAGCCCGGACAGCGACACCAGGATGATGACGGCGGCACGCATTCGCTCCCGGCACCCTCAGGCCGCCGCCGGTTGAAGCGCCACGGCCGCGGCTGCGGCGCCTCTCACCCAGGCCCGGCTAGACCAGTGGCGGCTGGGTCTCGCTCGGTGAGCGCGGCGCCCGCGTCCTGGTCGGCGGCGCGGGGATGCCGCCGCCCGCCGTCCAGCGCTCGAGCAGCTTGTGCGCGGTCGGGCGGCCGCCCAGGCCGAAGGCGAGTGCACAGGCGATCGCGGCCGAGCCGATGATCGAGGCGAAGGCGATGATCACGATCTCGTTGGCAAGGCCCATGAAGCGGAGACCCATCGCCACCGCGAGCGCGATGATCGACCATTTCAGGATCGCGGGAAGCCAGCCTTCCGTGCCGGCGCCGCTGACGAGGTTGGAGACGATCCGGGCGATGATCACGCCGCCCAGGATGATCGCGGTGCCGAACAGGATGCGGCCGCCAAGCTCCAGCACCTGGGCAAGCATGACCGCGATGATCGGCGACTGGAGAAGCTCCGCCGCCTTGATGGCGAAGAAGATCAGGATCGCGACCATCACAACGGTGCCGACGGTCCGCGACGGGGTCGTGCTTTCGGACGAGAAGCCGAGCGTCGCCACCGCGCGATCGAAGCCTGCCGAGGGCAGAAGCTGCTCGATGAACTGCTTGGCGAGCTTGCCCAGAACATAACCGATCGCGAGCAGCACGAGCGCGGCGACGATGTTCGGAAGCGAGTTCAAGATCGTCTGCAGCATCGCCGTGGCCGGGCCCGAGATCGCCTGAATCCGGAGCGCGTCGAGCGCCATGATCGTGACCGGGATCATGATCAGGTAGAAGACCAGGGTGGCGATCGAGCGGCTGAGCGAAGGCTGCTTGGCGCTCGCCGCCGGTGACGGCGTCGGCCGGAACTCGTGGATGGTGGGACCGGAGATGGGACCGCTCATCCCGGCTCCGCCAACGGGCGCTCCCGCGGCGCCGAAGGTCTGAGCGGGCGCGGGCGGAGGCGGGGGTGGAGGAGGAGCCGCCGGACGCGCCGCCGGGCCGCCTTCGACCAGGCCCGTGCGCCGCACCCAGCCATCGGCATTGGCGGCGAGAAGCGCCTCCTGAACGATCCGCTTGACGATCTTCGCCACGATCAGCCCAACGGCGAAGATGAGGCCCGCCCCGATCAGGTTGGGAATGAAAGCGAAGACGTTGTTGGTGAGCTGCCGCACCGGCTCCAGCACCCGCGTCAGGCCGAGCGGCTGGAGGGCGAGCATGATGCCAATCAGCAGGATCAGCCAGAAAGCGATATCGCCGATCAGGCCGCCCAGCGTGTGGCCCGGCTCATTCTCGTAATGCTTCCTCAGCGCAGGGACGCGGTCGACGACCTTGGAGATCGCCCATTTCACCACCAGCGCCAGGACATAGGCGATGAGCAGGATGGCGACGGCCCCGAGAATGCGGGGGAGCCAGAGTTCGAGCTGATATTGCCAGTGATTCATGTCCGAGCCGGTACGGTACATAGCTGGTCCCCCTGTTACGCAGGTTGAACGATTGGATATCGGCCTAATGCCGGAGCGGGACCGGAGTTCCGCCTAGCGGAGCGCGGCCAGCACATCCTTGGTAAAGCGGCCCGGATCGAAGGCGGTGCCCGGCCCGTCATAGCCGCGGCGGACGATTACGATCCGGCGCGAAGGGATGACCGTGAGATACTGGCCGCGATTGCCCTGAGCGATGTAGGCGTCGGCGGGAATGCCGAGGTCCGCCGGGAAGGTCCAGAAAGTGGCGCCATAGCCGAAGCCGCGCTCCGGCTGGGCCGGGCCGGCCCGTGATACGGAAGCGCCCCAGCCGGCCGGCAGGATTCGCTCGCCGTTCCAGACGCCGTCATTGACGTAGAGCATGCCCAGCCGCGCCATGTCGCGCGCCGTCGTCCAGACCTGGCTCGACAAGATGTGATTGCCTTCCCAGTCGGTCTCCGGAAAAGTGCGGGTCATTCCGATCTTCCAGAACAGGTCGGTCAGCGGAAAGGCGAGCGCCCGCTCCCCCTCCCCCAGCTTGGCGCGCAGGCCGCGGATCGCGAGCAGGATGTCGTTGTTGGCGTAGCGGAAGCGCGTGCCCGGCGCGACTTCGAGGGGCCAGGCGGTCGCATTCTCGGTGACGGTCGTGCCGCCGAAATAGACGGCGTCGGTGCGGTTGCCGGCCGCGTCGCTGTGCAGCCCGCTCGCCATGCGGAGCAGGTGATCCGTCGTGATCGCCCGCCGCGGATCGCCTGGCCGCTGCCATTCCGGGATCGGCGCAGGCGCATCGATGTCGATGATGCCCTGCTGCACCGCCGCCCCGACGACCGTGCCGGCCATGCTTTTCGCGACCGACCAGGTGCGCTGCGACATGTGCATGTTGAAGTCGTCGCGATACCGCTCGGCGACGATTTTGCCGTCCTGGACGACGACCAGCGCCGTGGTCTCGCTCCCCTGCCCGTAGCTTCTCCGGTCGAACGCCGCCGCCACCGTGGCCGCGAACGCCCTCGCGTCGCCGCGCGGTTTCGCGGCCGCATTGCGATCCCCGTTCGGCCAAAGCAGCCTGTCGGACCGGTTCACGGCCGAGTTGACCGTGAGACGCGGCACGGAGCGCGCCGCTTCAGGGCCAGCGCCGATCGGCAGCTGCGCGCAGCCGAGATGCGGCCGCCAGACCGCGATCCGTGGCGGCAACTTGTCATCGAACGCGACGCTCACCGTCCGTCCCTGCCGGTCCACGTTTGCCTTGAGCTCACGCATCACGGGCACCAGCTCGGCATAGGTGCGCTGCAGATCGTCGGCCTCGACCTGCGCCTCGCTCATGCCGGCGTTGAAGATGTCGCTGCAGAGGAACGACGCCTTGTACCCGGCGGCGAGCGCGCGCACGTAAGCCGGGGAGTCGGTCTGGGCCGCAGCGGGAACGGCCAGGGCGATCGCAACGGCCAGAGCGGCTTTGAACTTCATCTTCATCTAAGGTCGCTCTCCAAAATTCTTGCGCAACGCCCGCGGCGCCTTGTCCCACCAAGCGCGCGCGATCACGCTTTCGACACGCTCCCGATCCGCGCTCCGATAGCGGACCAGCACCGCAGGCCAGCCGCGATAATGGTCGGTTTCCCAGAACGTCTCCGGATCGGTCCCGATCAGCAGCTCCTTTTCCGGCAGCGGCGACGACGCGGCGAAGCTGCCCTCCTCCCGGCCCGTGAACATGAAGGCCTTGCCCCTGACCTTTACGGCCGGCTTCCCATAGGAGGTCGAAAGCTCCGTTTCCGGAAGCGTGAGTGCGAAAACGACGGCATCGCTCCAGTCCTTCACCCGGACGCCTCCGACCTGTGACGCGTAGTCGATCGGCCAAGTGCCTCGAAACAGAAGGAAGATAAAGAGCCTTGCTACGTGCTACATTTGTAGCATACTCCGCGACGACATAGAGTGGTGGGGCATGTGATGGGCGGAGTTCGGGCGGCTTTCCAATTGGTCGCGGCCGCCTTGCTGGTCGCCGGCTGCCAGACGACCGAACGCGCCCCGCTCGAGCCGGCGAGCCTTGCCGTCACCAACGTCACCGTGATCGATCCCGAATCCCGGCGCGTCCTCCCGGCGCATTCGGTCTACATCCGCGGCGATCGGATCGTGGCGGTTCGCCCGTCCGCCGGTCCCCAAGGCTATGCGGCGGAGCGGACGATCGACGGCACGGGCCAGTATCTGATCCCCGGCTTGATGGACATGCACGTCCACCTGTTCCTGCCTCAGCCCGCGCCCGCGACGCTCAACCTGTTGTTCGCCAATGGCGTCACCGGGATCCGCGAAATGTCCGGCGATTGCTGGGCGCTGGCGGGCGGGACCAAGGGCTGTATCGGCGAATATCGCGCGCTGCAGAACGCGCTTCGATCGGGCGAAACGCCAGGGCCCGACATCGTCGCGATCGCCGGCACTATGGTGATGGGTCCAGCCAACGTCAAACTGCCGGACGGAGTCCCGCCGATCGTGGTTCCGGGGACACCCGACCAGGGCCGCGAACTGGCGCGTCACCTGCACGGGCGCGGCGTTGATATCGTCAAGACTCACGATTCCGTGCCGCACAACGTCTTCGTGGCGCTGATCGAGGAAGCCCGCCGGCTGGGACTGGAGGTCTCCGGGCATGTCCCCTTCGGCGCCGGCAGCCTCGGCGCGGCCACACTCGGATACCGCAGCATCGAGCATGCGCGCGACCTGCTCTACGACTGCAGCCGCTACGGCGCGGAGTTTCGCCGCACGAACGGCGATTTCGTGGAGCGAAAGCCGGGGAGCGCCCGCCCGCCGAATCTCGTTCGCCTCGCCCGCACCGTCGACGAATATGATCCGGCGCTCTGCGCCTCTTTCCTCGCCCAGCTGTCGGCAACCGGGGTCTATCATACGCCGACGCATGTGACGCGGGAGATGGAGGCGCGTGCAGGCGACGCCGCCTACCGGAGCGATCCCGCCCGCCGTTACATACTGGCCCCGCGCGCGGCGGATTGGGAGAAGGACCTCACGTCCACGGCCGCGCTTCCGGCGGAGGAAATCCGCCAGCTCGGCCGCTTCTACCGACATGGCCTCCTCATCACCGGGCTCGCGCACCGCGCCGGCCTGCCGATCATGGCGGGCACGGACGCGAACGACACGATGATCGTGCCGGGCTTCAGCCTGCACCGGGAAATGGGGCTGCTTCGTGAGGCCGGCCTCTCGCCGATGGACGTGCTGCGCGCGGCCACTTCGGTCCCTGCGGCCTACCTCCGGAAGAGCGATCGCTACGGCGGGATTGCGGCCGGCAAGGAGGCCGATCTCGTTCTGCTCGGCGCCGACCCGCTGAAGGATGTCGCGAACATGCGGCAGGTCCGCGCCGTGGTCGCGAACGGTCGCCTCTACGATCGGGCGGCTCTCGACGCGTTGCTGGCCGACGTCGAGCGAATGGCCGCACGCCCAGCCCTCTAGGATTCCCCTCGCCCGCGCTGCTCGTCCCACCATGCCATGCGCTCCGCGATCCGCTTCTCGAGGCCGCGGTCGGTCGGCTTGTAATAGGTTTGCGGCTGCATCTCTTCGGGCCAGTAATTGTCGCCGGAGAAGCCCTCCGGGGCGGTGTGATCGTAGCGATAGCCCTTGCCGTAGCCGACCTGCTTCATGAGCTTGGTGGGGGCGTTGAGGATGTTCTTGGGCGGCATCAGCGAGCCCGTGTCCTTCGCGCTCCGCCACGCCGCCTTCTGCGCCATGTACGCGGCGTTCGATTTGGGGGCCGTCGCGAGGTAGAGGCAGGCCTGGACGATGGCGAGTTCCCCCTCCGGCGAGCCGAGAAAGTCGTATGTGTCCTTGGCGGCGATGCACTGGACCAGCGCCTGCGGGTCGGCGAGCCCGATATCCTCAACCGCGGCGCGGGTGAGGCGGCGCAGCAGGTAGAGCGGCTCCTCGCCCGCGACGAGCATGCGGGCGAGATAATAGAGCGCCGCCTGCGGGTCTGAGCCGCGAATGGCTTTGTGAAGCGCGGAGATGAGGTTGTAATGACCCTCGCGATCCTTGTCGTAGACCGCCACGCGGCGGTGCAGCAGGGCCGAGAGCGAAGAGGGATCGAGTGAGCCGTCCAGCTCGACCGAGAAGAGCGTCTCCGCCTGGTTGAGCAGGAAACGGCCGTCGCCGTCGGCAGTGGCGACCAGCGCGTCGCGCGCCTCGGGCGTGAGCGGCAGCGGGCGCTCCATGATCGCTTCCGCCCGGTCGAGAAGCTTGCCCAGCGCGGTGGCGCCCAGCCGGTTGAGGATCATCACCTGCGCGCGTGAGAGCAAGGCGGCGTTGAGCTCAAAGGACGGGTTCTCCGTCGTCGCGCCGACCAGCACCACCGTGCCGTCCTCCACATAGGGGAGAAAGCCGTCCTGCTGGGCGCGGTTGAAGCGGTGGATCTCGTCCACGAACAACAAAGTCTGCCGCCCGATCCGCGCATGTTCCCGCGCTTCGGCGAACACCTTCTTGAGGTCCGCGACGCCCGAAAAGACGGCGGATATGGCAACGAAGCGCATGCCGACGGCGCTCGCGAGCAGGCGCGCGATCGTGGTCTTGCCGGTGCCCGGCGGACCCCACAGCACCATCGACGCGAGCTTGCCCCCCGCGACCATCCGGCCGATCGCGCCTTCCGGGCCGGTCAGATGCTCCTGCCCGACCACATCCTCCAGCCGCTGCGGGCGCAGCCGGTCGGCGAGCGGAGCCGTGTCGGGCGGAGCGGCCTCAGCCTGGGGAGCAGGATCGTCGGCGAAAAGGTCGGCCACATCCGGCCTCTAGCCGATTTCCGCGACGGGAGCAGCACTTACCACCCCCGTTGACGCGTCATGTCACAAGATATATCTTAGATGCACTGAGATGGAGTGTGACATGGGAATGAAATTCGGGATGCATGGCTGCAGCCCGCGCGGTTTCGGCCGCATACCGGAGGCGATCCTTACGATGGGCATGGGCGGCGGGCGCGGCGGCTGGGGATCGGGTCCCTGGGACTGGGGCATGGAATTTGGCGGCCATCGGCACGGCGGCAGCGGTCGCAAGCGCGTGTTCGAGGCGGGGAAGCTTCGCCTGGTGCTCCTCCGCCTCATCGCGGAGCAGCCGCGTCACGGCTACGACCTTATTCGCGCGATCGAGGAGCTGACGCACGGGACCTACGCGCCGAGCCCCGGCGTGGTCTATCCTACGCTCACTATGCTCCAGGACATGGGGCTGATCCGGGAGAATGAAGCGGAAGGCTCGCGCAAGGTGTTCGCCGTCACGCCAGAGGGCGAGGCGTATCTTGCGGACCGCAATGAGGAAATCGACGCGTTGATGGGCCGCCTCCAGGGCATGGGCGACGACAAGCGCCGTGCCGGCGGCGCGCCGATCAAGCGGGCGGTCGGCAACCTTCTCTCCGCGTTGTGGCACCGCGCAACGCGCGAGGACATGGACGAGGACCGCCTCCACCAGATCGCGGCGATCCTCGACGACGCCGCGCAAAGGATCGAGCGGCTGAAGTGAGTTAAGGCACCGGGCTCCGCCGGTGACGGAGCCCGGCCTTGCGCTGGCGGATGACGCGGAGATAGGCGTCGACCAGCTCCTGGTTCACCTCGTCCCAGCCGTAGCGCATGCTGATCTCCATGCCCGCCCGGCCCGCGCGCTCGCGGAGCTCGGGATCCTGGCAATAAGCGGCGAGCGCGTCACC
The DNA here is from genome assembly GCF_902806315.1 of uncultured Sphingosinicella sp. GTDB lineage: Bacteria > Pseudomonadota > Alphaproteobacteria > Sphingomonadales > Sphingomonadaceae > Allosphingosinicella. The sequence goes on from NZ_CADCWD010000094.1 coordinate 18,647, forward strand.
AAAGGCGGCGATCGCGCCGGCACGCACCAGCCGGCCGGTGACGCCGTCGGTCACCAGGCTCTGACTTCCGGTGGCGATCGCGGCGACGACGGGAAGGCCGACCGACATCGCCTCCAGCGTCACGTTCCCAAAGGTTTCGGTGACCGACGGGTTGAACAGCATGTCCATCGACGCGACGGCGCGGCCGAGATCCTGCCCCTCCTGAAAACCGACGAAGCAGCCATTGGGCAGGCGCTTTTCGAACCAGTCGCGGGCCGGTCCCTCCCCCACCACCAGCACCTTGTGGCGCACCTGGCGGCGCTCGAGCCGGTCGATCGTGTCGGAGAAGACGTCGAGTCCCTTCTCCATCACCAGGCGGCCGGTGAAGCCGATCACCGGCACGTCGTCGTCGATGCCGAGCGAGCGCCGCCATTCGAGGTCGCGGCGGTCGGGGTTGAAGATCCCGCGGTCGATGCCGCGCGTCCAGATGCCGACATCGTAGTTCATCCGCTGCTCGCGGAGCAATTGCGCCATCGATTCCGAAGGCGCGAAGATGGCGTCGCAGCGGCGATAGAAGCGGCGGAGCGCCGAGAGCATCAGCGGCTCCAGGAATGCGAGGCCGTAGTAGCGTGGATAGGTCTCGAAGCGCGTGTGAACCGAGGCGATGACCGGCCGGTCCATCCCGCGCGCCAGCGTCACCGCGCGGTGGCCGAGCATTTCGGGGCTCGCGACATGGAAGATGTTGGGATCGAACCGCCTGATGTCGCGCTTGGCGCTCGCCGGGATCATCAATGGAGCGCGATATTCGGCGCGGCCGGGGAATGGAATGGCGGGGATGTGGACGATCTCGCCATTGGGCGGAAAGGCGGGCTCCTTCACCGTCGGCGAATAGATGCGCACCGCAGCGCCCTGCCGCAGCAGATACTCGACCAGCCGGTTCAACGCCTGGTTCGCGCCGTCCCGCACATAATTGTAATTGCCGCTGAACAGCGCAATGCGAAGGTCGGACGCGTCCATGAACCGGGCTCGATACGCGCTTGCGCGGCCAAGTCCAAGCCAGGGTCGGCTAGCCCTTCATCCGCACGTAAGAGCCGGGCGCCGGTTCGATCGCTGGGAGCTTGCCCGATCCGGGCGCGCGCGCCGGGACCTTATCCTGACCGGCGGCGAGGCGCGCCTGCCAATGCGGCCACCAGGAGCCGTCCTGTTTGGTCGCGCGGGCAAACCACGCGTCAGCGCTCTCCGGCGTCTCTTCGTTCGTCCAGAAGCCGTGCTTGTTGGCCGACGGGGGATTGATGACGCCGGCATTGTGGCCGGACCCTCCGAGCAGGAAAGTGACGGGTCCGCCGAACAGCCGCGCGCCGTCATAGGTGGCGGACCAGGCGGAAACGTGGTCGTCCTTGAGGCTGATGGCGAGCAGCGGCGTCTTCACCGCGCCGAGATCGAGCGGAACGCCGTCGATCAGCACGCCGCCGGGCTCCTTCAGCAGATTGTCGCGCAAGAGCTGCGTCGCGTAGCTCAGGAGGAAGGCCCGGGGAATGTGCGCGCCGTCGGCGAACCAGTAGAGGATGTCGGAGGGCGGCGCGTCGCGGTCGAGCAGATAGTGGCTGACGACGGACGACCAGATCAGGTCGTTCGCCCGCACCGCGCTGAACAGCGTCTGCAGGTCCTGGGCGGCCATGAAGCCCTTGTGGTCGAGGTGGCGCTCCATCGCCTTGAGCTGCTCGGGCTCGGAGAAGGTCGCCCATTGGCCAAGCTCGGCGAAGTCGAACAATGAGCCCATCGTGGTGGCCGACGCGACCCGGTCGCCCTCGCCGCGGCCGGCGAGATAGGCCAGCGCCATCGCGATCAGGGTGCCGCCCATGCAGAAGCCGAACATGTCGACCACGCGCTCGTCGGTCGCCTGCTCGATGGCGTCGAGCGCGGCAATGGGGCCGAGCTTGATGTAATCGGCCATGTCCATGTCGGCGAGCTCGGCGCCGGGATTGACCCAGGAGACGACGAAAATCGTATGCCCCTGCTCCACCAGCCACCGGATCAGGCTCGACTTGGGCTGCAGGTCCATCAAATAATATTTGTTCACCAGCGGCGGCACGTAGAGGATCGGCCTGCGGTAGACCTCGTCCGTGGCGGGCGAGTATTGGATGAGCTGCAACAGCTCATTCTGGTAGACGACGCTTCCAGGGGTGGCGGCGATGTCGACGCCGAGCTCGAACTCCGCAGTGGAGCGGCGCTGCACGATGCCGGGCTGCGCGGCCGCGTCGGCGAGCATGTTGGCGAGGCCGGAGATGAGGCTGACCGAGCCGGTGTCGATCGCCTTGCGGATCGCCTCCGGGTTGGTGAACGGGAAGTTGGCCGGCGAGAGCGCGTGCAGATATTGCTGAGTGAAGAAGAGCACGCGGGTGCGGGTCGCCTCGTCCAGACCTTCGGCATTCTCGACCAGCTCGACCATCCGCTTGGTGGCGAGCAGATAGGCTTGCTTCAGATAATCGAAGACCGGCTCCTCGCTCCAAGCCGGGTCGTTGAAGCGGCGATCGCCGCGCTCGGGCGCGATCAGCGGCTCGGGAGTTGCTCCGGCGGCGCGTGAGGCGGCCGAGCTCCACAGCTGCATGAAATCGGTCGCCGCCTGCTGCTGGGCCGCCATCGCCTGAGCGGGGTTGGTCAGCAGGTGGGTCGCGAAGGAAGAAAAAGCGCGGATCGGCGAGGCCGGATCATAGGGAAGCGGCGCAGGCGGGTTCGCGGCCGTGTTGGCAGTGGAGCGCAGCACGTCGGCGGCGCTGGTGACGACCCGCGACCAGGCTTCGGCAAGCTCGGTTGGGCTCGGAGCCGCCGAAGGAACTGTCCAGACGCGGCTGTCGGTCACTGTGTAATCCTTGTTTTAGAGCGCCATCAGCTCGTCGAGCGCGGCACAATCGCGGGGGCTTACGAACAGGAACGCCAGCGCGCGGTTCGGGTTGCGAGTGGCCCAGCCGGCCTCCGGATCGGCGACTTCGGCGTGGACCGGAAAGATGCGCGCCTTCGGCTGCTCGATCGCAAATTCAACCTCGGCGCTGAACGCGGCCGCATGTGCCTCGAACGTCATTTGATTTCCCCCTCGCTGGATGGCGCTCCTCTCTCACAGCTGATATGGGGAATCTATCTATATTGCAGCGCAACGATAGCTCGAAAGTTCACATACGGATGGCCGAGTTCGACTGGAACAGCTTGCGGAGCTTCCTCGCCATCGCGCGGACCGGCCGCCTCACTGCGGCGTCGGCGCGGCTGCAGGTCGACCATATGACGCTGTCCCGGCGCATCGCGGCGCTGGAACATGCGTTGAAAGCCAAGCTCTTCGATCGCAGCCCCTCGGGCTACGGACTCACCGAGGCCGGACAGCGGCTCCTGCCCATCGCCGAGCAGATGGAAGGGCTGGCGCTCGGAGTCCACGATCTGGTCGGCGGGACGGCCGAGACCGTGGCGGGAGGTGTGCGCATCGGCTCCCCGGAGGGTTTCGGAAGCTACTTCCTCGCGCCGCGGATCGGCCGCCTCACCGAGCGGCACCCCCAGCTCAACGTCCAGCTCGTCGCCGCTTCAGCCGTTTTCAGCCTCGCCCGGCGCGATTCCGACATCGTTGTCGCCGTCAGCCGGCCGGCCGCCGGCCGCCTCGTGGTCAGCAAGCTGATCGACTATGATCTCGCCCTCTATGCGGCGCCGACGTATCTGAACGCGCATGACGCGATCGCGGGCCTGGACGATCTCAAGCGCCACCGCTTCGTCAGCTATATCGGCGACCTCTTGAACTTTCCCGAGCTCGACTTCCTGAAGGATGTCGTCCCGGAGGGCAGCACCGCACTGGAGAGCAGCAACCTCGTCGCGCAGCTCATGGCGACGCTGGCGGGCGCGGGCCTGTGCGTGCTCCCGGCCTTCCTCGCCCGCGAGGAAGCGGGGCTGGTGCGCGTGCTGCCCGATGAAGTGCGCCTTACCCGGTCGCTTTGGCTGATCGTGCACGAGGACCTGAAATCCCTCGCCCGCGTCAAGACCGCGCTCCGCTTCATCAAGGACGAAGTCGAAAGCGCGGAGGCGACCTTCAAGCTGGACTGATCCGGGAGGCTCAGGCCTCCTGGCTTTGATTGTGCTCGCCGCCCGGCTCGGAGACGCCGCTCAGCGCGACTTCGGCGGCCTGGCCCTCGTCGTCCATCTTGGTGAGATCGCCGATCGAGACGATGCCGACCAGCTTCTGGCCCTCGCGGCTCACGACCGGGAAGCGGCGAACCTGCGCGTCGCTCATCAGAATGGCGACGTCGTCGATATTCTGGTCCTCGAAGCAGAAGAGCGGTTTGCCGCTCATCACTTCGCTCACCGGCGTGTCGGGCCCACGCCCTTCCGCCACGGCGCGAACGGCGATGTCGCGGTCGGTGACGATGCCGATCAACTGGTCTCCGTCCTGCACGGGAACAACGCCTGCATCAGCCTGCAGCATGAGCCGCGCGGCTTCCTGGATGGGCTGCTGGGGAGAGACGACCTGGAGGTCCGAGGTCATGATTTCCGATACCTTCATGGGAGCTGCTCCTGCGCTGGGGACGCGAGATGAAACGGCTGCCGAAACTGCCTGTTCCGCAGATCAGAGAACCCGGCGCCGACGCAGCATGAAGGGCGAATGGCTGCGCTTGGACCGGTGCCTGCCGAGCGCGTGAAGCGCCTCGACTCCCGCCGCAGCGGCGAGGAAGGGCAACATCAATGGCTGCTTCTGCGCTTCGAGGAGGAAACTCGTGCGTCGGACATGCACGTCCTGATCGCCTTCCACCCGCCCGTCGCTCTTGGGCTCATAAAGGTTGTCGCGCTTGGCTGGATCGCCCGGATCGCCTGGCTTTTGCTGCGAATCTATTCCGACCGCTTCCATCAAGAGGTCGCTGAGCCTCGGCGCCACCTTGCCGAGCAGCGAGATCGCGTAGCCACCGCCCCCGACGTAGAGCTGCCGGCGCGGGTTTTCACAGGCGAAGAGAATGGCGTCGGCGACCAGCCGCGGATCGTAAAGCGGCGGCGGCAGGTGCGGCGGCGCGGACATGTAGTTGCGCGCATGCTGGGGATAGGGCGTGTGGATGGAGCCCGGCTTGATAAGCGTCACGGACACCGGCGCGCGGTCCCGCTCAAGCTCCATCCGCATCGCGTCGGTCGCGGCCTGCACCGCATGCTTGGTGGCGGAATAGGGCCCTTGCAGGATCATCGCGCGGTCGGAGAGGACGGAGCCGACATTGACGATCGCGCCGCCGCCGCGGGCGCGGAAATGACGGGCCGCGACGATCATGCCTTTCAGAAGGCCGAAATAATTCACGTCGAAGATGCGGCGATGGTCCTCCATCGGCACTTCGTCGATGCGGCCGTAAGTGGCGGCCGCGGCGTCGTTCACCCAGCTGTCGAAGCCACCGAACTGGTCAATGGCGGTTTGGGCGATGCGCTCCACATCGTCGTCACTGGCCACGTCGGCTTCGCAGACCGCCACTCTCCCGCCGGCAAGACGAAGGTCGGTCGCGATCCGCTCCAGAGCCTCCGCATTGCGGGCCGCGAGCACCACGGCCGCGCCCCGCCGCACCGCTTCCTGCGCAGTGGCGAGACCGTTGCCGCTGCTCGCGCCGGTGATGACGATGGTCTGCCGGTCGATCGGCTTCAGGCGGACGGCCATGGCTTTCTCCTCGCCCGCTGAACGAGCGCGGCGCCATTAGGTTCGTCGCCCATAAAAATCGGGCCGGTTGCACGGTGGCAACCGGCCCGAAGTTTGACCCGCACTGAAAGGAGAAGCGCGGGCCAGGGCAGCTCTTAAGCAGCGAAGGCCGGAAAAGCGGGCCGGTAATTGCGGCTGTGGGTGCCCGACCCGCGCGAAGTCGCTTCGGCGAGCGGCAGGGCCGTCGCGCAGAAGCCGCATTCGGCGGAGACGCGGCCGACCAGCCAATGAGTGCGGCCACAAGACGGGCAATAGTTAACCTGGTTCTCGCGATAGACAACAAGGTAACCGCGAGCGGAGGGATCGTGCGGGAAGACTTTGTCCTGCCCCTGGATCATCGTGTTCAGCATCGTGAGCCCCTTCGAACAAAGCACTAGAAGCGTGAACTTCTCTGCCTGACTGAACTCATTATCGGGCTGAAACGATCCCTGTGTCACCTCCCCAAAATGGCGCCGTCCCGAAAATACACGCATGCCGACGCGGAAATTAATACAACTCGTTCAGAGACTTAGTAAAGTTTCCGTTAACCAGTCGGGCGGAAACGCCGCCGGTCCGGGTCGAAGCTGCAGCGGTACCGGCGTTTGATGCTTTCGTTGAAGAAACGACCTGCTGAAGGCGCTCTTCTCAATGCGTCGAAGATGGCGCCCGGCACGCCATAATAAACATAGCGACCGGTCTCCTTGAACCAGATGCTGAGCGCCTCGGCCTCGTCGTCATAGGCGATGCGCGAGATCATGCTTGAGTTGAGCTTGGCGGCACGCACGATCCTCTTCCTTTCGGCAAAAGAGAATCGGGCGGCAGCGAACCTGCGACTCGCCCGTTCCCGCCGCTTCGGCAGAGCGAATCGATCCCGGGGCGGAGCGAGTCGCGGCTTGCCTCGACGAGCTCCGGGGCCGATGATCGGATCCCGGAGAGGAGGAGGAGAGCCGATGGCGAGGGATCCACGTGTAGACGCCTATATCGAGCGCCAGGCCGAGTTCGCGAAGCCGATACTCGAGCAACTGCGCGAGGCCGTGCACGCCGCCTGCCCCCCCTGCGAGGAGACGATCAAATGGGGCATGCCGGCGTTCCTCTATAAAGGGAGCATCCTTGCCCAGATGGCCGCGTTCAAGGCGCACGCGACGTTCGGCTTCTGGCAGGGCGCGGCTGTGGTCGGCGACACGGAGCGCCGGCGCGAGGCGATGGGCTCCTTCGGCCGGATCGTCAGTCTCGAAGACTTGCCCGACGGCGAGACGATGCACGGGCTGATCGCCAAGGCGATGCAACTGGTCGACAGCGGCGAAAAGGCGCCGCGACCCGCAAAGCATTCCAAACCCGCGTTCGAAACCCCGCCGGACCTCTCGGCAGCGCTGGCCGCGAACGATGCCGCGCGGCAGACGTTCGAAAGTTTTCCGCCGAGCTGCCGGCGCGAGTATGTCGACTGGGTCACCGAGGCCAAGCGGCCGGAGACGCGGGCCAAGCGCCTCGCCCAGGCGGTGGAGTGGATGGCGAAAGGCAAGCGCCGAAACTGGAAATATGAGCAATGCTGAGCGGCGCCTGCCGACGCTCTGCGGCGCTCGCCTGATGCCTTGATCGGCTGCGGCTTCCGGCCCACATGCAAAACATGCTGATCCAGACCGAACCGACGCCAAATCCTTCCACGCTCAAGTTCCTGCCGGGGCAGAGCGTGATGAGCGGCGGCACCCGCGACTTCGCGACCCCCGAGGAAGCGGAAGCCTCGCCGCTGGCGCATGCCATCTTCTCGACGGGCGACGTGGACGGCGTGTTCTTCGGGCGCGACTTCATTTCGGTGACCGCCGGGCCCGGCGTCGAGTGGCGGCAATTGAAGCCGCAGATACTCGGCATTCTTCTGGACCATTTTTCGAGCGGAGCGCCGCTGTTCAATCCGGGCAGCGCCGCCGCCATCAGCATCGCGCCCGCCGAAGACATTGGCGACGATCCCGCGGACGCCGAGATCGTCGCGCAGATCCGCGAGCTGATCGACACGCGCGTCCGCCCGGCCGTGGCGCAGGACGGCGGCGACATCGTCTATCGCGGCTTCCAGAAGGGCACCGTCTATCTGGCGCTGCAGGGCGCCTGCTCGGGCTGCCCCTCCTCCACCATGACCCTCAAGAACGGGATCGAGGGCCTGCTCAAGCATTATGTCCCGGAGGTCGAGACGGTCGAGGCCGTCTGACCACGTTCCGTCATTGCGAGCACAGCGAAGCAATCCAGTGGGCGTTCGTGGCAGTGGATTGCTTCGTCGCTTCGCTCCTCGCAGTGACGACTGATGGCTGAAGCCTCTGCCCTGACACTCGTGATCGACAGCGCGACCGCGGCCTGCTCGGTTGCGCTGATCGACGGCACGGAACTTATAGACGAGCGGCACGAGCTGGTCGGGCGCGGCCATGCCGAGCGGCTGGTGCCGATGATCGAAGAATTGCTGGCTAGCCGGCGGCCCCGGTCCATTCTCGTCGATTGCGGCCCGGGCAGCTTCACGGGCGTCCGCGTCGGCCTCGCCGCTGCCCATGGCCTCGCGATCGGCTGGCGCGTTCCTTTGCTCGGCTATTCGTCGATGGCCGTGATCGCGGCAGACGAGGCGGATGGAGAATATGCGGTTGCGCTGCACGGCGGACACGGGCAGCTTTTCGTCCAGACTTATGGTGGACGACCCCTTTCCTCCCGCGACGATCTCCGGTCGCTGCTGCCCGACGACGCAGCGGCGGCAATCCGTGCGGATCTCGTCCTGGGCTCCGGAGCGGAAACACTGGTGAGCGCACGCGGCTATGGCCGGGCGGTCGATGCCCTCCCACGCGCCGCCGACGCGCGCTTGCTGCCTGAGCCGCTCTGCTCGCTCGCCCCGCGCCCCATCTACGGCCGCGCGCCCGACGCGAAGCCGAACGCCTGATGCCGGGCGGCATCACCATCGTCGAAGGCGGCGTGGCCGAGCTCGACCCCGTCATGCGAGTAATGGAGGACAGCTTCGACCCCGCTTATGGCGAGGCGTGGACCGCCGCCCAATGCGCCGGGCTGATGCCGATGCCGGGCGTGTGGCTGACGCTCGCCCGCGACGGGGACGAAGTGCTCGGCTTCGCGCTCGGCCGGATCGTGCTGAAGGAAGCCGAATTGCTGCTGCTCGCGGTCCGCCGCGATGGGCAGCGGCAAGGCATCGGCCAAATGCTGCTCGACCGATTCATGCTTGTTGCAACAACAAGGGGAGCCGACCGACTGCACCTGGAGGTGCGGGACGGCAATCCGGCAATCAAGCTTTATTCCAAAGCCGGCTTTTCGGAAGTCGGACGGCGCAGAAACTACTATACTGGGCGCGACGGCCAGATCTACGACGCGCTGACATTGACCAGGGCCGCGACTTTCTAGCCCGCTGCGACGATCTCACCGGCTTTACCGCTTGTCAAAAGCGGCGCGAACGATCATTCGCGGAGTACAGAAAACCCCGCCTCCAAATCGCAGAAGAGAGTTTTAGGATTGTCATGAACGACAACAACAACATCAACGAGACTTTGATCACGCTGACGGCCGACATCGTGTCTGCCCATGTCAGCAACAATAGCGTGGCCGTGAACGACCTGCCGCAGCTGATCCAGAATGTTCACAGCGCACTGACCGGACTTGGCGCCCGCGCTCCCGAACCCGAAGCCAAGCTGGAGCCGGCCGTTTCTGTTCGCGCGTCTGTGAAGCCCGACTATATCGTCTGCCTGGAGGACGGGAAGAAGCTGAAGATGCTCAAGCGGCATCTGATGACTCACTATGAGATGACCCCGGACGAATATCGCGCCAAGTGGGGCCTCAACGCCGACTATCCGATGGTTGCGCCCAACTATGCCGAGCAGCGCCGCACGCTTGCCAAGAAGATCGGCCTCGGCACCAAGCGCCGCCGCACCGCCCGCGCCAAGTAAGTTCTCGCGGCCGGAGCCCGCGCTCCGGCCGTTTGACGCGGCCGCCGATTGGGCTAAAGCCGAAGGCGGATGACACGCAAGATCGACATCGAAATGCTGTGCGCGGAGAAGGGTCTGCGCATCACCGAGCAGCGGCGGGTGATCGCCCGCGTGCTCTCGGAAGCCGAGGATCATCCGGACGTCGAGGCGCTTCACGCCCGAGCGGCCGCGATCGACAGCGGCATCTCGATCGCTACCGTTTACCGCACGGTTCGCCTGTTCGAAGAAGCGGGCATTCTGGAGCGCCACGATTTCGGCGACGGCCGGGCACGCTATGAAGCGGCGCACGACACCCATCACGATCACTTGATCGATGTGGAGACCGGAACCGTGATCGAGTTCGTCGACGACGAACTGGAAGCGCTGCAGCGCAAGATCGCCGAGAAACTGGGCTTCCGTCTCGTCGACCACAGGATGGAGCTTTACGGGGTCGCGCTCGGCCGCAAGCAGTGAGACTGCGTTTCTGATCCGCCTCGTTCTTCGCGCTGGTGCAATCGTGGCGGGGCTGCTTGCCTGTCTCCCGCCTCACTATCTGTGGAAGCTGCTGGGCCGCCGCTCGCCCTGGCCGCGGCGGTTCCTGTTCTGGGTCGGCTATTCGACGGGCGCGCGCACGCGGATCGTCGGCACGTCATTGAAGCGCAACGTGCTGTTCGTCTCCAATCACCTGAGCTGGCTCGACATCATGGTGATCGCCGGCGCGAGCGGCTCGGCCTTCGTGTCCAAGGACGAGGTGGGGCGGTGGCCGGTGATCGGGTGGCTTGCCCGGCTCAACAACACCGTCTTCATCGCGCGAACGGAGCGCAGCGCGGTGCGCGGTCAGGCCGACGCGCTTCGATCGGCGCTGACGAGCGGGCAGCCGGTGGCTCTGTTCCCCGAGGGAACCACCGCCGGCGGAAGCGAAGTCCTGCCCTTTCGCGCCAGCCTGCTCGCCTCGCTCTTCCCGCCTCTGGCCGGCATCAAGGTGCAGCCGGTGGCGATACACTATGGCGCCGCGACGGAGGAAATCGCCTGGGTCGGCGAGGAGCCGGCCAAGGCCAATGCGAAGCGCGTCTTCTCGCGCAAGGGAAAGCTGCCGGTGACGGTCCGGTTCCTGGAACCCATCGATCCTGCCGACACGCCCGACCGCAAGGCGCTGGCGCAGCGTAGCCGCGCGGCGATCGTGGAGGCGCTTACGGGTTCCGGACGCGGTCCGGATCGCCTATAGGCGCGCAATGAATTCCCCCAAGACATTCCACGTCAAATCCTTCGGCTGCCAGATGAACGTCTATGACGGCGCCCGCATGGCCGAGCTGCTGGAGGCCGAAGGCATGTCCGCGGCTTCCGATGGCGGCACGGCCGATCTTGTCGTGCTCAACACCTGTCACATCCGTGAAAAGGCGGCGGAGAAGGTTTATTCCAACATCGGCCGGCTGAAGCGCGAAGACGGAACGCGACCCATGATCGCGGTTGCCGGCTGCGTCGCGCAGGCGGAGGGTGCGGAGATCCAGCGCCGTGCGCGCAGCGTGGACATCGTCGTCGGGCCGCAGGCCTATCACCGCTTGCCTGCGCTGATCGGCGATGCCGCAGCGGGACGGCCGGCGCTCGACACCGACATGCCGATCCAGAGCAAGTTCGGCGCCCTCCCCGCCCGCAGGCGGCAAGGCCCGAGCGCTTTCCTGACCGTGCAGGAAGGCTGCGACAAGTTCTGCACCTATTGCGTCGTGCCCTATACGCGCGGCGCCGAGATATCGCGGCCCTGGAGCGCGATCGTCGACGAAGCCAGGGCGCTGGTCGACATGGGCGCGCGGGAGATCACGCTTCTGGGTCAGAATGTGAATGCCTGGACCGGCGAGGACGACAAGGGCCGCATGCAGGGCCTGGACGGCCTGATCCGGGCGCTCGACGCGCTGCCGGGCCTCGCCCGGATCCGCTACACGACCAGCCACCCCAACGACATGACCGAGGGGCTGATCCGCGCCCATGCCGAGGTGGAGAAGCTGATGCCCTTCCTCCATTTGCCGGTGCAGTCGGGGAGCGACCGCATCCTGAAGGCCATGAACCGCAGTCATTCCGCCGCAAGCTACATGGCCGTCATCGATCGGGTGCGGGCGGCGCGGCCGAACATCGCGCTTTCGGGCGACTTCATCGTCGGCTTCCCAGGCGAGACCGATGCCGAATTCGAGCAGACGCTCGAAATTGTCACGGCGGTGAACTACGCCCAGGCTTACTCGTTCAAATATTCGCCGCGGCCGGGCACTCCGGCCGCAGAGATGAGCGAGCAGATCGCGCCGGAGGTCATGGACGAACGATTGCAACGGCTGCAGGCGCTGCTCACCCGGCAGACCTTGAGCTTCAACCAGACGAGCGTTGGAGGGCGCACGTCAGTGCTGCTCGAGCGCAAGGGCAAGCGTCCCGGCCAGCTGATCGGCAAGTCGCCCTGGCTCCAGTCGGTGCACCTCGAGACCGGCGCCGCGATCGGCGATTTGATCGAGGTCGAGATCGTCTCCGCCGGCTCCAACAGCCTGGGCGGCGCGCATGTCATGGAGCAAGCCGCCTGATGCCTCCCAAGAAGGCCGCCGAAGCCGCCGCCCCTCGCGCCAGGCTTGAGCTCGAATTCGCCGAGCCGCATCTGCTCGGGCCCCTGTTCGGGGAGTTCGACCGCAACCTGGTAGCGATCGAGGATCGCCTGGGCGTCTATATCGCCGCGCGCGGATCGCGCGTGCAGATCGAGGGCGAACCGGAAGCGGCGGGGCGTGCCCGCGACGTGCTTCAGGGCCTCTACAACCGGCTCGACGAAGGTCAGGATATCGACGCCGGCATGGTCGATGCGGTGATCGCCATGTCGGGCCAGCCGACGCTGGAGGGCATCATCGAGGCGGACGTGTCGGAACCTCCCAAGGTGATGATCCGCACGCGCAAGAAGACGATCGTGCCGCGCTCCAAGACGCAGGCCGTCTATATGGAGGCACTGGCCCGGGACGACATGATCTTCGCGCTCGGCCCGGCCGGCACCGGTAAGACCTATCTCGCCGTCGCCCAGGCGGTGCAGCAGCTGATCGGCGGCTCCGTCGATCGCCTGATCCTGTCGCGCCCCGCGGTGGAGGCGGGCGAGCGGCTCGGCTTCCTGCCCGGCGACATGAAGGAGAAGGTCGATCCTTACCTTCGCCCGCTCTACGACGCGCTCTACGACATGCTTCCGACCGAGCAGGTGGAACGCCGCATCGCCTCGGGCGAGATCGAGATCGCGCCGATCGCCTTCATGCGCGGCCGCACGCTCGCGGACGCATTCATCATCCTCGACGAGGCGCAGAACACCACGCCGCAGCAGATGAAGATGTTCCTGACCCGCTTCGGCATGAGGAGCCGCATGGTGATCTGCGGCGATCCCAAGCAGGTCGATCTGCCCAATCCAGGCATGTCGGGCTTGGCCGACGCGGTGACGAAGCTGGAGGGCATTCCCAAGATCGCGACCGTGCGCTTCACCTCGGTCGATGTCGTCCGCCACCCGCTCGTGGGGCGGATCGTCGATGCCTATGAGGGGCCGCAATCGTGATCCTCGTAGAAGCTGACGCAGACGCGGATTGGGATAGTCGCCTCGCCTGGAACGACCTGGCGGATCGGGCGGCCCGATCGGCGGTCGCGCAGAGCCGCTTTTCGGGGCTCCTCGACAGCGCGCTTTCGGTCGAGCTTTCGGTCCGCTTCACCGACGATGCGGAGGTGAAGGCGCTCAATGCCGCCTATCGCGGCAAGGACAAGCCCACCAACGTCCTTTCCTTCCCTATGGTCAAGCCGGAGCTGCTCGAGCCGCTCGTGCAAGCGGACGGCGGCGAGGTGCTGCTCGGCGACGTGGTGCTGGCGCATGGCGTCTGTGCGGCGGAAGCTGAGGAGAAGGGCGTGGCGGTGGAAACGCATGCGGCGCACCTGATCGTTCACGGCACGCTGCACCTGCTCGGTTACGATCATGAGACGGGCGAGGAGGATGCGGAGCAGATGGAGCAGGTCGAGCGCGAGGCGCTCGCGGCGATCGGCATTGCCGACCCTTATGCGGTGACAGAGGTTCAATCCTAACCAGATGGCAGACGATTCGAGTACCGGCGCCCACCGAAACGGGCGCACTTTCTGGAGCGGTCTTCGCACCTTCCTCTTCGGCGACGACAATGAGGCGACGCTCCGCGACCAGATCGAGGAAGCGATCGAAAGCCACGAGGGCGAGGTGCCGGCGGTCGGCGATCTCAGCCATGTCGAGCGGCAGATGCTCCGCAACCTCCTCCACTTCGGCGAGCGCGAAGTCGGCGATATTGCGGTGCCGCGCGGCGACATCATCGCGATACCGAGCACGACCAGCTTCGAAGAGCTGGTGACAGCTTTTGCCGAAGCCGGTCACAGCCGCCTGCCCATTTACGAGGAGAGTCTCGATAAGGTGGTCGGCATGGTGCACGTGAAAGACGTGTTCGCGGTGCGCGTCAGCGGGAGGGTGCCTCCGCTCGATCTGACGGACCTGCTGCGCACGCCGCTCTATGTTCCCGAATCCATGGGCGTGTTGGACCTGCTCGCCCGCATGCGCGCCGAGCGCGTCCACCTCGCCATCGTCGTCGACGAGTTCGGCGGGACCGAAGGTCTCGTCACCATCGAGGATGTGGTCGAGGAGATTGTCGGCGACATCGAGGACGAGCATGACGAGGAGGTGACGAGTATGCTGATCCCGCTCGAGGACGGTATGTGGGACGCCGACGCGCGCGCGGAGCTGGAGGACGTGGCCGAGACGGTCGATGCCCGGCTTGCCGTTGTCGAAGAGGATGTCGACACGCTTGGCGGGCTTGCGGTGATCCTCGCCGGCCACGTGCCGCAGCTCGGCGAAATCGTTGAGCATCCGAGCGGCTGGCGGCTCGAAGTGACGGACAGCGACACGCGCCGCGTGAATCGGTTGCGGCTCCACGCGCCGGAGGAGAGCGCGCTCACCGAATAAGGGGAAGTCGATGCGGTTGGTGATGCTGGCCGCGGCGGCGGCGATCCTGGTCTCGGGCTGCGGCGAGCGCGCGACGCTCGACGTCGCGGAGGGCTTCGGGCCGGACCCGAAGCTCCCGCCGCCCGCCAAGACCATGTTCCCGACCGTCAACATCGCCGAGGCGACCGGCTGGCCCGAAGGGCGCATGCCCAAGGCCGTGCAGGGGCTCGCCGCGCAGCCATTCGCCCGCGGGCTCGATCATCCTCGCTGGCTGCTGGTGCTCCCCAATGGCGACGTTCTAGTCGCCGAGACCAACAAGCCGCCCCCCGCCGAGAAGAAGCAGGGCGGCATCAAGGGCTGGATCGCCGAGAAGGTGATGGACAGGGCCGGCGCGGGCGTGCCGAGCGCGAACCGCATCACCCTCCTTCGCGACGCGGACGGGGACGGGGTCGCGGAATTGAAGACGCCCTTCCTCACCGGGCTCTACTCGCCATTCGGAATGGCGCTGGTCGGCACCACCCTCTACGTTGCCAATGCGGACGCGGTGGTCGCCTTTCCCTATGTAGAGGGCGCCACGCGGATCACGGAGCGGCCGCGCAAGATCGCGAACCTTCCCGCCGGACGGAACCATCACTGGACCAAAAGCCTGGTCGCGAGCCCGGACGGCTCGAAGCTGTATGTCGGCGTTGGCTCCAACAGCAATGTCGCCGAAAAAGGGCTTGGCGAGGAGGTGAACCGCGCCGCGATCCTGGAGATCGACGCCCGCACCGGCTCCAGCCGCGTCTTCGCCTCGGGGCTGCGCAACCCGGTCGGCATGGACTGGAACCCGGAAAGCGGGCAGCTCTGGGTCGCGGTCAACGAGCGCGACGAGATCGGCAGCGACCTGGTTCCCGATTACATGACGAGCGTGCGGCCCGGCGGCTTCTACGGCTGGCCCTGGAGCTATTACGGCCAGACCGTCGACGAACGCGTCAAGCCGCCGCGCCCGGACATGGTCGCCAAGGCGATCAAGCCCGATTACGCGCTCGGGCCGCACACCGCCTCGCTCGGCCTCGCCTTCTCCGAGGGCGCGCGGCTTGGGCCGACCCTGGCGAACGGCGCCTTCGTCGGCCAGCACGGATCGTGGAATCGCAAGCCGAGGAGCGGCTACAAGGTCGTCTTCGTGCCGTTCCAGGGCGGCCGCCCGTCCGGCAAGCCGATCGACATCCTGAGCGGTTTCCTGAGCGAGGAGGAGAAAGCGATGGGCCGCCCCGTCGGAGTCGCGATCGCCCGCGACGGCGCGTTGCTCGTCGCCGACGATGTGGGGAACGCGATATGGCGCGTCAGCGCGCCGGCGCGGGGCGGTCGATGAGCTACGAGCATATCCGGCTGGAGGTCAGCCCGGCTGCGGTCGCGACGATCACGATCGCGCGGCCGGAGAAGCTGAACGCCCTTTCCTCCCAGACGGTGGACGAGCTCCGGGCTGCTGTAGAAGAGGCTCCTAGCGCAGGCGCGCGCTGCATCCTCATCACTGGCGAGGGCCGCGGCTTTTCGAGCGGCGCCGATCTCGCCAGCGGCGGCGGCCCCTCGACGGAGCTCGGGACAGGCTTGCCCGAGGATGCGGGCGAAGCGCTTGAGAAGCATTTCAACCCGCTGATGGAGGCGATCTTCGCCTCCCCGGTCCCGGTCGTCGCTGCCGTCAACGGTGCGGCCGCGGGTGCGGGCTGCAGCCTGGCTTTGGCGGCCGACATCGTGATCGCCGCCCGGTCCGCTTATTTTCTCCAGGCCTTCATCAA
Source organism: uncultured Sphingosinicella sp. (assembly GCF_902806315.1). GTDB lineage: Bacteria > Pseudomonadota > Alphaproteobacteria > Sphingomonadales > Sphingomonadaceae > Allosphingosinicella. The sequence goes on from NZ_CADCWD010000094.1 coordinate 34,955, forward strand.
TATCGGCCTGATCCCCGACGCCGGGGCGACCTGGCTCCTCCCCCGCCTCGCCGGGCGCGCGCGGGCAATGGAGATGATGATGCTCGGCGAGCGCATCCCGGCCGAGCAGGCGCGTAATTGGGGCCTCGTCTCCCGCGTGGTCGAGGACGAGCATCTCGCGTCCGAAGCGGTGATGCTGGCCACCCAACTCGCGCAAGGCCCGACGCTCGCGCTCGGGCTCATCCGCAAGCTCGCCCGCAACGCCGAGCAGCTCTCCCTGAGCGACGCCCTCGCCGCCGAGCTCGTCGCGCAGCGCGACGCCGGCCGCACCGACGATTTCAAGGGCGCCGTGGTCGCCTTCCTCCAGAAACA
>NZ_CADCWD010000095.1 GCF_902806315.1 uncultured Sphingosinicella sp.
GGATGTCCTGCTCGAGCTGGCTGGTGGAGGTATGGACGCCTCGGCGCAGCTGCTTGCGGGTGAGTTCGGCAAACCAGCGCTCGACCTGGTTGATCCACGATGCCGAGGTCGGCGTGAAGTGGACATGTGTCGCGCGGCTGCAGGTCGCGTCGACGGATCCTGTGCGCTGGCTGCGCCGGGCCGTTGACAAACACGGGGTACCCTTCACGAACGCGCGCGGACGTCCGCGGGAGACTGAGGCGCAGTTCCGGCTGCTCCTGAACGCAATGCAATGCTCACGCTCAGACGGCGCGGGAAGAACGGCAACTGGTATGTCCGCCGCACGGTCGCGCTCGGCGACAGGCAGATCGACGTAAAGGAGTTCAGTTCGGGGACGAGTGACGCAGATGCTGCGAAGCACTCAGGTCCGGGTGGTTAAGGCGACGCTCGCGGACGCCTTCGACGCCTACCTGTCCAAGCCGAAGCGGCCGAACTCGTCCGACATCCCCCGCGTCGGGAATTAAACGACCTCGGGCGACATGCCTCTCTTCGAGCATCTCGAGGCAGGGCAACTGTTCCGGGCCGCCTATCTCTACGGCCACGATTCGGCCGGGCAGGATCCTCGTTGAGTGTCCAATTCCCGGTTCGGCATCCCTACTCGGCCAAGACCCATGGTGCCCGGCGTCAAACTTGCCCAGTTGGCCGCTCTTCAGCGCGCCGATACCTCAGCGACGGGCGTGAATAGAAGGTCGTGGTAATCCCAGCTGAAGTCGGCGATCGGTGAAATCGCTTTCATCGTGATGCGATCGACATTGCCATCGGCGTCGAGACTGAAGGTGACGAAAGCGGGCTCGATCGACTTGTCGGCGAACACGGTTCGGAACGTGTCATATTGATGATGTTCGAGCCGCGCGGTCATGCCCGGCGAGTGCGGAAACGTGACGGCCAGCCCCCCGCGCTCCTGCCGCACGTCGATCGTGCCGTACCAGGGATCGTTGAATTGGCCGGCATAGCGTGCCAGCGCGAGCGACGGACCGATCTTGGCCGGCCGGGCGGCGGGTGCCTGCAGCATCTTGACGGCCGCCTCGGCACGGGACGCCTTGAAGGCTTTGAGCTTCTCAGGCCAGCGATGCTGGGGAAGATCGAGATAATGGTCGAGCAACTCGTACATCAGGCCGCGGACGAGCTCGCCTTCCTCGCTGTTGACGGCGATGTACAATCCGACGTTCCGGTCGGGCAGGAGTGCCACGGCGGCAAGCGAGCCGAGCACCGCGCCGCCATGCCAGACCAGCTTGGCGCCGCGATAATCCTGCACCGTCCAGCCGAGCGCGTAGGTCGAGAACATCGGCTGCGAAGGCTTGAGGTCGGCCGGAGCCGGCGCGATCGGCTGCAGCACCACGGGCTTCCACATCTCGGTCGCGACGGCTTCGCTGAACAGCCGACCGGAGCCGCCCGGGATTTGCCCTTTCGCAAGCTGGATTGCCAGCCATCTGGACATGTCGTTGGCGCTGATCGCGAGGCCGCCCGCCGGGGCGGCGTTGGCGCCGAGATCGGACTGGACTTCGTCGAGCGGCACCTGGGTGCCGAGGCCGCGAATGGCGCCGTTCAGGCGCGCATGCGGGCGGCCGCGATTGACGGTCGCGAGCCGGCCGGGGCTGTCGGCGGTGGAACGAAGCATTCCGGCGGGCCGGAAGACGCGCTCCTTCATGAACTGTTCCCAGCTCTGTCCGCTGACCTCCTCGACCAGCTGGCCGGCGACCATGTAGAGGACGTTGTCATAGGCGTACCCGCTGCGGAAGCTGGTCGCCGGCTTGATGTGGCGGAGCCGCCGTACCGACTCCTTGCGCGGCAGATCACTGCGCGGGAGGAACAGCAGATCCCCGGCGCCGAGCCCGAGGCCCGAGCGGTGGACGAGCAGGTCGCGGATCGTCATTTCGCGCGTGACCCAGGCATCGTACATGCGGAAATCCGGCATGTGGTCGATCACCTTGTCGTCCCACTTGATCTTGCCCTCATCGACCAGAATAGCGAGGGCCGCGGCCGTGAACGCCTTACCGGTCGAGCCGGTGGAGAAGATCGTGTCCGCATCCACGTGTTGGGCGTCCGAGAGCCCCCGTACACCGTAACCTCGGGCAAGGGTGGTCTGCCCGTTCTCCACGATGGCGACCGTCACGCCAGGGACGCCGAGCGAGGTCCTGAGCTGCTCCACACGTGCGTCGAAGCCGGCGGGCGGCGCCGCTTGCAGCGGCATGGCGACGAGGGCGAGCATCAGAACGGGCAAGCGGCGCATGGAGGGCACTCCTATGATATTGCGGCGGGATCGGCACCGGTCGGGGCAGCGGGGCCGCGCAGGATCCGCCGCATGCCGATCGTTGCGAGCGGCAGGATGAAAATGGCGAGGATTAGATAGGCCAGCGCACGATACCCGTTGGCGATCAGCGCGACCAGGCCGAAGCGACCTGCGAGCAGCATGCAGCCGACCAGCAGCAAGAGCGCGATCACGAGCCGCGCCTTGTGCGTCAGCGCGACCCCGCGGCGGCGCTCCCAAGCGCGGTCGATCCGCTCGTTGATCGCGTGAACCGCGCTGGCGCCGCTTTCGAGGAGGGCCGAAAAGATCATCAGCTGGAACAGGAGCTGGAATAGCGGCAGGTTCAGCCGTGCGAGCAGAACATCGGACGGCAGGGTCGCCGTCTCGATGCCAGGGTAGAAGGCGACCATCGCGATGAAGAACAGCAGCGCCGGCACCATCGCCAAGGGGCCGCAGATGGCACCGGCAACGATCGCATCGCGGCTGCTGGTGAGATGCCGGACGACCGGCAGGATCACCACGGCGCCGATCAGGTTGTAGCTCGCATAGGTCACGCCGCCGACCAGCCAGCCTTCGGAAGGTGCCGGTTGCGCGAAACCGGCCGCGATCCGGTCACCGAAGCTGGAGAAAGCCAGCACCACGAACAAAGCATAGACCGCGTAGAGGAGGTAGGAGACATATTCGAACAGATGCTCGACGGCCTTGTTGCCGAAGGTCACGAACATGAGGATGCCGGCCATCAGGGCGAGCGTGCCGGCTATCGCGGGTGCGCCGAACACGGCCTGGGCGATCGCGCCGGCGGCAGCGCCGTACACGGCCAGGATCAGGACGACGAACAGGATGTAGACGGCCTCGAAAGCGATCCAGCCGGGGCCGAGCAGGTCCTTGAAGAAGGTGCGGTAATCGCGCGCGCCGGTCGCGCGGGCGAACAGGAATGTGGCGATGCAGACCAGGCTGAAGGTGGTGGTCGCGACCAGGATAGCTGCGAGGCCGCCACACGGGCCGCTTGGCAGGAAGAATTCGGCGAGCTCGCGCCCCGTGGCATAGCCGCCGCCAATCACCACCGCCTTGAAGGCCAGCCCCGGCAGCAGGAAGCGCTGGAACCAGGTCGGACGAACGGCTTCGGTCATTCGCGCGCCAGGATGGCGTCGATCATGCGGGTGAGGGGGGCTCCACCGCGCAGCGGATCGGCAACGGGCAAGCCGAGCCGGTCGGTCTCGAAGGCGATCATTCGCTCGGCCTCTTCGGACGAGAGCGCCGATGTGTTGAGGCTCACGCCGGCGCAGCGGATGTGCGGGTTCGTGCGGGCGCCGAGCTGAATATTTAGCGCAATCGTCTGTTCTATATCTGGAACTGCGTAGGCTGGGTGGCCGAGAGTGGCGGTGCGGCCAGGTTCGTGGCAGACGATGATCAGGTCGGGCTGGCTGCCGTGCAGCAGCGCTAGCGCGACGCCGGCATAGGCGGGATGGAAAAGCGAACCCTGGCCTTCGATCACGTCCCAATGATCGGGGGGCGCATCGGGGCTGAGCAGCTCGGCCGCGCCGGCGGCAAAGTCGGCAATCACCGCGTCCATCGGGATGCCCCCGCCCGCAATCATGATGCCGGTCTGGCCGGTCGCCCGGAAAGTCGCGTTAATCCCGCGGGCGTTCAATTCGCGCGCGACGGTCAAAGCCGTATATTTCTTGCCGAGCGCGCAATCCGTTCCCACGGTGAGCAGGCGTCTGCCGCTCCGTTTGCGACCGTTCGCGACTGGCAGGTCAAGCGGCGGATCACGCACCTCAATCAGCCGGATGTTGTGCTCGGCGGCGAGCACGGCCAGGCCGGGGAGGTCATAGAGGCGATTGTGCATTCCGCTGACGATATGAAGCCCGGCGCGCACCGCCGCTTCGAGCGCCGGCCGCCAGGTCTTGGGAATTGCGCCGCCCGAATTGGCGACACCGATCACCATCGATTGCGCGCCTTGCCGCTTGGCTTCGATTGGGGTGAGCTTCGGGAGTCCGGTGCCGACCGTCGCGCCTGGCAATGCAAACTCGCCGACGCAGCGCTCCGGCGCCCAGTCGCGCAGGCCGAAAGCGGTCTTTGCGTAGCCGGGCTCGGTCGTGTCGCCGAGGAACAACAGGTAAGGTTGCGGCAGATCGAGCCCCGTCGCGACGTCGCGGCCGGGCTCGATTGCCAGCCCGGCTGCGCTCAAAAGCCTGCCCCGACGATCAGGCCGATGGTGCGAGGACGGATCGTCGACACGTTGATCAACGGCGCGGCATTGCCCCCCAAGGCGGCCGGCACCGAGAAGGGGAAGCCGCCGGCACTGACCACGCCGTAAGTGTCGAACAGGTTGCGAGCGAAGACCTGGGCCGTGAACCGGCCGAAGTTCACGCCGGCACGGAGGTCCACCGTGTCGTAGCCGTCGATACGGATGCGGTCCCCGTATGCGGCGCGATAGGCAGCGCTGAAGCCGGCGGTCTGCTCGCCCACGAGCCTCAGGTTGCCGCCGACAAAGGCATCAACATCCGGTGCGAGCGACCATTCATAATCCGCCGAGACGTTGAAGCTGACCTTCGGCGTGTAGGGGAGTTGATCACCGGCGAGGCCGCCCGTGAGATTGAGGCCGCCGCCGGGCGGCACCGTGTCGTCGCGAAGCTCGGCGTCGACATAGGCGAAATTGGTGACAATGCTGAAACCGCGCGTCGGCCGCATCGTGGCGGTCAGCTCCGCCCCCTTGACCCGCGCGCGGCCGCCGTTGGAATTCACGCCGACCGGACCTGCGGCGCTGTTGGCAGTGCTGAGGATCAGGATGTCGTCCCAGTCGATATAATAGATGGAGCCGTCGACCGAGAAGCTGCGGTCTGCCGTCTGGGCCCGCAAGCCGATCTCGTAGGAGACGAGGGTGTCCGAATTGAACTCTCTCGGGAAGTCTGGGCCGGCGCCAGGCGGGATGAAGGTAGGTCCGCCCGGGCGATATCCCTTGGCGACGCGCGCGTAGAGCGACGTGCGATCGTTGATCTCGAAGCGCGGCGACACGGAGTAGGTGAACACGCCCTCCGAAGACTCGCCGGATTGCGGCGAGCCTGTGCCGAGCTGGGTCACCTGCTGCGTCGAGCTCTGCTCGTTACGGCTGTAACGGCCGCCCGCGGTGATATCGAAGCGTTCGCCAAACTTGAGCGTGGCGCTCGCGAAACCCGCAATCTCCTCATATTCTCCCGAGATGTTCGCGAAGACGAACCGGTCGAACGTGAATGGGCCGAACGTGCCAAGCGTCGGTATGAAAGCCTGAGTTGACAACGTGAAGGGAAAGAATTCCTGGGTCAGCGCCGTCTTCTCGTTGGTGTAATAGCCGCCGATCAGCCACTCAAAACGATCGTTATCGGGCGATTGCAGCCGCACCTCCTGAGTAAACTTCTCCACCTCGACGTCGTTCTCGAACGCTAACCCGACGGTGTTCGGCGCAGTCGGAGCGTAGATGACATTCGCCAGGCCGCGAGTTCCGGTCGTGCTGATGTCGCCGAGCTCGTCGCGAGTCTGCTCGCTGTAGCTGGTGATCGAGGTTAGGCTGGCAAAGCCGAAGTCATAATCGACGGTGCCCGAGAAGACCCGGTAATCGATGTTGTTAAATTCAGGGATGCGCTCGTAGCGCGTGCGGTCCGCCTTTGAAACGAAGGCGCCGGTAAGCGGGTCCACCGGCTCCAGTGTTCGTGGGTCGGCTTGGAACGTTGACGGCGAGTCGGTCTCGATATTCTGGAGCAGCGCGAACAGCCGCACCGAGAGCGCATCGGTCGGCGTGAACAGCAAGGAGGCGCGGCCGCCATAGCTTGTGCTGCCGTTGACGTTGCGGCCGCCGCGTGCCGGTGCGTCCAGATAGCCGCCAGTGTCGCGATAGAAGCCGCTGGCGCGAAAAGCGAGCGTCTGCCCAAGCGGAACGTTGACGACGGCATTGCCGAGATAGCCTATTTCGCCATAGCGCGTATCCTCGATGCCGGCTTGCGCGCGCACCTCGAAGCGGTCGGTGCTCGGCGCGGCGGTGATGAACTTGAGCACACCTCCCAGGGAATTCGAGCCGTAGAGAGTGCCCTGCGGGCCGCGTAGCACCTCGATACGGGCCACGTCGAACGTGTCGAAATCGCCGGCCAGGATAGCCCCGTTGGCAAGGCTGCCGCTCTGGCCGAACGGAATGTCGTCGACGTAGGTGGCGACGGTGGACCCGACGGAGCCGGTGTTGATGCCGCGCAGAATAAGGCGCGTCTCGCCGGGATTGTCCTGCGTCACGGTGAAGCCGGGAACGAGCTGGGCATAGTCGATGAAGTTGCGGGCGACCTGGCGTTCCAGAGTTTCCTCGCCGATCACCGAAATTGATTGCGGCACATCGATCAGTGTCTGCTCGCGGCGCTGGGCGGTGACGATGATTTCGGAAGGCGCCGCATCCTGCTGGCCGGCCTCGCTGGTCGGCGAGCCCGGATCCTGCGCGCTCTGTGCCGCAGCCGGCGCTGCCGTTAGCGCGACCAGTGCGACAGATGCCATCGCGGCGGCGCGCAGAGTAAGTGTTGTGCAGCGGATCATGTGCCCCTCCTTGTGCCGGCGCGCCGCTGTTGCGGTTACGCCATTCCTGCCAAGTTTCGTAAACGGGCAGTTCTGATCGGGACAGTATTAGCCTGAATAGAGAATTGTCAAACGATCTCGGCGCGTCTGTCAGGCATCTGCACTGCGAGCGCGACGGCGATCGAGGGTGCGCCGTTTGACTGGGCGCATGTCCGCTTCGCCCTCGTTAGCCGGGGCGGGAGGATTCGACTGATCGGTGCCGTGGAGGCCGAGCAGTGAACTCATCAGGTCTTCCTCCGCACTCGAGCAGACACCGATGGTGGTCGCTTCATCGCAGCCGGGCGCGGCAAGATAGGCGTGGCCCATGTTCGAATCGATGTAGATCGACTCGCCTTCGCCGAGCAGGACGGGATCGTAGAATTCGGTATGAACTTCGACTTGGCCCTTCAGCACATATATGTATTCCTCGCCCGAGTGGCGGACGAGATCGCCAAATTCCGCCAGTGACTTGGCGCGGATCGTCGTGATGATCGGGATCATCCGCTTTCGACGCAGTTCCGTGCACAGATAGTGATAGTCGTAATTGGGCGTGGTCACCCGCACCGCCCGTTCGAGCTGGCCGATGCTGCGACGCGCGGTCACTTTCGTCTCGTCCGGCTCGCTCGACTCGGCGAACAGCTCGGACATGCGGATCCGCAGCCGCTGGCTTAGCTGCAGCAGCTTGTCATAGGTGAGCGTGAGCCGATCATGCTCGACCTTGGACAAGGTCGACATCGGGATTCCGCTGCGCGCGCTCATTTCCTTGAGCGTCCAGCCGTTTCGCGCCCGTAAGTTGCGCAGCAATTGCCCTAGTGTCGGTTGGTCGGGCTTCATTCGTCCGGCTTTCCCATTTGACAATTCTCTGTCCAGGATCATTATAGCCTGATCAGATACAGACCCGATGCATCGTGCGAAGCATAAGCTCGATTTAACACGAAAAGCAATCGGGCGAGCTAGGGAGGATCCGCGATGCGAGGTGCGAAATTCCTGATCGCGGCTGCCCTCACGGTGGCCGGCATCGGCGCGGCGGCGCAACGGCTTAACCCGCTCGCCCCGCCGGTTACGACTGAGGCACCCAAGGCCGAGGCCGCGGCGCCTGCCCAGCCGCAGCCCCAGCTGCCGACGCCTCCGCAGCTCACGCCACAGGACGCGAACGCCTGGCTTGATGGCTTCATGCCCTATGCCCTCGCCGAGGCAGATATTGCCGGCGCCGTCGTGAGCATCGTGCGCGACGGGCAGATCGTCACCCAGCGCGGCTACGGCTTCGCGGACGTCGCCTCACGGCGCCCCGTCGATCCCGATCGGACATTGTTCCGCCCGGGATCGGTGTCCAAGCTCGTCACCTGGACGGCGGTGATGCAGCAAGTCGAGCAAGGCAAGATTGACCTCGACGCGGACGTCAACCGCTATCTCGACTTCCAGATACCGCCCTACCGGGGCCAGCCCGTGACGATGCGGCAGCTCCTGACCCACACGGCCGGGTTCGAGGAACAGATCAAAACCCTGATCGAGAATGTGCCTGGGCAGATCCCGCCCTATGACGCTCTACTGAAGCGTTGGGTGCCGCACCGGATCTTCGCGCCGGGGACCACGCCAGCTTATTCCAATTACGGAACCTCGCTCGCCGGCTACATCGTGGAGCGCGTTTCGGGCGAGAAGTTCGACGATTATGTCGAGCGGCGCATCTTCGCGCCCCTCGGCATGACCAACTCGACCTTCCGCCAGCCGCTCCCGGCTAGGCTCCGGCCGATGATGGCCACCGGCTACAAGCAGGCATCGGGCGATGTCGTCCCGTTCGAGCTCGTCGGGCCGGCCCCGGCCGGCTCCTTGTCCTCGACCGGCACCGACATGGCCCGATTCATGATGGCGCATCTCGGCCGCGGCGAACTGAACGGCCAGCGCATCATGCGGCCAGAGACGGCGCAGCTCATGCACAAGAGCGCGCTGACGATGATCCCGCCGCTCGACCGCATGCGGCTTGGCTTCTTCGAGACCAACATCAACGGCCGCGAGGTGATCGCCCATCTCGGCGACACGGGCGCGTTCCATTCTTCGCTTCACCTCTGGCTGAACGAAAATACCGGCCTTTACCTGTCGCTCAGCAGCGGCGGCGACAATGGTGCGTCAAATGGCGTGCGTATCGGCTTGTTCGAGCGCTTTGCAGATCGCTACTTTCCCGGACCGCCCGAGCGCGAGGCGCTGGGCGTCTCGCAGGAGACCACAGCGCAGCACGCGCAACTACTGGCGGGCAATTGGATCCCTTCCCGCCGCGCCGAAACCACCTTTCTCAGTATCACCCAGCTACTGGGCCAGCTCAGCATGGGCGTGGGCGAGAATGGGAAGCTCGTGACGCCGCCGCAGTTCGGCCTGACCGGCAACCCGTCCAACTGGGTGGAGGTGCAGCCTTTTGTCTGGCACGATACCAACAGCCATCAGCGCCTCGCGGCGGTGGTCGAAAATGGCGAGGTGAAGCGGTTCAGCCTGTCGATCATGTCGGCCTTCACGGTGTTTGAACGGCCACCCTTCTATAAGAATTCCGCTATTGTGATGCCGCTGTTGCTGCTCGCCCTGGGCATCCTTCTGCTGACCGTTCTCCTGTGGCCGACGCGATGGCTGGTCCGGCGCCATCACGCGGCGACCTTCCCGCTCGCGGGCCGTGAGCTGCTCGGCTACCGGCTCTCGCGCGTTTTCGCCTTGCTGATCCTGCTCGTCCTGGTCGGCTGGGCGACCCTGGTCAGCCTGTTATTCGCCGATCTATCCAATCTGGCCGGCGCCTTCGATCCGATGATCCTCACGCTCCAGCTGCTCAGCTTTGTCGTCTTCTTCGGCGGGCTGGCGGTATTCGTCTGGTACCTCCTGCAAGTCTGGCGCGGCCGCCGGCGCTGGACGGCCAAGGTCTGGAGCGTCGCGCTCGCCTTCGCCGCGATCATGGTGATCTGGGTCGGCTTCGCCTTCCACCTGCTCAGCTTCGGAACGAACTACTGATGCCGGTGCGGATGACGATCGCGGTCGAGCAGCTGCGGCTAAAGGCGCCGTTCCGCATCTCCGGCTATGTGTTCGAGGGCTTCGACGTCATCGTCGTAAAGCTTGAGGAGGCCGGCCATCACGGCCGCGGCGAGGCGGCGGGCGCTTACTATCTCGGCGAGACAGCCGCGACGATACGGGCCACGCTGGAAGACCACCGTGACGCAATCGAGGCAGGGATCGGCCGGGACGAGTTGCAGACGCTGCTGCCGCCCGGCGGTGCCCGCAATGCCGTGGATTGCGCCTTGTGGGAATTGGACGCGGCGCGGCTTGCCCAGCCGGCGTGGCGGATCGCCGGCGTCGATGCGCCGCGGCCGCTCGTCACCACCTTCACGTTGAGCGCCGACGATCCCGCAGCGGTCGAGGCAGGCGCGCGCCGCTACGCCACCGCGCAGGCGATCAAGCTGAAGCTCAGCGGCGAGTACGAGATCGATGCCGCCCGGGTCGCGGCGGTGCGCCGCGCCCGGCCGGGCGTATGGCTCGGCGTGGATGCCAATCAGGGCTACCGCCGCGACGGGCTCGACGCGCTCGTTGCCATGCTCGCCGGGCACAATGTCTCCCTGCTCGAGCAGCCGCTGCCGCGCGGCGCCGAGGCGGACCTGGAGCGCTTCCGTTCGCCAATTCCAATCGCCGCTGACGAAAGCGCGCTCTCGCTCGCCGATGTCGAAGGCCTGGTCGGCCGCTTCGACGTGGTCAACATAAAGCTCGACAAGTGCGGCGGGCTCACCGAGGCGCTCAGCATAGCGCACCGCGCCCGCGAGCTCGGGCTTCAGGTCATGGTCGGCAACATGATCAGCACCAGCCTGGCCATGGCGCCGGCGTTCATCGTCGGCCAGCTCTGCGACGTGGTCGATCTCGACGGCCCTACGTTCCTAGATCGCGACCGCGAGCCATCCGTCACCTATCGACCGGACGGCACGATCTGGTGCGACGAGGCGGTCTGGGCGGGCGGGGCGCTCACCGCCGCATGACCGACGCACGCGCGCCGGAGGCGACATGGTTCGGCCAACCGCGCGGCCTCACTGTCCTGTTCCTCACCAATATGTGGGAGCAATTCTCCTACTTCGGCATGCGCGCGCTGCTGGTCTACTACATGACGACCACCTTGCTGTTCGATCAGGAAGCGGCGTCCTCCACCTACGGCTTCTACACCGCCTTTGCCTATTTCACGCCGATCATCGGCGGGACCATCGCCGACCGCTGGCTCGGCAAGCGGCGCGCGGTGACGATCGGCGCGACCGTCATGGCGGCGGGCCATTTCATGATGGCGTTCGAACCGCTCTTCTACCCCGCGCTCGCCACCATCGCGCTTGGCAACGGCCTGTTCCTGCCGACGCTGCCGAGCCAGATCAACGACCTCTACGCCGCCGGCGACCCGCGCCGGCCGTGGGCGTACAACGTCTATTATGTCGGCGTGAATGTCGGCGCGTTCCTGGCGCCGCTCATCTGCGGGTTCCTGGGCGAAACCTATGGCTGGCACTGGGGCTTCGGCGCGGCCGGTGTCGGAATGCTGCTGGGTCTGGTCATCTATCTCGCCGGCGGTCGCTATCTGCCGCAGGAGCGGGCGCCGGTCACCGGCGAGCCGGCGGCAGAGCGGACCCATCGCGGCCGCGACACCCTGTTCCTCCTGCTCGGCATCGGCCTTGCCGTCACTGTCTTTCGCGGCGCCTACGAGCAGATTGGCAACACGGTCGCTTTGTGGATGCGTGACGACGTGAACCGGTTCATCGGCAGCTTCGAGCTGCGTGCGACTTGGTTCTTCTCGCTGAACCCGCTGCTGGTGATGACCGTCACCCCGCTGCTCCTCGCCCGGTGGCGGCGTCAGGCCGAGCAGGGACGGGAACTCTCTGTCATGCAGAAGATGGCGATGGGTGCGGTGCTGGTCGGCCTGTCCTACGCGCTGCTCGTTGCGGCCGAGAGCGTGGCGGGGGCGGGCCAGGCGAGCTGGCTCTGGCTGCTGGCCTTCATGATCGTGTTCACATTGGGCGAGCTCTACATCCTTCCCAACGGCCTCGGCATCTTCGCCCGGCTCGCGCCGCCGAAGCTCGGTGCCAGCACGGTGGCCGCCTGGTATTTCGCGATCTTCACCGGCAGTCTCGCCGCCGGCCAGATCGGTCGGCTGTGGAGCCGGATGGACCAGGCGTCCTTCTTCATGCTGATGGCCGCGATCGCCGGGGCGGCGGCGGTCCTGCTCTTGCTTCTGGATCGACCCGCGCGCCGGATTGTGGCTGCGGGTGAGCCGGGTAAGACATTGCCTTTGGGAGAAACAAGATGATCCGCTCCGTCCGTGTTGCACTACTCGCGACATGCCTCATGCTGCCGGGCTGCGCGACCACGCCGCCCGCGGCGAGCTATGACGTGATCGTCCGCAACGGCACGATCTACGACGGCGGCGGCGGAGCACCGTTCACCGGGGATGTCGCAATCCGGGGCGACAAGATCGTCCGGGTCGCGCCGCGTGTGCCTGGCACCGCGGCCACCGAGATCGACGCCCGCGGACTCGCCGTCGCGCCCGGCTTCATCAACATGCTGAGCTGGTCGACCGAGTCGCTGATACAGGACGGGCGCGGGCAGAGCGACATCCGCCAAGGCGTGACGCTCGAAGTGATGGGGGAGGGCTGGTCGATGGGCCCGCTCAACCCGGAGATGAAGCGCCTGCTCGTCGAGCGTCAGGACGACATCAAGTTCCCGGTCACCTGGACCAGCCTCGGCGACTATCTCGGGCATCTCGAGCGGAAAGGCGTCTCGCCCAATGTCGCGAGCTTCGTTGGGGCCGCGACGGTGCGCATCCATGAGCTTGGCGAGCGCGACATCGATCCCACTCCCGCTCAGCTTGGCCGCATGCGCATGCTCGTCCGCCAGGCGATGAACGAGGGCGCGATGGGTGTCGGCAGTTCGCTCATCTACGCGCCGGGCAGTTTCGCGGAAACGGAAGAGCTGGTCGCGCTCACCACCGAATCCGCGCGCTGCGGCGGCATGTATATCAGCCACATGCGCTCGGAAGGCGATCGGCTGCTGGAAGCGGTCGACGAGCTGATCGAGATCGCGCGCCGCTCCGGCGGCCCCGCCGAGATCTACCACCTCAAGATGGCCGGCCGCGGCAATTGGGACAAATATCCGCAAGTGATCGCCCGCATCGAGGCGGCGCGGGCGCAAGGGCTGCGGATCACCACCGACATGTACACCTATACCGCTGGCGCCACCGGCCTCGATGCGGCGATGCCGCTGTGGGTGCAGGATGGCGGGCTGGAGAAGTGGATCGAGCGGCTCAAGGACCCTGCAGTACGCGCGCGGGTGGCGGCCGAGATGAAGCAGCCGGGCAAGGACTGGGAGAACCTTTACCTCGGCGCAGGCCCCGACAAGATGATCCTGGCCGGCTTCAAGAACGAAGCCATGAAGCAATATACGGGCAAGACGCTGGCGCAGATGGCGCAGCTCTGGGGCAAGAGCCCGGAGGAAACCGCGATGGAGCTGGTCGTGCGCGACGGCAGCCGCGTCGGCACAGTCTACTTCCTGATGTCGGAGGACAATGTCCGCCGCCAGGTGCAGCTTCCCTGGATGAGCTTCGGTTCCGACGCCGAGAGCCGAGCGCCCGAGGGCGTGTTCCTGAAATCGAGCACGCACCCGCGCGCCTACGGCAATTTCTCACGCCTGCTCGGCCGCTATGTTCGCGACGAGAAGCTGCTCCCGCTCCAGGAGGCGGTGCGGCGTCTGACATCCTTCCCGGCCGGCAATCTCGGCATCAAGGATCGAGGCTCGCTCAAGGCGGGCTACCATGCCGACCTCGCCATCTTCGATCCCGCTACGATCAGCGATCACGCGACCTTCGAAACGCCCCAGCGCTACGCCACGGGCATGCGGCACGTTCTGGTCAACGCCGTCCCGGTGCTCCGCGACGGCGAGCATACCGGCGCAACGCCTGGCCGGTTTGTCCGTGGGCCTGGCTGGAATCGCTGTCGATGACCCGAGCTGGAAAAGGAGGCTGTTGATGCCCGGGATGTCGCGGCGGAGCCTGATCGGTGGCGCCGCCGTTGCGGCAGTCGGCTTTCCGATGATCAATGCCGGCGCCTATCAATTGGGCACGGTTCGGACTTACTCGCGGCGTGCCGTGGACCTCGTGCGGCGTTCGATCGTGGTCGACATGCTGGCGCCGCTCAAGATCGAATTCGATCAGGCTTTCTACAGGGCTCCGCTGAGCGAAAAGGATGCCGCCGAGTTTCGTGCCAGTGGGATCACCGGCTTCCACCACGCCTTTGGGATCGGCGGACCGACTGCCCGCGAGCAGGCGCTGACGCAGCTCGCTACCGTGGGCAATTTCGTGGCGCGCAACAGCCATGTCTTCACCGCAGTTGGTCGCGCCGCCGACCTCGTCCGCGCCAAGCGGGACGGCAAGGCTGCGGTCATCATGGGTCTGCAGAATGCCGATCAGTTTCAGAAGCCGGAAGACGTCGAGTTCTTCTACGGGCTGGGGCTCCGCTGCGCACAGCTCACCTACAACAGCCAGAACCGGATCGGCTCGGGTTCGACCGAGCGGGTCGACGGCGGCGTCAGCGACTTCGGCGTGTCGATCATCGAGGCGATGAACAAGGCGGGCATGCTGATCGACGTCTCCCATTCGGGCGATCGTACGACGCTGGACGCGATCGCCTCCTCGCCCAAGCCGATCGCGATTACGCACAGCAATTGCCGCGCGCTGGTCGGCCACCCTCGCGCCAAGCCCGACGAGGCCATTCGCGCGGTCGCCGCGAAGGGCGGGGTGATGGGGATTACTGGCGTGCGCAATTTCGTCAGCCGCAGCGATCCCACCACGGTCGCGCACATCGTCGATCACATCGATCATGTCGCCAAGCTGGTCGGGATCGAACATGTCGGCATCGGCACGGATTCCGATCTCAACGGCTATGACGATGTCTCGCCCGAGATGAACAAGCGGCTGCGCGGCGCCTACAAGGACAGCTACGCCTTTCGCGAGAAGATCGACGTCGACGGGTTCGATCACCCAAGGAAGATGTACGATCTGACGGAAGAGCTGATCCGGCGGCGCTATTCCGATGAGAATATCTCGGCCGTTCTGGGCGGCAACTTTAAGCGGCTGCTGACCTCGACATGGGGAGCTTGAGCCGGTGCGCCTGACCCGCCGCGCGCTCGCGTCCACCGCCGCCTTCCTTGTCGCCACGTCGGGGCTTTCCGTTTCAGTTCCCGCTGCCGCCCAGCCAGCCGCCTCCGGTTGGATCGACCAGGCGCAGCTTGCCGGGCTGCCGCATTTCATCGACGGCGTTCTTGCTCAGCAACTCGACAATCGCGAGGTGGCCGGCGCGGTGGTGTCCGTCGTGTCCGGCGACAGGATCCTGTTCTCGCGCGGCTACGGCTTTGCCGACGTCGATCGCGGCATCCCGGCCGACCCGGCGCGCAGCATTTTCCGTCCGGGATCGAGCTCGAAGCTATTCACCTGGACCGCGCTCATGCAGCTGGTTGAGCAGGGCCGGGTCGACCTCAATGCCGAGGTCAACCGCTACCTGGATTTCAGGATTCCAGACACCCAGTCCAAGCCGATCCTGGTCAGGCATCTGCTCGATCACAGCCTCGGGTTCGAGGATCGCGGCGGCATCCGCGCCGAGTCTGTGTCCGGCCTGATGCCGCTCGGCAAATGGCTGGCCGAGAACATCCCGACCCGGGTTCGCGAACCAGGGATCGAGACCTCCTATTCGAATTACGGCACCGCGCTGGCCGGCTACATCGTGCAGCGCGTGTCGGGCGAACCGTTCCCCGACTATGTCGAGCGCCACATCTTCAAGCCGCTCGGGATGAACAGCACTACGTTCCGCGAACCGCTGCCCACCGCGATGGCGGCCAAGATGGCAGTCGGCTACGATTATGTGGAGGGACGCTTCGAAGCCCGGCCGTTCGAACTTTACGGCAACATCATGCCGGCCGGATCCGGCTCCTCGACCGCAGAGGACATGGCGCGGTTCATGATCGCGCACCGTCACGAGGCCCGCGTCGGCAGCACACGAATCCTGAAGCCCGAGACCGCGCGCCTCATGCACTCCAACCTCAGCGCGAACGCGCCTTCGCTGCCCGGCTTCGCGCATGGCTTCTATGTCATTCGCGAAAACGGGCCGCGGCTGATCGGGCATGGCGGCAACACCGCTTACTTCCACTCAATGCTGCTGCTCGCGCCGGAGCAGGATTTCGGGATCTTCGTCTCGTACACCGGCGGCGACGCCGCGAGCCAAGCCAGGACCGAGCTGATCGACGCGGTGATCGGACGCCTTTTCCCGGTTGCACCGGCGGCAAAATGGACTGGCGCTCCCAGCGCCCCGCCGGTCGGATCCTATCGGACCAACCGCCGCACCTACAGCATTGCCGCCAACCCCGATAACGACGTCAAGGTAATCGCGGCGCCGGACGGTGGCCTCATCGTCGAGAATGCCGGGAAGAAGACCCACTGGATGCGGATCGGACCCGGGCTCTACCAGCGAGTGACCGGGACACGGGCAGGGCGGCCGTTTGATCGCATCCTCTTTCACGGCGCCGGTGCGGACAGGCTGATGTCCTTCGCATCGCAGCCGATGGTTCTTTACCGGCTGGTTGAGGACGGCGGCGCAGCCGCGTCCGAGTCTCGCCGACCCGACGGGTGACGAAAGCAGAAGCTCCAGCCCATCCCGCCTGAACGACGAGGTCCGCCATGAAATCTCTGCTCACTCTCGCCCTGCTTAGCCTCCCGGCTCCGCTGCTCGCCCAAGCCGCGGTCGCGGTCGACAGGCCGGGCAAGACCTCGGCCGGCGTCAGCTACACGCAGCCCAAGGACTGGGCGGTGACGAGCAAGGCGCAGGCGACGGTCTTCGCTGCGCCAGAGGGCAATCTCAACATGGCTGTGGTCGATGTCGGGGAGGCGGCGGACGCGCCCGCGGCCGCCGCAAAGGCCTGGTCGATCTACAAGCCCACTGCCGGCCGCAAGGTACGGCTGGTCACGGCCGGAGCGCCGGGCGAGGGCTGGGAGGAGCGCGCGGGCATGGCTTATGAGACCTCGCCCAACGAACGCGCGGCGGTGTCGGCGCTGGCGCTGAGGAAGGGGCGGGCCTGGACCGTGCTGATCGTCGACGGCGCTGAAGCAACGCTTGGCAAGCGGTCGGCCGCGGCCTCCGTGATCCAGCAGAGCCTCCGTCCGGCCGGCTACCAGCGGGAGAGCTTCGCGGGCAAAACCGCGCACCGGCTCACGCCCGAGCGGGTTCAGGCCCTGCGTGATTTCGTTGCCGCGTCCGCTAAGACGCTCGGCGTGCCGGGCGTCGGGCTCGCCCTCCTCGATGGGGGCAAGGTCGTCTGGCAGGGCGGCGTCGGCGTGCGCGAGCTCGGCGGCACGGAACCAGTCAC
Organism: uncultured Sphingosinicella sp.; assembly: GCF_902806315.1. Taxonomy (GTDB): domain Bacteria; phylum Pseudomonadota; class Alphaproteobacteria; order Sphingomonadales; family Sphingomonadaceae; genus Allosphingosinicella. Next base: position 17,255 of record NZ_CADCWD010000095.1, read on the forward strand.
CGCCGACACCAAGTTCATGATCGCGTCAAACACCAAGGGCATGGCGACCCTGCTGCTGTCGGTGCTCGCCGACGAGGGCAAGCTGCGTTGGGACCAGCCGGTGACTGAGCTCTACCCGTCGTTCAAGCTCGGCAATCAGGCGACCACACAATCGACCTTGGTTCGCCATCTCGTTTGCGCCTGCACAGGCCTGCCGCGCAAGGACTACGCCTTTATCCTCGGCGATCGCGGCCTGCCGGCATCCGACACCTTCCGGCAGCTCGGCCAGACGCAGCCGACGAGCGGGTTCGGCGAACTCTTCCAATATAACAATTTGATGGCGTCTGCGGCCGGCTATCTAGGCGGCGCGCTCCTTTACCCTCGCATGGAAGTCGGCGCCGCCTTTGACCGCGCAATGGACGAGAAGATCTTCAAGCCGCTCGGGATGCGCAACACCACGTTCGACTTCGATGAAGGCATGCGCGGCAATTGGGCGCGGCCGCACGGTCTCGACGTGAACGGCAAGCTGACCGAGATCCCGGTCGACTTCAACTACACCGTCTACCCCTACCGCCCCGCCGGTGGTGCTTGGTCGACCACCGCCGACATGGTGAAATATGTTCAACTGGAGCTTTCCAAAGGGGTAATTCCCGGGGGCAAGCGACTGGTGAGCGAGGCCAACATTCTCAAGCGCCGCGAGCGCGGCGTGCCAGTCGGCGAAGACAATTGGTACGGCATGGGCCTGTTCGACCGGGTTGCCTGGGGCGTGCCGGTCGTCTCGCATGGCGGGACGCTGCTCGGCTATCACAGCACCTTTTATGCGCTGCCGGATTCCGGCATCGGCGCCGTCATCCTGACCAACTCGGACCCTGGCGCCTCCATGCTGGCCCCGTTCCTGCGCCGGCTGCTCGAGGTCGCCTATGACGGCAAGCCGGAGGCCGTGCAGGATGTTGCCACCGCGGCCGCGCGGATCCAGGCGCAGGCGAAGGCGAAACGCGATCGACTGACGGTGCCGGGCGACCCGGCCGTTCTCGCTGCCCTGGCGCCCAGATACCGCAACCCCGAGGTCGGCACCGTTACCTTCCGGGATCAGGGCGGCACGAAGTGGATGAAGGCCGGCTTTGTTGAAGGCCCGGTCGCGACGCGCGAGAACCTCGACGGCAGCATTTCAGTGGTGTCCGCGGGAGCTGGCGGGATCGGGGTTGAAGCGCTGGTGGGCAGTCAGGCCGGAACACGAACGCTCACCATCCGCGACAGCCAGCACGAGTATGTCTACACGGAAGTGCGCTGATCCGCTAAATAAGGGTTGGTTTCGCGGAGCATCGGAGGGTTGCTTTCGACGCGAACGAGATCGTGATCCGGCCCACCGCGCAAGTTTCCAATCGAGTGCTTTGTAGGCGTCGGCGCCGGGGTTCACGCGAGACCCACGCCACCGATCTCTCTCAAATACGGAGACACAGCGATGCCCCGCGGTCGCGCGAGGTTCCGAGGGATCGCAGACCGCTCGGCGAACTCGCCTTCGAGAGCGGTTACTGGACTTGGTGTTGAAGCCACGACTGTGAAAGCGTTGCAGGCGCTGGCCTGCGCCCGAGAAATTGGTAGAAATACCGGCTTTTCGCGCCTAGGTTATGCATGACATTCGGAGGGTCGCAAGTTCTCCTTGCCACGCCCACCATTTTCCATCCTCGCCCGAGAATGAGCCAGCCTCGGCTGACGTGGAGGAGAGCGGCTATAACTGACAAGCGGCAGGGATCGAGCAGCATGTGGGGCGGGCGCTTCGGCGGCGGGCCGGCCTCGCTGATGGCGGAGATCAACAGCTCCATCTCGTTTGACAAGAGGCTGTGGCGCCAGGACATTGCCGGATCGCGCGCGCACGCCGAAATGCTGGCGGCACAGGGCATCCTGACTCGGGAGGACGCCGACGCGATCCTGCGCGGGCTGGAGCAGATCGCTGCCGAGTTCGAAGCCGAAGGCGTGACGGAGGATCATGCGCTCGAGGACATCCACATGCATGTGGAGCATCGCCTCACGGAGCTGATCGGACCGGTCGCCGGTCGCCTGCACACGGCGCGCTCCCGCAACGACCAAGTCGCGACCGACTTCCGGCTGTGGGTGCGCGAGGCAATCGACGAGTTGAACGGCGCCGTGGCCGAGCTCCAGCGCGTGCTGGTGCGCCGGGCGGAGGAGCATGCCCAAAGCATCATGCCCGGCTTCACACACCTCCAGAGCGCGCAGCCCGTGACGCTCGGCCACCATCTGCTCGCTTATTACGAGATGCTGCGCCGCGACCGCTCGCGCTTCGCGGATGCGCGGGCGCGGCTGAACGAATCGCCGCTTGGCGCCGGTGCGCTGGCGGGAACGGGCTTTCCGATCGACCGGCATGCCACGGCAGCGGCGCTGGGGTTCGACCGGCCGGCTGCGAACTCGATCGACGCGGTTTCCGACAGGGACTTCGCGCTCGAGTTCCTGATGGCGGCGACGCAATGCTCGCTGCACCTCTCGCGCCTGGCGGAGGAGATGGTGATCTGGGCGAGCCAGCCCTTCGGCTTCGTGGCGCTGTCGGACGGCTTCTCGACCGGCTCGTCGATCATGCCGCAGAAGCGCAATCCGGACGCTGCAGAGCTGGTGCGCGGCCACGCCGGCCGCATCTCCGGTGCGATGCTGTCGCTGACCATGACGCTGAAGGGCTTGCCGCTCGCTTATTCCAAGGATCTTCAGGACGACAAGCCGCCGGTATTCGAGGCGTTCGACCTGCTGATGATCTCGCTGCGCGCGATGGCCGGGATGCTTGACGAAGCGCGGTTCGAGACGGAGCGAATGCGCAAGGCGGCGGAGGCCGGTTTCTCGACCGCCACGGACCTTGCCGATTGGCTTGTGCGGGTGGCGGGCGTGCCGTTCCGCGAGGCCCATCACATTACCGGCCGGGCCGTGAAGGTGGCGGAGGAGCAGGGCGTTCAGCTCTGGGAACTCACGCTCGCACAGTTGCGGGACATAAACGCCCGCATCGACAAGAATGTCTTCAGTGTGCTCAGCATCGAGGCCTCCGTCGCGAGCCGCACCAGCTTTGGCGGAACCGCGCCGGATCAGGTGCGTCTCCAAGTCGGGAAGGCAAAAAGCCGCTAGGGCTCAGATTGGTTCTTGCATAATTATGCATTAATACGCATACAGATGCGATGCAGGTCAGCGTCGGCATCTTGGGCGCCAGCGGCTTCGTTGGTGGTGAGCTTCTCAGGCTCCTTGCCGCGCATCCGGCGCTGCGGCCCACTCGTTTGTTCGGGGACAGCCAGGCGGGCCTTTCCGTCGACCACGTGCATCCGCACCTGGCGTTGGCTTATCCCCACCTCAAGATCGAGCAGATGCATGCGCGCGCGCCGGAGGTGGACCTCGTCTTCGCAGCGCTTCCTCAAGGTCATTCGCAGCGGCTGGCGCCCGCCATTCTCGAGAGCGGCACCGCGTTCGTAGACCTTGGCGCCGACTTCAGGCTGCGCGACCCGGAAGCTTATGCACATTGGTATGGCGAGCGGCATCAGGCCCCCGAACTTCTCGACCGCTTCGTCTATGGCATTCCGGAGCTGCACCGGGACGCGATCCGCTGCTCGCGCAGCGTTGCGGCTGCGGGCTGCTACCCGACGGCCGTCATCCTGGCGCTGAAGCCGTTGGTCGAGGCGGGGCTGATCGACCCGGGAAGCATCGCGGTCGATGCAAGCTCCGGCGTCAGCGGGGCGGGGCGGGCGGCGAAGGAAGCCACCGCCTTCAACACCGTCGCGGAATCCCTGACCGCTTATGGGCTCGTCAATCACCGTCACACGGCGGAGATGGAGGCGAGCCTCGGCGAGACATTGATCTTCACGCCTCATCTCGCGCCGATGAACCGCGGCATCCTGGCGACCTGCTACGCCAAGGCGGCGCGGCCGATGACACCTGAAAAGCCGCTCGATGTGCTTCGCGCCGCTTATGCCGACGAGCCGTTCGTCCATGTCACAGACCGGCCGCCCGCGACCAAGTGGACGCTCGGCTCGAACGCGGTGCAGGTGACCGCCCGCTATGACGAGCGGACGGGGCGGGTGCTCGCCATCTCCGCGCTCGACAATCTGGTGAAGGGCGCGGCGGGCCAGATGATCCAGTGCGCCAACCTGATGCTCGGCCTCGAAGAGACGGCCGGGCTCCCCTTGTGCGGAGTGTATCCATGAGCGTCACCGCGGCCGAAGGCTTCGTCGCGTCCGGCCTGCATGCTGGCGTCAAGCGGCGCCGCTACGACATGGCCTTGCTCGCGACTGAGGACCGCAAGCCGGTGCCCGCGGTGGCCGTCTTCACCCAGAACAAGTTTCCGGCGCCCCCGGTGCAGCTCGATCGCAAGCGGCTGGCGGAGAATGGCGGGCAGGCGGCGGCGATCATCGTCAATTCGGGCAATGCCAATGCCGGCACCGGAGCGGCGGGAATGGCCGATGCGGAGGCGATGACCGCCGCGGCGGGGGAGGCGCTCGGCGTCGACAAGGCGGATATATTGGTGTGCTCGACCGGCATCATCGGCACGCCACTGCCGATGGACGCGATCTTGGGTGCGACGCCGAAGCTTGCGAAGAAATTGTCGGTGGACGGCGCGGGTGATGCGGCCAAGGGCATTCTCACCACCGACCACAAATCCAAGGAAGTGGTGATCCGCGGATCGACCTTCACGATTGGCGGGATGGCGAAGGGCTGCGGGATGATCGCGCCGAACATGGCGACGATGCTCGCCTTTCTGACCACCGATGCGGAGGTGCCCAGGCACGAGATGCAGCGCATTCTGGCGGAAGCGAGCGACCGCACGTTCAACACTTTGAACGTCGATGGAGCCACCTCCACCAACGACACCGCATTCCTGCTCGCCTCGGGCCGGCGCGGGCGGGCTGACCCACGCGAGTTCGCCGATGCGGTGCATCGCGCCTGCGAGGACCTGACCTTCCAGATGGCGCGGGACGCGGAGGGCATGACTAAGATGGCACTGCTTCGCGTGACCGGCGCCGCCAGCGACGCCGAAGCGCGGATCGCGGCCAAGTCGATCGCCGAGAACAATCTCGTCAAATGCTCCTGGTATGGCGAGGACCCTTATTGGGGGCGCCTGCTGGCCGCTGCCGGATCGGCCGGCGTGGCGTTCGAGCCCGAGCGGACGAGCGTCGCTTACGGCGGGATCGTCGTTTCGCGCGAGGGCACCTCGGTTGCCCACGACGCCGATGCAGTGCGCGCACATATGAAGCAGGAGCAGTTCCAGATCGAGGTCGCGCTGGGACTGGGCTCGGGCTGCGCGCAGGTGATCGGGATCGACCTCGGCCCCGGCTACATCAAAGAGAATAGCAGAACGTCATGAGCCCCGGCGACACCGCGCGCGTCCTCGTCCAGGCGCTCCCTTATATTCGCCGCTTCGCCGGCAAGGCCGTGGTCGTGAAGCTTGGCGGCGCGGCGATCGACGCGGAAGTGGATCGCGCGCTCGCGCAGGACGTGCTGCTGCTGCGCAGCGTCGGCGTGCGGTGCGTGCTCGTCCATGGCGGCGGACCGCAGGTCGATACGATGATGCGCCGGGTGGGCAAGGAGCCGGAATTTCGCGACGGCCTCCGGGTGACGGATGCGGAGACGCTGGAGATCGTCCGAATGGTGCTGGTGGGCAAGATCAACCGCGATCTCGTCGCCACGATCAACCGCGAGGCTTTGGACGAGCCTGTCGCCGTCGGCGTCTCGGGCGAGGATGCCGGCCTTCTCACCGTCACGCCGCGTGACACCTCGCTCGGCTTCGTCGGCGACGTGTCCTATGTCCGCGCCTCGGTGCTCCACCGGCTGCTCGACGAGGGGCTCTCTCCGGTCGTTTCCACCATAGGGGCCGACGAGACGGGTCAGCCCTACAACATCAACGCGGATGAGGCGGCGCGGGCGATTGCGGCCGCGATGGGCGCAGAGAAGATCGTCTATCTCACTGCGGCACCAGGACTTCTCGAGGACGTGAACGACCCGTCATCGCTGGTGCAGCGGCTGACCTCGGCCGAGCTTCGCGCGCGCATCGGGCATGAGAGCATCAGCGCCGGCATGATCCCCAAGCTGCGCGCCTGCGCGGACGCGGTGGACGCAGGCGTCGGAACGGCACACATCATCGATGGCCGCGTTGCACATGCTCTGCTGATCGAACTGCTGACCGACGAGGGCATCGGCACCATGGTGAAGCGGGAGGCGAGCTGGTGACGGACATCCTTGCGATCCGCGACCTCGATGCGGCCGCGCTGCGCGAGATCCTCGTGCTCTCCGAGGCCGCCCAACTCGGCAAGCCGCTCGCGGGGCAGGGGGTCGCGCTTTATTTCGAGAAGCCGAGCGCACGGACGCGCAACTCGATGGAAATGGCGGTCGTGCAGCTCGGCGGTCATCCGGTCTACATCCAGCGCGACGAACTCGGGCTCGGCACGCGCGAGAGCGCCGAGGACGTTGTTCGCACGCTGCAATGTTACCATGGGCTGATCGCGGCGCGCGTGAAGGATCATTCGGTGCTGGAGCAGATGGCCGCCGCGGCCGACGCGCCCGTGCTCAACATGCTTTCGGACAGCGATCACCCGCTGCAGGCGCTCGCCGACCTGCTGACGGTGAAGCAGGTCGCCGGCCGCATCGAAGGCGTGAGAATCGCCTATGTCGGCGATGCCAATAATGTCTGCCGCTCGCTTGCCGAAGGCTGCTCCTTGCTTGGAGCCGAACTCAGCATCGCCAGTCCGGACGGCTATGGCCTGGCCGATCCGCCGTCGGGGGTGCGCCAGCTGGTGGACCCGGCCGAAGCAGTGGCGGGAGCCCGGTTCGTCTATACGGACGTTTGGGTTTCCATGGGTCAGGACTCGGAAACGGAAGCCCGGCGGCGGGCACTGGCCGCCTATCAGGTGAACGAGGCGCTTCTGTCCGCGGCCGACGACGCCTGGTTCCTCCACTGCCTGCCGGCGCGGCGCGGCGAGGAGGTGACGGACGCGGTGATGGACGGTCCAAGGACCGCGGTGTGGCGGCAGGCGCAGAACCGCATGCACACGGCGCGGGGGGCGATGGCGTGGATGCTCGGAGTGCGGCCATGACCGGGGCCCGCTCGCGCCGCCAGAAAGCCATCGCGGAGATCATCGGCACCGGCACCGTCGGAAGTCAGGAAGAAGTGACGGCAAGGCTCGCCTCGCTCGGCTTTTCCGTCACTCAGGCGACCGTGTCGCGCGATCTCGACCAGATGGGAGCGGTTAAGGTGAAGCGCGGCGGCGCAACCGCTTATTCGCTGCCCGATCAGATCGCGGAGAGCGACTGGGCGGCCCAGCGGCTCCAGCAGATCGTCGGCGATTGGGTGCGATCCGTGGAAGCGGCCGGCAACATGATCGTGATGAAGACGCCGCCTGGATCCGCTCATCTGGTCGGGCTCGCGCTCGACCAGGCGAAACTCCCGGAGATTGCCGGCACCGTCAGCGGTGACGACACCTTGTTCCTCGTCGTCCGGGATGGAGTGAACACGCACCAGGTCGCCTCGAACTTTCGAGCCTTGAGCGGCACCCAGTAGGATCCTCATGACCCAGAACGCACCCAAGAAGGTGGTGCTCGCTTATTCGGGCGGGCTCGATACCTCGATCATCCTCAAATGGCTTCAGACCGAATATCGCGCCGAGGTGGTGACCTTCACCGCCGATCTCGGCCAGGGTGAGGAGGTGGAGCCAGCGCGGCGCAAGGCCGAGCTGCTCGGCATCCGCCCGGAGAACATCTTCATCGAGGACGTGCGCGAGGAGTTCGTGCGCGATTACGTCTTCCCGATGTTCCGCGCCAACACGGTCTATGAGGGCCAGTATCTGCTCGGCACGTCGATCGCGCGGCCGCTGATCGCCAAAAAGCAAATCGAGATTGCGCGGGCGGTGGGCGCAGATGCGGTCTGCCACGGCGCGACGGGCAAGGGCAACGACCAGGTCCGATTCGAGCTCGGTTATTATGCGCTTGAACCGGACATTCGGGTGATCGCACCCTGGCGGGAATGGGAGTTCGCAAGCCGCGAGCATCTGATCGACTTCGCCGAAAAGCATCAGATACCAATCTCGAAGGACAAGAGGGGCGAGGCGCCCTTCTCGATCGACGCAAACCTCCTTCACTCCTCGTCGGAGGGGAAGGTGCTGGAGGACCCGGCGCTAGAGGCTCCGGAATATGTCCACCAGCGCACCATCTCGCCGGAGGAGGCGCCGGACACGCCGACGGTCGTCAGCATCGATTTCGAGAATGGCGATCCGGTGGCGATCGACGGGGAGCGGCTGTCGCCCGCGACCTTGCTGGCGCGGCTCAACCAGCTCGGCCACGACAATGGCATCGGTCGGCTCGACCTGGTCGAGAACCGCTTCGTCGGCATGAAGTCGCGCGGCGTCTATGAGACTCCGGGAGGCACCATCCTGCTCGCGGCGCATCGGGGCATCGAATCGATCACGCTGGATGCCGGATCGATGCACCTCAAGGATGCGCTGATGCCGCGTTATGCGGGCCTCATCTACAACGGCTTCTGGTTTTCGCCGGAGCGGGAGATGCTGCAGGCATTGATCGACAAGAGCCAGAATCATGTGACGGGCACCGTCCGCATGAAGCTCTACAAGGGCAACGCCACGGTGATCGGACGCGAAAGCCCACTGGCGCTCTACGACCAGGACCTGGTCACGTTCGAGGAAGGGTCGAGCTCCTACAGCCAGCGCGACGCGGCAGGCTTCATCCGCCTCAATGCGCTGCGGCTGCGCATCCTCGCCAACCGCGCGGCAAAGTCGGGCTAAGCCGCCCCAGCCGCCGGGAGGAGGATGGAGGCTGCGAGGCCGCCCTCCGGCCGGTTGCTGAGCTCCAGTCGGCCGCCATGCGCTTCGGCGATGGTGCGGGCGATGGCAAGGCCGAGGCCGCTGCCGCCGGTGAGGCGGCTCCGCGACGGCTCCAGCCGGTAGAAGGGGTCAGTCACACGGTCGAGCTCGGCCGATGCAATGCCGGGGCCGTCATCTTCGATCAGGATGCGCAGGGTGCCTGGCTCTTCGACGACGCCGACGCTCGCCCGCTCGCCATATTTGACCGCATTCTCAATCAGGTTGCGGACGGCGCGCTTCAGCGAATTGGGCCGGATCGTTGCAACCAGCCGCTCGGCGGGTTCGAACGCCACATCCTTGCCCAGATCGACAAATTCCTCAGCGACGGCTTCCACGAGCGCCGCGACGTCCACCGGCCGCGCGGCCTCGCTCGGCTGGCCTGCGCGGGCAAGGGCGAGGATGTCGTCCAGCGTTTGGTCGAGATCCTCGATCGTCGCCACCATGCGCGCACGCTCCGCCTCGTCCGGCACCGACTCGGCGCGGATGCGGAGCGAGGCGAGGGGGGTGCGAAGATCATGCCCGATCGCGCCGATCATCCGGTCCTTGTCGGCGAGCAGCTCGACCACGCGGGCGCGCATGTCGTTCAAGGCTTCGGCGAGGCGGCGGAGATCGGCAGGGCCGTGCGGGCGGATTTGGAAACCCGCGTCGCGGCCGCGAAAGCTCTCGGCGGCCGAGGTCATTTCGGCCAGAGGCCGGGCGAGGCGGCGGGCGATCAGCAGCACCGCGCCCAGTACGATCGCATAAAGGGCGAGAGTGGCGGCGAGGAGGCGCCAGGCGAAGCCGGAGTCGGGACGCCGCAGGGTGAGACGGCCGTTGAGCCAGCTACCATCGGGCAGCAAGACGGAGGCGATGAGGAGGCGGCGAACGCCGGGTGCCTGGTCGTCGGCGCGCTGACGCCTGAGTTTCGCTTCGTCGGCCATGACGGCAGCCGTTTTCACCCCAGCTTCCGTCAACGCGGCGGTGAGCCTTTGTTCGAGGTCGGCGTCGCGGGTCAGGTTCCGCCGCTCGACATTGCTGCGTTCGGCGATGTTGAAGCGCGTGCCCCCGCCGGACAATCGGCGTGCCAACATATCGCGTTGCGCGATCGGGGCGGCGGAGAGCGCCTGCGCGGCCCCGACGAGCCGTGAAAGTGCAGGCGTTTCGCTCTGGGCGAGGCGGGCGCGCTGGCCTTCGTTGAGCAGGAGGGCAAAATTGACCGCTTGCGCCGCCAGCAAAGCAAGCGCGATCAGCAGGATCACCTGGCCGACAAGGCTCTTGGGGAGCCAACGCCTCAAAGCCGTGAGACCTCCGCCGCCAGCGTGTAACCGCCGCCCCAGACCGTCTTGATGAACTTGGGCTCTTTCGGATTGGGCTCGACCTTCTTGCGAAGGCGGCTGATCTGGTTGTCGATGCTCCGGTCGAACGCGGCCATGTCACGCCCTTGGGCGAGGTCGAGCAGCTGGTCGCGGGTCAGCACCTGCCGCGGCCGGGTCACAAGCGCGAGGAGGAGGTTGTATTCGCCGGTCGAGAGCGGGACGGCCACTCGTAGCCCCAGACGCCGGTGCCTTGATACGGTGTGCCATCGACCGAGAAGCGGTTGAGCATCCACATCCCGCCCGAGCGCAGCTCATTCTCCTGCACGCCTCGCGCCTTGCGGTTGGGCTTGCCGGGCTCGTTGGAGGGGAAGGTGATGTCCGCGTCCCAAATGCCCGCTTCCATGGCCAGGACGGCGAGCTTGGCATCGACGGCGGCTGCAGGAGCGGCAGCTTGCTGCTGGGCCGCGAGCGGCGCGGCGACGGCGACCAGCAAAGCGGCGCCGATGGCAGCGCGTCCGAATTCCATGACAATCCTCCCCCTGGAGCGGCTCTTCAGCTGCAGACACAAGTTAGGCGAGCGTCGCGGCGCCGAGCCACAGACGTGCGACGAGGGCGCATCTTGCTCGACGAAGCGCCGCCTTAGCGACGAACGCGCAGTTCCAGCGACGAAGGCTGGTCGACTTCACCGGCCGTTCATGGGAGAAATCTCGTCCATGCTGATGAAGACGACCAGCGCCCAGATTGGCGAAGCCGGCCCGGATTTCCCGAGCGCCGGGCGTATGTTCGCGCTCGGCATTCCATTCTGGCTGTGCATCGTGGGCGGCGCGGCGCTCAGCCATACGATGAAGGGATGGCGCTGGCAGGTTGCGGATATCCTGCCCGACACCGCCATCGTCTTGGGCGGCGCCGCCATCGGCACCGGCATTTACAGCGTCTTGCGGCGCCTGACCCATCTGGAGTTCCATCGCCAGGTCGCCGCAACCTTGCTGCTGGTTATGGCCATCGCGATGCCGGCGGAGGCGCTGCTGCGCGGCATCCGCCTCGCCAATCCGCTCGCCGATCCCAAGCCGGCCATGCAACAGATCAGTGCCTCGCCAGGGCCCAACGGCGCCACGATCCGGAAGGTGATGATAATACCCGCCGAACCCAAAACGGCGGGCGAGCTTTTCGAGATCAAGGGGATGGTCCCGCGGCGGCCTGTTTTGGACCACCATATTCTCGCTCTGGGCAGCGGCCTGCCTCGCGCTGCTGCGCGACCGTGAAGCACGGCATCGCGAGCGACGACTGGCCCTGCTTCAGGGCGAGGCGCATGACGCGCAGGTGCGGGCGCTGCGCTATCAGGTGAACCCGCACTTCCTTTACAACACGCTCAGCTCCATCTCGACCTTGATCTTGGAAGGGCGAACGCAGCTCGCGGAGCGCATGACGATGTGCCTGTCAGCCTTCTTCCGCGCGAGCCTCGCTCAGGACCCGTTCCAGGACGTGCCGCTCGCCGACGAAATCGAGCTGCAACGCATCTACCTTTCGATCGAGCAGATGCGGTTCGAGGACAATCTCCGGGTCGTCTACGACGTTCCGGACGAGCTCAAGCGCGCGCTCGTGCCAAGCTTGATCCTGCAGCCGCTCATTGAAAACTCGATCAAGCATGGGCTTCAAGAAGCCGGCAAGCTCACCACGCTGACCATCATCGGCCGAGCGGCGCGCGATCGGCTGGTGCTCGAAGTCGCCGACGACGGCCGCGGAACCGGCGACTGCTCCGGCACCGGAGTGGGGCTCGGCAACGTTCGACGCCGGCTCACCGCGAGGTTCGGGAGCGCCTGCCGCTTCTGGGCGGGCCCAAGGGAAGGGGGAGGCTTTCAGGTGCGCTTGGAAATGCCGTTGCAGTTCGGACGTCCGGCATGACCCCGCTTCGGGTCATCGCCATCGACGACGAAGCGCTGGCGCTTCGCCGGATCGAGATTGCGCTTGGCCAGATCGAGGATGCCGAGCTGGTGGCGACCGCGCGGGGCGGGCGCGAGGGGCTGGCTCTGATCGGGCAGCTGAAACCCGACGTACTGCTGCTCGACATCAACATGGCCGGGTTTGGCGGGTTTGACGTGGTCGAGGGGCTGACCCCGGAGCAGGCGCCGCTCATCATCTTCGTCACCGCCTTCGACGAGCATGCTGTTCGGGCGTTCCAGGTCAGCGCGGTCGATTATCTGCTGAAGCCGCTTGAGTTCAACCGGCTTCGCGCCGCCCTTTCCAAGGCTCGCAACACGCTTCGCCTGATCGATGCGGAGGAGCGCGTGTCCGAACTGAAGGGGCTGCTCGCCGCACTGCGCGGAAGCAGGAATTCTCCCGAGAAGCCGCGCTTCGAGAGCGAAATCTGGGCGCCGCGTGGCAGCGGCTTCGAGCGGGTGCTCGTCTCGCAGATCGACTGGATCGAGGCGGAGCGGGATTATGTCCATCTCCATACGCCCGAGCGCTCCTACCTGCTGCGCGAGACGATGAACCGCATCCAGGAGCGGCTCGACCCCGAGATGTTCATCCGCGTCCACCGCTCGGCGCTGATTCGGATCGACCGCATCGGTCTTATCTGCCGGCCCGGCTATGGCCGCTTCGCCGTGCAGATGACGACGGAACGGGAGGTTCCGGTCGGCCGCACCTATGTGAAGAAGATCAGGACGCTGATCGCGTCCGTTCCGGCGGCCGGGGTCGCCGCCCGTCAGGGCGGCGGCATCGCGACCTGAAGCGGGAAGTAGCGGGCGAGCTCTTCCAGCGTTTCCGGCACGGTGCGATGGTGGACGAAGATGCCGCCGGCTTCTTCCCACAGGTGGCGGTGCTTGAGCGTGTCGTCGACCAGCACGTCGCCTTCCTTGGCATGGTCGCGTTTGTCGCGCGCCATGCAGGTGATGATGCGGGTGCCCGGAAAATGCTCGGCCGCCCAGCGCACCTTCTGCGGCGCCGCCCAATTTCCCCGAGGAAGCCCGGTGAGGATAACGGGATCGAGGTGCCGCACCGCTTCGAACAGCTCGCGCGCTCCGGGCATCATCGGCAGCGTGCCGTAAAAATCGGGCGCGGAGGCGAGGCGGGCCCACATCTTGCCGATATTGTGGCGCTGCTCGAAGGCGCGGGGCTTGAGGCCCAGCAGCTTCTCCGCGCCGGCATCGAAATCGGCGAGCACGCCGTCGCAATCCAGGTAGAGCTGCCTGGTCATGGCCATCTCTGCGGCGTCAGCTTGACCGGCATCGGCAGCTCGATCGGGATCCAGCCGCGCTTGGCGATCACGTCGTTGCTCTCCTTGGCGCGACGTCCGGGGCCGAGCGACCAGGTGATGTGATAGGTGCTGCCGTCCGGGCGGTCGGTGCTTCCCTCGATCTGGACCACCATCGCCTCCACGCCTTCGCCATCGTCGGCCCGGCCGATAATCTCTCCGCGCGCCACGTTCGGGAGGGGAGCGTCCCGGCTTGTCCGGGCGGTCAGCGTCACATGATCGGCGACGACGTTGCCGTAGACGGGCGGGAATTGGAGCAGCAGCTCGACCCGCTCTTCACGGTCCAGCGCCCAACCGATGACGCTCTGTCCCTGGGTCTTGCGGGCGCGCTCATGAACTTGCTGAGGGGTAGGGGCCATTCCCGCTCAACCCGTCCCCGGCGGAGCCGTTCCGCTCGTGCGGGCGTTGCACGGGGAAAGGAGCAGGCCATGGACCATCATCTCGGCGAAAAGGACGATCATCTTCCGTCCGACGACCAGGAGATTGCGAAGGAAGGCGAGAAGAACCGCAAGGATATGGACGCGGTGCCGGAGCACGGGACCGATCCGCTGCACGAGGGCCCCTAGAAAAGGGCTTCCACTTCGGCGCGCTCGCCTGGGCTCATGTGCAGGCCGAGCTTGGTGCGACGCCACAGCACGTCCTCGGCGGTGCGCGCGAACTCGTTGAAGCGTAGGTAACCGAGCTCGGCGGCGTAGAGACCTGCGCCGAAGCGCTCGCCCAAAGCCTCCATGCGCTGGGCGTCTCCGACGATCCGCGAAAGGCGAGTGCCGTAGGAGCGTCGCAGGCGGTCCAGCAGCGGAACCGGCATCCATGATGCGAGTCCGGCGACATAGGCTTCGAACCCCGCCGACAGATCTCCACCCGGGAGCGGCGAGGTGGCCGTCGCACTCGTGCCCGGCGCACCCAATGTGTCGAGCGCCTCTTCTGCCAGCGCGCGGGCGGTCGTGATCTTGCCGCCGAACACGGAGAGGAGCTTGGCACCGGACTGCTCGTCGAGGTCGAGATGGTAGTCGCGTGTGACCGCCTGGGCGCTCGCCGCGCCGTTGTCGAACAGCGAGCGCACTCCGGAATAGCTCCAGACCAGATCGGCCGGGCTCGTCTGCTTGACGAAGTAGCGGTTCACCGCCGCGCAGAGATAATCGATTTCCCCGGCGGTGATCACCGCGTCTTCGGGCCGCTCCACGGGAATGTCCGTCGTGCCGACCAGGCTGTGTTCGCCATACGGAAGCGCGAAGACGACGCGTCCGTCCGGCTGCTGGAGAATGTAGGCGTGCTCGCCGGCGTAGAGCCGCGGCACGACGATGTGGCTGCCCTTGATCAGCCGCGCCTTGCTCGCGCTGTTTCCGCGCAGCTTGCCGCTCAGCACGTCCGCCACCCACGGGCCTGCCGCGTTGACGATCACGGTGGCCTTCACCGTCCTCCCGCCGGACAGGGCCGCTTCCCAAGCCTCTCCTTCGCGCCTGGCGGAGACCAACTCGGTGCGGGTGGCGATCTCGGCGCCATGCTCAGCCGCATCGACGGCGTTCAGCACGACCAGCCGGGCATCGTCCACCCACGCATCTGAATAGAGCGCCAACCTCGACTGCGTTCCGGCCCGGAGCGGGTCCCGGTAAACGGAGTCGGTGACGGTGCGGGCGTTCGGCAGGCTGCTGCCCCAGGCAAGCAGATCGTAGAGCTTGAGCCCGGCCCGCAGCATCCACCAGGGCCGCATGCCTTTGCCATGCGGCAGCACGAAGCTCAGCGGCGTGACGATGTGAGGCGCGGTCCGCAGCAGGATCTCGCGCTCGCGCAGTGCTTCCCGGACCAGCCGGAACTCGTAATATTCGAGATAGCGCAGGCCGCCGTGGATCAGCTTCGACGAGGCGGAGCTGGTATGCTGGGCAAGATCATCCTTTTCGACCAGCAGCACCCTCATGCCTCGCATCGCCGCGTCGCGCGCGATCGCCGTCCCGTTGATCCCGCCGCCGACGATGAGGAGATCGTACCTGTTCACGAGTGGCTGATAGCAGACTCGTTCGTCCCGAGCGAAGTCGAGGGGCGCTGGCACTCACTCATCACTCGCGCCCCTCGACTTCGCTCGGGACGAACGGTTAGGTCTGCTACATGCAAAGCGAGCGGGCGATCCTGGTCATCGACGAAGGCACGACCAGCACCCGCGCCATGCTGTTCGCTCCGGACGGCCGCTGCCTCGGCAGCGAGCAGCGCGAGCTCACCCAGCATTATCCGCGGCCGGGCTTGGTCGAGCATGACGCGGAGGAAATCTGGACTCTCAGCCACGCCTGCGCCGCGACGATGGTGGAGCGGGCGGGAGGTGCGGAGCGGATCGCGGCGATCGGCATCACCAACCAGCGTGAGACAGTCGTCTTCTGGTCGAAGCGAACGGGAAGGGCGCTGGCTCCCGCAATTGTGTGGCAGGATCGCCGCACCGAGAGCCTCTGCGGCCGGTTGCGCGAGGACGGGCACGAGCCGCTGCTGCAAGAGCGCACCGGGCTGCTGCTCGATCCTTATTTCAGCGGCAGCAAGATCGCGTGGGCGCTGGAGCATTGGCCGGAGGTGCGGGAGGCGGGCGACGACCTGATGGTCGGCACGGTCGAGAGCTGGCTCGTCTATCGGCTGACGGGCGGTCTCCACATCACGGACGCGACGAACGCTTCGCGCACGGCCTTGATGGATCTCGGGACCGGGCAATGGGACGATGAGCTTCTCGCCCTTTGGGGCGTGTCCCGGGCGGCTCTTCCCGAGATCGTTGATTGCGCCGGACACTTTGCAGAAACGAACCTGTTCGGCGCGCTTATTCCCATCACGGGAATGGGCGGCGATCAGCAGGCCGCATCGATAGGCCAAGCCTGCCTCTCGCCCCGCGAGACGAAGGCGACTTACGGCACCGGCGCCTTCGTGCTGACGAATACCGGCGACACGCTCCAGCATTCGCGCCATCGCCTGCTTTCGACGATCGCGTGGCAGCTCGGCGGGCGCCGGAGCTACGCGCTCGAAGGCTCCGTGTTCGTGGCGGGAAGCCTCATCAAGTGGCTGCGCGACGATCTTGGGCTTCTCGCCAGCGCCGCCGAGACGGAAGCTCTGGCCCGCTCCGTCGAGGATAGCGGCGGCGTTCAATTCGTGCCTGCACTGTCCGGCCTCGGCGCGCCGCACTGGCAGCCTTCCGCCCGCGCCTCGATCACCGGTCTCAGCTTCTCAACCGGACGGGCGCACATCGCCCGTGCCGCACTTGAAGCGATGGCTCACCAGACGCACGACCTGATGACCGCCTTCGCGGCGGACGGGGCGCGCTGGCAGTGCCTGAAGGTCGATGGCGGCATGGCGGCAAACGACTGGCTGGCACAGGATCTGGCCGATATGCTGGCTCTGCCGGTGGAGCGCCCGGCGTTCGTCGAGACCACCGCCCTTGGCGCAGCGATGCTCGCAGGCATCGGCTGCGGCCTGTTCGCCGATCTGGAGGCGGCCGCCAGCATGCGATCCGACGTGCAGCGCTTCGAGCCGGCGATGGCCGCCGGCACGCGTGAGGCCCGGCTCGCCGGCTGGCGCAAGGCCCTAGACGCAGTGCTCCGCTAGCTGCTTATTAAATCTTGGCAGCTATTTAGCCCCCATGTCCCAACGCATCCACCTCATCGCCGCAGCCCGTCCCAACTTTGTGAAGGTGGCGCCGCTCTGGCACGCCTTGAGCGCCGCCGAGGATTTCGAGCCGCTGCTAATCCACACCGGCCAGCATTACGACCCTAACATGTCGGATGCGATCTTCGCCGACCTGCGGCTCCCTCAACCGGACCATCATCTCGGCGTCGGCTCCGGCAGCCATGCCGAACAGACCGGTGGCGTGATGATCGCCTATGAAAAGATCGCATTGGCCAACCGCCCGGATTGGCTGGTGGTGGTCGGCGACGTGAATTCCACCGCCGCCTGCGCGATGGTCGCCGCCAAGCTCCGCTTTCCGGTGGTGCATCTGGAGGCGGGCCTTAGGAGCCGCGACCGGGACATGCCCGAGGAGATAAACCGCCTCGTCACCGACGTGCTCTCGGACGTGCTCTGGACGCCCTCGCCGGACGGGGACGAAAATCTCGCCGCCGAGGGCATTCCGGCCGAGCGGATCACGCGTGTCGGCAACATCATGCTGGACAGCTTCGAGCTGGTCCGCCCCGCCATCGAGGCCGCCGATGTCGCCGGAGAACTTGGACTGGAGCGCGGCCGCTATGGCGTGGTCACGCTCCACCGCCCGTCGAACGTCGAAGATCAGGCGCAATTGGGCCGGCTGGTCGAAGCTTTGACGGCGGTTCAACGGCGCTTGCCGCTCGTCTTCCCGCTTCATCCCCGGACAGCCCAGCGCCTCAAGGCGGGCGGCCTGCACGAGGTGCTCCGCCTGACCGGCGTCAAGCTCGTCGACCCGCTCCCGTATGTCCGCTTTATGAGCCTCGTCACCGGAGCCGCCGCCGCGATCACGGACAGCGGCGGCATCCAGGAGGAGGCGACCTATCTCGGCATCCCCTGCCTGACGCTGCGCGAGAATACCGAGCGCCCAATCACGATTAGCGA
>NZ_CADCWD010000096.1 GCF_902806315.1 uncultured Sphingosinicella sp.
CAAGGGATCTGATGCCGGCTGCTTTACAACCAAGAGCGCAGGTCATCGCCAGCTTGCTCCGTGCCTTCCGACGGAACGGCTACGATGGCGCGAGCCTGTCACGGCTTTCGGAAGCAACGGGACTTCGGCGAGCCAGCCTCTACCACCACTTTCCTGGCGGAAAGGAGGACATGGCGCGCGCCGTCGTGATCTCCGCGGTTCAGTCGTTCCGGGACGTCGTATTGGCACCCTTGCAGGAGCCTGGAACGCCCGAACAGCGCTTAGCCGGCATGGCGGCGGCGCTGTCGGCCTTCTACGACGGCGGGAAGGATGCATGCATCCTCGCACTCATGACAGTCGGTGAGGGCCGAGACGTCCTGGCGCCGGAGGTTCGCGTGGGGCTGCAAGGCTGGATCGACGCGTTGAGTTCGGTGATCGAAGACGCCGGCCAGCCCGAGGCGGTAGCGCGTGAACGAGCGCAGAATGCCGTCGCTCGCATCCAAGGTGCGCTCGTCCTGGCCCGCGGCCTTGGTGAGACAGCGGTGTTCGAGCGGACCGTCGAGGATTTGCCACGCGACCTTCTGACTTGAGCCAAAGCATGGATGAAGACTTCGTGTTCGAGCGGGAGGAACTGGTCAGGGCGGTGGACCTGCTCGGCCAGCATCTGTCGGGCGGCGGCTATGACGACGCGCTCATAAGCGACGAATGGCCGGATGTCGGGCATGGCGCAGCGACCCTCGACTTGCTTGCTCCGGTCATTCTCGGCGGAGCTGCGCACCTGGGCCCGATATACCCTCACCTCTCCCGGATGCAAAGCGACGCCCCGACGCAACTCGGTACATGAAAACCGCAGAAAACCGCGGCTTTCAGGCTATCTTGAAGCTGCTTGGGAGGCCCTGAAACAGGGGGATGGTGCCCAGGGACGGGGTCGAACCGCCGACACTGCGATTTTCAGTCGCATGCTCTACCAACTGAGCTACCTGGGCTTCGCCGAGCATGTCGCCGAAGTGCGCGCCTATAGAGGGGGCTAGCCTTCGCTGTCCAGCCTGTCTTCGCCATTTTCGGCCGGCGGGCCCGGGACGCGGTAGCTGTCGCCGAGCCAGTTCAACAGGTCGCGGTCGCGGCAGCCCTGGCTGCAGAAGGGCGTGTGCGAAGCGGCGGAAGGCTTGCCGCAGAGCGGGCAGCCGCCGCGGCGGCTCTTAGGGGAAGTCTGCGTGGACATGGCCGGAGGATATGGCGAGCCCCGGCTCCCCCCGCAACCGGACGGGCGCTCCGATGCGGCGTTCGAGCATTGCAAGCCATTCCGGACGCGCTTCGATGCGGGCGATGACGACAGGCGGAGCGGCGACGATCCTGGGGCCACTGCCCGATGAACGCTCCGCGCGCCGCAAAAGTGCGCGAGCCGCCGCGCCGGCGGGATCGAACTGGACGAGTTCCGGCACGGACGCGCGCTCGCGCCTGCGCACCAGTTGGAGGAAGCCGAAGCCGTTCACGGCCGTGCGCTCGAACGGCTGGGGAAGCACCGCGTCGAGCGCGGCGGCGGCGGCTTGGCGGTCGGCCTTCGACGCCAGAGTGGGCAAGTCGATGCCGATCGACCCGCCGATCCCGAGGCGGCGGATCGCTCGTCCGGCGGCCTCCGCTCCGGCGACGGCGAGAGCGGGGGGCGGAAGGGCGCCGTCGACGTCGAACAGGGTCATGGCCGGGGTCAGGCTCATCTGGAGTGAGCCGCCGGGAAAGTCGATCCGGCCGCTCGCGGCCTCCTCCAGGAGCTCGGACCAGCCTGCCTCCTCCAGGCGATCGCGCTCGGCGGGGCGCGTCGCGGCCAGTGTCTCGCCGCTCGCCTGAAGCCGCTCGAGGAGCGAGGGGCCCGGTCGCTCCTCTTCGTCGCTGATCCGGCCCTTGGCGGCCTTGCTCCTCGCCAGCTCGGACAGCGCCTCGCGCGTGATTTCCACGCGCACCCGCGCTCCTTGCGTGAGCGCAGGTGGAAGCGGCTCGACGAATATCTCTTCGCCCGAGGCAAGAGTGACGACGCCGCGCCGGCCCGGAATCAGAATGGAGCTCAGCCGGCCGGAGTGAACGCTTCTCACCCGCAGTTGGCCGGGCAGTTCGACGGCGGCTTCAAGGATCGTCCCGTCTTCGACCAGGGCGGCGCGGTTCTCCCCGATGCCCTCCTCGTAAAGCCACTCAGCCAAGCGCGTAGCCCGCGGCGCGGAGCAGCGCGCGGGTCTCGTAGAGCGGAAGCCCGACGACGCCCGAATGGCTGCCGGAGATCATTCGCACCAGGGCTTCGGCGCGGCCCTGGATCGCGTAGCCGCCGGCCTTTCCCCTCCACTCGCCGCTGGCGAGATAGTCGGAGAGCTCATCCGGGCTGAAGCGCTTGAACGACACGATCGTCGTCGAAAGGCGGTGCCGCGCGGTGCCGGCGGCGTCGATCAGGGTCACGGCAGAAAGCACGCGGTGGCGGCGCCCGGAGAGGAGTTCGAGCGAGGCCAGCGCCTCCTCCTCCTGCTCGGTCTTGGGCAGGATGCGGCGGCCGGCCGCCACCACCGTGTCCGCGGCGAGAATGATCGCTCCGGCCTCGGCGCCGCGGACGGCCTCCGCCTTTTCCGCAGCCATCCGCGCGGCATAAGCGGTCGGAAGCTCGGCCTTGCGGGGGGTCTCGTCGATCTCGGCGGGAATGACCGCGTCAGGAACGACGCCAATCCGCTTCAACAGATCGAGACGGCGGGGGCTGGCGGAAGCGAGGACGAGCCGCATCGCGCGGGCGGCTCCTTTATTTGAAACGGTAGGTAATCCGACCCTTGGTCAGATCGTACGGGGTGAGCTCGACGAGCACTTCGTCGCCGACGAGCACGCGGATGCGGTTCTTGCGCATCTTGCCCGCCGTGTGGCCGAGCACCTCGTGGTTGTTTTCGAGTTTCACGCGGAACATGGCATTGGGCAGCAGTTCGACGACCTGCCCGCGCATCTCCAGAAGTTCTTCCTTGGCCAAACAAACCTCAATGGACCGGGATGTGAAATTGCGCGGGCGGCATTAGCGCGATGAGACGAGAAAGGGAAGTGAAGCGTCGGGCGCTAAGCAATGGCGGCTTTGCGCCCATTCCGGACCATCACACCCGCGGCGGCCTAAGGCTGCTTAGACCCAATCCCGGTCATTCAGCGGCACTTAGATCCTCCCGAAAGCGGCCGCTCGTTGCTTGCGATGCACGACGCGAACGGCGGACGGGTTATTGTCTGGGGCGACGCTCGTCTGTTACGCTGGGGCATGGCGACGCAGCAACGCACGATCGATTACCTGATCGAACAGGCGACCGGCGCGGGCACCGTGTCGGCCAAACCGATGTTCGGCGAGTACGGCGTGTACGTCGACGGCAAGATGATCGGGTCGGTCTGCGACGATCAGCTCTTCGTGAAGCCGACGGCATCGGGCCGCGTCCATGCCGAACCGGTGTCGGACGCGCCGCCGTATCCGGGTGCCAAACCGCAAATGCTAATCGAGGCCGATCGATGGGACGATGCCGAATGGCTCGGCGAGCTGCTGCGCGTCACGGCGGCCGAGCTGCCGACACCCAAGCCGCGGAAACCGAAGCGGGGCACGTAAGCACCCGCGGCGGAAGGGACCCACAAGCAGACGTTCAGAGCGCCAAGCCCTTTGCCAGCATCGGACGTTCGTTCAGGTCGCTGCTACATCTGCAATGCGCCAATCCCGGTCGTTCACTGCCGGCCGAGTATCACCCGAAAGCGGCTGTTCACGTCCTCTGTAGCGTGCGCCCAGACAAGAGCAGGAGTCGGTTAGCAGGCCGCACCAAGCAGCGTCTGCCGTTTGGACTTTAAGGCCATAGGCTGAGGTGCTTGGTCCTGAGACGAATGGTCTCTAAACGTTTAGAATGCCAACCTCGAACCTTCACCTTGATGACAGTCTTCCGGTGCCGACAGCGGCGCCGAACGACGGCGCCTATGTGCTCGACCGCATGTGGCGGATCCTCGACATCAACGAACCTGCCCTGCACCATCTGGGGGTCAGTCGCTCGCAGGCCACTGGGTCAACGTTGTGGAGCCTTGCCCCCCGCCTTATCGGGACGGATTGCGAGCGTTATTACCGCTCCGCCATGGACAGCCGCACCGTTCAGGAATTCGTGGGCCCATCCGCGGCCGATGAGGGCCGTTGGCTGGATGTCCGTGTCTTTCCGGTGCCCGAGGGTCTGGCGGTGCACCTGCGCGACATCACGCACCGCGTGCAACTGGAAGCCAAGCTTCGCGATCGGGAGCAACTGCTGTCGGCCATCTTCGGTCAAGCCAGCGCCGGCTTGGCGCAAGTGGATTTGGAGGGCCGATTTGAACTGGTAAACGACGCTTATTGCGCGATCACCGGCTACAGCCGCGAGCAGCTCCTGATCCTGCGAATGCAGGAGATCACGCACCCTGACGATCTGGCCGGCAATCTCGAGCAGCTAAAGGAGGCGCTGGCCGGGAAGAATAGCTTCACGGTGGAGAAGAGGTATGTCCGCCCCGACGGCTCCATCGTGTGGGTCAACAACAGTGTCACCGTCCTAAAGAAAGATGCGGGGGAGCCGATCGGCATCCTGGCAGTGACGACTGACAGGACCGAGGCCAGACGAGCCGAGGAGCAGCTGCGCGAGAGCGAGGCGCGGTACCGGCAAATCGTCCAGGGGGCGGAGGATTTCGCGATTGTCACGCTCGACTCTCGCGGGCTGATCACCGGCTGGAATTCGGGCGCGGAGCGGATCACCGATTTCCCGGAAGCCGAAGCGATCGGGCAGCCCGGCGCAATCATCTTCACAGCGGAGGATCGTGCGGCGGGCGCTCCCGAAGATGAGTTGAGACGTGCACGAGCCGACGGCCGCGCGGTAAACGAGCGCTGGCAAGTGGCGCGCGACGGCAGCCGCTTCTGGGCATCGGGGCTGACGATGCTGCTCGATGAGGAAGCGGGCGGATTCCTCAAGATCTTCCGGGACCGCACGTCGGAACATCAAGCCGAAGCTCGGCGCGGCGGGCTTGTCGAGCTGGGCGACGCGTTGCGCGACCTCCAGGACCCGGCGGAGGTTGCGTTCGCCGCCGCGAAGATACTTGGCCGCATCCTCGGCGTGAGCCGCGTCGGTTATGCCGGCACCGACCATGATGCCGAGACGTTGCATGTCGAGCGGGACTGGACCGCGCCGTCCGTCGAGACGCTGGCGGGCGTGATTTCCCTTCGTAACTATGGTTCGTACATCGATGACCTGAAGCGGGGCGAGTACACGATCATCTCCGATGTCCGCGAGGATCCGCGCACCACCGGGACCGCCGAGGCGCTGGAGGCGAGGAGCGCCCGTTCGTTCGTCAACGCGCCGGTGATCGAGCGCGGCCGGCTAGTGGCGATGTTCTTCGTGAACCATGCCGAGCCGCGCCAGTGGAGCGAAAGCGACCTGACGCTGATCAGGGAATTCGCCGACCGCACGCGCACCGCCGTGGAGCGGGCACGCGGAGAGCGGGCACTGCGCGAGCTGAACGAGACCTTGGAGGCGCAGGTCGCCGCCCGTTCAGCCGAGCGCGACCGGCTGTGGAATCTCTCCCAGGACATGCTCGCCCAGGCGGACTATAGCGGGATGATGTCGGCGGTCAGCCCCGCCTGGACCCGGATTCTGGGATGGAGCGAGGCCGACCTGCTGACACGACCCTACGCGACATTCATGCATCCCGACGACATGCCCCCGACCTTGGAGGCGATCAGTCGCATGGCCGAAACACGCCTGCCGACCCGCTTCGAGAACCGGATCTCGACCCGCGAAGGCGGCTGGAAACATATCGAATGGACTGTCGCGCCCGAACCGGACGGGATGAACTTCATCGCGGTCGGCCGCGACATCAGCCTTGCCAAGACTCGCGAGGCCGAGCTCGAGGCCGCGCAGGAAGCATTGCGCCAGAGCCAGAAGATGGAAGCGATGGGCAGCCTCACCGGCGGTGTCGCGCACGATTTCAACAACCTGCTGACCCCGATTATTGGTTCCCTAGACATGCTGGTGCGCAAGGGCGTCGGCAGCGAACGCGAGCGGCGGCTGATCGACGGCGCGCTCCAGTCGGCCGAGCGGGCCAAGACCCTAGTCCAGCGATTGCTCGCCTTCGCCCGCCGCCAGCCGCTCCAACCAACCGCCGTCGATGCGGCTCGCCTTGTGGAAAGCATGGCGGGCCTGATCGACTCCACCGTTGGTCCGACAATCGACGTGCGCGTTGAAGTCGGTGCTGACCTGCCGCCGGCCAAAGCCGACCTCAACCAGCTCGAAATGGCGCTGCTCAACCTTGCCGTGAACGCGCGCGACGCAATGCCGGATGGCGGTGAGCTAGTCATCGCGGCAAAGCGGGACAGCGTGCGCCCACAGCACCCGTCCGGGCTCAAGCCAGGCCATTATGTCCAGCTCAGCGTCCGCGACACCGGAATCGGAATGGACGAGGCCACCCAGCGGCGTGCTGTCGAGCCGTTCTTCTCGACGAAAGGAATTGGCAAGGGCACGGGCCTGGGCCTGTCGATGGTGCACGGGCTTGCAGCCCAGCTGGGCGGGGGCCTTACAATCGCGAGCGCGCCTGGCGCGGGGACTACGATATCCCTTTTCCTACCGATCAGCGCGGGTCCGATCGGCAGTGATGAGGAGGCTCCAATCGCGCCGGATGTTCCGATTGGCCGGGGAACGGCGCTGCTTGTTGACGACGAAGAACTGGTCCGCATGAGCACCGCCGACATGCTGAATGACCTCGGCTTCGACGTCGTGGAGGCAGGCTCCGCCGAAGACGCCATGCGGCTGCTGAAAGCGGGCCGCAAGCCGGACCTTCTCGTCACAGATCACCTCATGCCCGGCATGAGTGGTGCCGAACTTGCGCAGGAAGCGCGAGCACTTCATCCGGCACTGCCGATTCTCGTGGTGTCTGGCTACGCCGACGTTGAGGGCATCGCGCCGGACCTGCCGAGGCTGACGAAGCCGTTTCGTAATGCTGATCTGGCTGCGAGCCTATCGGCACTGCTCACGCAGGAGGCACACTGATCAAAGCCCTTGCGAGCGCGACGTTTGTTTGTGCGCACTCGTTCCTGCAAGCGGAATAGCTCCTTCCGGCCAGCACCGGCCAATTGTCTCCGCCTCTCGAAAAGCCAGAGCGGGTCAGCTTGCGGCAAGGCGCGCGCCGTTACATCAGGCGGCCATGCGCAAGAAGCTCCTTACCCCTGTTCTGATTGCCTGCGTGGCGAACGGCCTTGCCGTGCCCGCGGGTGCGCAGCCGATCGGGGCCGCGCCGCGCCTGCAGAGCGGGGTCGAGGCGCTGAGGCAGGATGCCGCCGAATATGCGCGCTACAATGGGGTGAGCGTCGAGGAGGGGATGCGGCGGCTGCGTGCGCAGGAGGAGAGCGTCGCGGCGACCGATCGGCTCCAGCTCACCTATCGGGACCGGCTGGCCGGCATCTCGATCGAGCACCGTCCCGATTACCGCATCTCGGTGCTGCTGACGGGCGCGGAGCCTGTCGCCGACCAGACGATCCTGGCCGGCGGCCTGAGCGTGCCCGTTTCCTTCCGCACCGGAGCGGCGGCGACGCGCGAGCAGGTGGTTGCCGCACTGACGCAGCACCATCTCGCGATCCGCGACATCGTTCCGCGCGAGCAAGGCATGGGCTTCGATCCGCGAACCGGCGAACTCGTGGTGCTCGTGCGAAGCGCCGTTGCGGAGTCGGAGAGGGTGGAAGCGGAGGTGGAGGCGCTAACCGGGGTGCCCGTTCGCTTGCGGGTGCTGGACGGGGTGGATGCGGAGCTGGCGCTGGAAGGCGGTGCTCGCGTCGAAGGCGTCGATCCGGAAAATGGCCGCCGCTACTTCTGCACGACGGGCTTCGTGGTGCGGGATCAGACCCGGACGGGCATCGTCACCGCCGCCCATTGCCCCGACGCGCTCACCTATCGGGACGCGGAGGCGGGCGAGGTCCCGCTCGAATTTGTCGGCCAGTGGGGCGCTCGATACCAGGACGTGCAGGTCCATGTCAGCGACCGCGCCCAGCAGCCCGTCTTCCATGCCGACAAAAGCGGGCGGGCGCTGCGCAGGCTGACGAGCTGGCGCAACCGCACCAGCACCCGGGCGGGCGACGCGATCTGCCATCGCGGGGAGACGACGGGCTATAGCTGCTCGACCGTGGAGCTCACCGATTATGCGCCGCCGGGCGAGCTGTGCGGCGGCCCGTGCGACCCGACCTGGGTGACGGTGACGGGGCCGAGCTGCCGCGGCGGCGACAGCGGCGGCCCGGTCTTCAACGGCACGGTCGCGTTCGGGATCGTGAAGGGGGGCAATTACAGCGGCTCGGGGCGCTGCAATTTCTATTATTATATGTCGACGGACTTTCTGCCGGAGGGGTGGTCGCTGTTATATTAGCGAATGTTCGCGGAGACTATCCTTAGAGGCAGCAGGGCCTCGCCCGGTGTTGAGGTGCCAGGACGGCGATGTCCGCGAGGAGTGAGAAGCGGAAACGCGCCTTGGAATACTGCCTTTCTTGGCGCAGTATCAACTCGTGCAGCGTGGCAGCCTGATCGTCAGAAGCATCTGGGCGACATGCCTTCTGATCGGCGGCGCGAACCATGCCCGCATTTTGCTCCAGCACGGGCTCTTCTGGGATTATGGCGGCGTTGCTTGGGGAAGCGCAGTTTATTGGTCCAGTCTCACGATCCTCGACCCGGTCGTGGCAGCCCTCCTGTTCGCCCGGCCGAGGATAGGAATCGTGAGCACCGTCACGCTCATCGTCACAAACGTGATGCACAACATCGCGGTGACGGCGCATCATGGGCCTGACCGCGAGTTCCTGGCGCGCGCCGCGTCCAGTCCGTTCCTCATTGCGCAGATCGCCTTCATGGCATTCGTGCTAGCCACTGCTCGCCTTGCCTGGAACGGCACCGCGAGCAGCAGGCCTGCGGAGCCGGTTCAGCGACCCTAGCGCTTCTATTCGTCATCGCCGCCCCGCTCGCCCTGCTCCGCGCGCTCCTCGCCATCATTGTCCCCGCCTTGAGGCGCGTTGCAGGCGGACAGGGTGAGCAGCGCAGCGGATGCCGTTGCGATCAGGAACTTCATTGCTTTGCTCCTTGGCTCCAGAGGCTTGAGCACCAGCCGACTATCGGCCGATCTCGCGCCAATTGCCTTCCTCTATTTCGACACCGTGCTTCTTTGCTGCCCGTTCGATCCGCGCCCAGGCCTCATCACGCTCTTTGTCGGTGACGCCCTTCACCTGGTTGAACCGCGCGATTGCCGCGCGAACATGGGCCGCGTCCTCGATGGGTTCCTTGCGCTGCTTCTGAAAGGCGAATTCCTTGGCCGGAAGGTCGTCCCGGTCCTCAGCGCTCAACTTCGACACCGCAGCCTCCTCAACACGCATTGGCTAACGATTAGCCACGGTCCGGGTTCACTGCTCAGCCCCGCCTTCGGGTGGAAAGCAGACGCTGGCCCGCAGATGACAACCCTCAGGCCGGGTTGTGCTTCTTCAGGAAGGCTTCCAGCAGCTGGAGGAACTGGAGCCGGTCCTGCTCCCTCGAAAAATGGTGGTCTCCCTCGGCTTGCTCGACATAGTCGACCGGCTTGCCCGCCTTGCGCAGCTTTTCGGCCATTTCGCGCGACTGGGCGACGGGGACGCGCAGGTCCTTCTTGCCGTGGACGAGCAGCACCGGGGCGGAGAATTGCTGGGGGAAGTTAATGGGGAAGACGGCTTTGAAGTCCGGCGCCTTTTCCTTGAGATAGGCGCGGGCGCTTTTGCCATAGAGCGAACGGCTATCGAAGCGGGCAAGGTGACCGAGATCGGCAACGCCCGCATATGAGACTGCGCAGCGATAAAGGCTGCCGTCCCGCTGCGCGGCCCGCAGCGCCGCATATCCCCCGTAGGAGGCGCCGACGACGCACACGCGCTTCGGATCGGCGATACCTGCCTTGGCGAGATGGGCGACGGCATCGTTGAGGTCGTCCTGCATCTTCAGGCCCCATTCGCCCTTGCCCTTTTCCAGGAAGGCTGTCCCGAAGCCGGTTGAGCCGCGGTAATTGGGTTGGACAACCGCATAGCCGCGGTCCGCCAGGAACTGCGCCCACCAATCCCATTCCTCACTGTCGCGAACGGCGGGGCCGCCGTGCGGCATCACGATCAGCGGCAGTGCCTTGCGTCCCGGCCCTTGGGCAAAGTCAGCACGGCGGGGATCTGGAGGCCGTCGCGCGCCGCGTAGCGGATCGTCTTGACCGGAGCGAGGCGCGCGCCCTTCAGCGTGTTGCTCGAATGGGCGACGAGCCTCATCACCCCCTCGGCGGTGTCGTAGAAATAATAGCTGCCCGGCTGACTCGCGCTGCCGACCTTCACGATCATCTTCGTGCGGTCCTTGCTCAGCGAGGCGATCTCGGCGCGGCGATCGCCGACGGCTTTGTCGATCTCGGCCTGCACCTTGGCGAGAGAGGGATCGAGCCAATGCATCTTGCGGTTGTCTGCGGTGTAGCTGATGCCGGCCAGGCTGGAGCCGGCGACGTCGGTGGTCAGGCCGCCCAGATCGTATCCGTTCGTCCCGAAGACTTTCTTGCCGAGCTTCAGCGATGCAAGATCGAGCTCATACAGGGCGTTGAAGCCCTCGCTGCTGTCATAGGCGAGCGCCTTGCCGGGCTCCGACAGGAACAGCGCCGGTACGCTCAGCTCCTCGTCCGTCCTGGTATTTGCTCGATCGACCGTCCGGAAACTGCCCTTAGGCCCTCCACGGTATAGAAGGCGCGACTGACCGCGATCGTCATCGTAGCCGATGCCCATCCGCACAGCGCCCTGGGCGTCGGCATACCAGTTCATCACGCCCGGACTGGAGTTCACCACCTGCTTCATCTTTCCGGTGGATACATCCACTTCATAGACTTGCGGCCAGAATTCCGGCTCGGCCGGGTAGATCGACTTCTGTATCGCCAGCAGGATCCGCGGCGTGCCGTCGTCCGCCATCCACAGCACGTCGTCCGCCCCCTGCGCCGCTTCGCGAAAGGCGAGCGGCTTGACGGACTTGCCGTCCGCGCTGACGCCCACGGCCCGCCGGATATACCATTGCTCGCCCCGCACCGGAGCCATCGTCCCGACGCCCACGACGAGCCAACCGTCATTGACCCAGTTCCACCAATTGAGATCGTTACCGCCCAGGCCCACCGCAGCCGCGCGTGTCGTATCGCCGAGCGGGAAGATCACCAGGCGCTGGACGCCCCCGATTGGCATGCGCGCCGCGATCCGGGAACCGTCCGGCGACAGGCGCGGACCTTCCGTGAAAGGAAGACTTGCAAAGGCTTCGATCGGCAGCGGCTTCGGCGGTTCCGCCTGTTGCGCGGCCGCTGAGGACCCGAGCAGGCCAAGGCCGGCCAGAAAATAGCGCATTCAGTCACCCCCCGGTTGCAGCTTGAGAATGCATAGAAGCATTGCGGCGGCAAGAAAAAACCCGCCGGGATCGCTCCCGGCGGGCTCTTCGCGTCCGAGGAGTCCGGCTTAAGCGCCGCCGCCGGCAAGCGCCGCGAGTAGCAGCAGGGCGACGATGTTGGTGATCTTGATCATCGGGTTCACGGCCGGGCCGGCAGTGTCCTTGTAGGGATCGCCGACCGTGTCGCCGGTCACGGCCGCCTTGTGAGCTTCCGAGCCTTTGCCGCCGTGATTGCCGTCCTCGATATACTTCTTGGCATTGTCCCAGGCGCCGCCGCCCGAGGTCATGGAGATGGCCACGAAGAGCCCCGAGATGATCACGCCGAGGAGGAGCGCGCCCAGGGCCGCGAAGCCCTGCTCACGACCGGCAATGGCGGCGATGATGAAGTAGACCGCGATCGGCGCCAGCACCGGGAGGAGCGAGGGGATGATCATCTCCTTGATCGCCGCCTTGGTCACCAGGTCCACGGTGCGGGCGTAATTGGGGCGGCTGGTGCCGTCCATGATGCCCGGATTTTCGCGGAACTGGTTGCGGACGTCGATCACCACGTCGCCGGCCGCGCGGCCGACGGCGGTCATGCCCATCGCTCCGAAGAGGTAGGGGAGCAAGGCGCCGAGCAGCAGGCCGACGACCACATAGGGGTTGGAGAGCGAGAAATCGACGCCGGCCGCGCCGATGCCGAGTTCGCCCGCAAACTCCTGAAGGTCGGTCGTGTAGGCGCCGAACAGCACGAGCGCGGCCAGTGCGGCCGAGCCGATCGCATAGCCCTTGGTCACCGCCTTGGTGGTGTTGCCGACCGCGTCCAGGGCGTCGGTGCGGGTGCGGACGTCCTCTTCCATCCCAGCCATTTCGGCGATGCCGCCGGCATTGTCGGTGACGGGGCCGTAGGCGTCGAGGGCAACCACCATGCCGGCGAGTGCGAGCATCGCTGTGGCGGCAAAGGCGATGCCGATGAGACCGGCGAGCTGGTAGGAGACGATGATGCCGACGCAGATGACGATGGTCGGCATGGCGGTGGATTCCAGGCTGATGGCGAGGCCCTGGATCACGTTGGTGCCGTGGCCGGTGACGGAGGCCTTGGCGATGGAGCGGACCGGGCGGAAGTTGGTGCCCGTATAATATTCGGTGATCCAGACCAGCGCCGCCGTGACGGCAAGCCCGACCAGAGTGCACCAGAAGAGGTCCATGCCGCTGAAGCCGCCCTCGACGGCGGTGCGGGCGACCTGACCTTCGACCTCCGGCCCCGCGGCTTCGCGGGCACTGCCGATGACCGAGTTCATGTCGCCGAGCGTCTGAGCCATCACATAGTAGATGGCCGGGATGGACAGAATCGCCGTGACCCAGAAGCCCTTGTAGAGAGCGCCCATGATCGACTGCTTGCCGCCCAGGCGGACGAAATAGGTGCCGATGATGGAGGTCAGGATGCAGACGCCGCCGATGATCAGCGGCAGGCTCATCAGACCGGTCAGCTGCTCGGTAGTGCCCGCGACGAGCAACGCGATCAGCACCATGGTGGCGCCGACGGTGACGACATAGGTCTCGAACAGATCGGCGGCCATGCCGGCGCAGTCGCCGACATTGTCGCCGACGTTGTCTGCGATCACGGCCGGGTTGCGGGGGTCGTCCTCGGGAATGCCGGCCTCGACCTTGCCGACCAGGTCGGCGCCGACGTCGGCGGCCTTGGTGAAGATGCCGCCGCCGAGACGCGCGAAGATCGAGATGAGCGAGGCGCCGAACGCGAGGGAGACGAGCGCGTCGACCACTTCGCGGCTCGACGGCTCCATGCCGACGACCTCGACGAGATAGTAAAAGAGGCCGGCGATGGCGAGGAGGGCGAGGCCCGCCACGAGCATGCCGGTGATGGCGCCGGCCCGGAAGGCGACGGTGAGGCCGCGCTGCAGGCTGGTGCGGGAAGCCTCGGCAGTGCGGACGTTGGCGCGCACCGAGATGTTCATGCCGATATAGCCGGCGACGCCCGAGAGGAAGGCGCCGATCACGAAGGCGATCGCCTCGGTCAGCCCGAGGAACACGCCGACCAGCACCGCCACGACCACGCCGACGATGGCGATGGTGGTATATTGGCGGCCGAGATAGGCCTTGGCGCCTTCCTGGATGGCTTCGGCGACACTGACCATCCGCTCATTGCCCGCCGAGGAGGCGAGCACCTGGCGGCTCGTAACGATGCCATAGAGCACTGCGATGAAACCGCAGACTATGGCGATGAGCACGACGTTCATGAACTTCCTTCCCCTGTTTTCGAAGGACCCTCATCGAAGGATTGTCGATGAAGCCCATCGGGCGGAACCTTGAAGCCCCCAAGGTAAAAGCGCCCGAATGTGCCTGAGGTCTTAGGTCGGTTGGGAAAGGGTTTCAACCGGTTGAGAAGAGGCGGAACCGGTTGCGGATCGGCTGTGACGGATTAGTCGGATTTTGCGGCATGTTGCCAGCCGAGGCTCGCGGGCAGCGGGAGCTCGGCGCCGTTGTTGAAGATGCGGATGCCGGTGCCCGTTTCGAAGCGGCCGACGCGGGTGATCGGGATGCCGAGGTCATCCGTAATCTGCTGCAAGGCGGCGGATTGGGCGTCATCGATGCTGAACAGGAGTTCGTAGTCGTCGCCGGCGACGGCGGCGTCGAGCCGGGCGCGCTCATTGGCACCGCAGGCGTGCAGGTAATCGGCCGAGAGTGGGACGGCGGCGAGGTCGACGAAGAGAGCGAGGCCGCTCGCCTGAGCCATCCTTGCAGCGTCGATGAGGAGCCCGTCGGAAACGTCCATCGTCGCGTGGACGAGCGGGGCGAGGGCCTGGCCGAGCCGGAGGCGCGGCTGGGGGCGGCGGTAGCGGGCGAGGAGGGCCTCGGAGCCGGCGATCTCGCCGAGGGCGACGCGGAGGCCGGCGCCGGCGTCTCCGATCGTGCCGCTGACCCAGAGGGTGTCACCTGCGCGAGCATCGGTGCGTGACGGGACGGGAGCGTTGCTCCGGCCGATTGCGGTGAGCCCGAAGGAGCGCTTTTCGCCCGGCAGCACCGAAACCGTGTCACCGCCGAGGAGCGGAGCGTCGAACCTCGCGCTCGCATCTGCGAAGCCGCGGGCGAAGGCGGCGTTCCAGTCGTCCGCGCCGAGCGTGTAGCCCATGAGGAGGCCGATCGGGGTGGCGCCTTTCGCGGCGAGGTCCGAGAGGTTCACGCCGATGAGCTTCCAGGCGACGTCCTCCGGCGGGTCGGAGGAGAGGAAGTGGACGCCTTCGACGATCATGTCGTGGGTGAAGATCAGGCGGGTGCCGGCAATCTCCAGCACGGCGGCGTCGTCGAGGAGGCCGCGCGCGGCTAGTTCGGTTGCTGTCGCGCGGAGGGAGGCGATGAAGTCGAGTTCAGCGGTCATGCGCCGTCCTATCCTCCCCTGCCGTTGCAGGGGAGGGGGACCATGCGAAGCATGGTGGAGGGGCAAACAGCGCCGGAGGCCCCTCCACCGCACTTCGTGCGGTCCCCCTCCCCCGCAAATGCGGGGGAGGACATTACCGCCGCACGTCCTTGGCGATGCCGTCGAGGAGACCGTTGACGAAGGCGGCTTCCTTTTTGTCGTAAAAGGCTTTGGCGACGTCGACATATTCCGAGATGACGCTGCCGGTAGGCACGTCGATGCGGGCGACGAGCTCGTAGGCGCCGGCGCGCAGGATCTGGCGCATGGGCTTGTCGAGGCGGGCGAGAGACCAATCCTTGGCGAGCCTTCCCTCGATCAGCCGGTCGAGCTCGTCGCTGCGGGCGTGGACGCCGCTCACCACGTCGTCGAAGAAATCGACCTCGGCATCCTCATATTCCACGTCCTCGATCGTCGCGCCCAGGCGATGGTGGTGGAATTCGTGGAGCAGCATCGGAAGCGGCGTCTTCTCCATCTCCTGCTGATAGAGCGCCTGGACGGCGGCGAGGCGGGCGGCGGAACGGGAGCGGGAACGGGTGGGAGTCGGCATGGGAGGCGGGGCATAGCCGCGCGGGCGCTGGAGCCCAAGCCTTAAAGCGCCGGCGCGTGCAACGGCCCGAACGTGGCAGGACGGCATAGAAGATTGCAATCTGCTACCTATATCGCCGGCATGATCCCGCTTTCCATTCTCGACCTCGCACCGATCGTCGAAGGCGGCGATGCCGGCCAGTCCTTCCGCAATGCGCGCAGCCTTGCCCAGCTCGGCGAGCGGCTCGGCTATCGCCGCTTCTGGATGGCCGAGCACCATTCGATGCCGGGCATCGCCAGCGCCGCCACGGCGGTGGCGCTCGGTTATGTCGCCGAGGGGACGACCAGAATCCGCATCGGCGCGGGCGGCATCATGCTTCCCAACCACTCGCCGCTGCAGGTCGCGGAGCAGTTCGGGACCCTGGAGTCGCTTTATCCGGGTCGCGTCGACCTTGGCCTTGGGCGTGCGCCGGGCACCGATCAGGCTACCGCCCACGCGATGCGCCGCAACCTCAGCTCCGACCCAAACCAGTTCCCGCGCGACGTGGTCGAGCTGATGGCCTATCTGAGGCCCGCCGAGCCCGGGCAGCGGGTCCGCGCCATTCCGGGCGAGGGGCTGCGCATCCCGATCTGGATCCTCGGCTCGAGCCTGTTCGGCGCGCAACTCGCGGCGATGCTGGGACTGCCTTACGCCTTCGCCTCCCACTTCGCGCCCGGGCAGATGCGGGAGGCGATCGCGGTCTATCGGGAGAGCTTCCGGCCCTCCGAGCAGCTCGCCGAGCCCTATGTCATGCTCGGCTACAATGTCTTCGCGGCCGAGACCGACGAAGAGGCGGCCAATCTTGTCACGTCGGTGCAGCAGGCCTTCGTGGCGCTGCGGACCGGCCAGCCAACCCCGCTCCGGCCGCCGCAGCCGGGCTATCTGGAAAGCCTGCCGGCCTCGCAGCGCGGCACGCTCGATCATGTGCTGGCCTGCTCAGCGATTGGCTCGCCGGAGACCGTCGGCGAACGGGTCAGGGCCTTTGTCGCGGAGACGGGAGCGGACGAGCTGATGATCACGTCGCAGATCTACGATCACCAGGCCCGGCTTCGCTCCTACGAGCTGCTCGCCCAAGCTCTCATGCCTCGGCCATGAAGTCGCGGATCGCGCTGGTGACCGCTTCCGGCTTCTCCCACGGGATGAAGTGGCCGGCATCCTTCTCCACGACGATGCGCAGATCCTCTACCACGTCGTTGAGACCGTCGAGCTGAAGCGGCAGCAGGGCCTTGTCCTTGAGGCCCCAGACGACGAGCACCGGCATCTTGAGCTTGGGGAAGGGTGCGTGCGTCCAGAGCGGCTTGTGCGCCTTTTCGCCGACCTCCGGCACCTTGATGTTCGAGGCACGATACCAGTTGAGCATGGCCGCCATCGCCCCCGGCTTCGACCAGTCGTCGATATAGGCCTGCCGCTCTTTGTCGGAGAGAAGGCGAAGGTCGACATGGGAGGCGAAGGTCTTTTCCAGGAACGTGTCGTAGCCCATCGCCTCGATCGCCTTTTCGAAGCCGGGCGTTCGGAAGGCACGGATATATTGGGAAGCGGCGCGCTGGGCTTCGTCGTCGATGACGCTGCGCTGGAAGAGGAGCGGGTGCGGCGCGTTGACGACCACCAGGCGCTTGATCCGGTCGCCATGCCTGAGCGCGGCGAGCCAGGCCGCGGCGCCGCCCCAATCGTGGCCGACCAGCGTGAAACTGCCGATGCCGAGCGCGTCGGCGAGCGCCATCAGGTCGGCGACCGGCTTGCTGGTCTCGTACTCCTCGACCGCCTCCGGCTTGTCCGACCCACCAAAGCCACGCTGGTCGGGCGCGACGACGCGGAAGTCGGGCGCGAGGCTGTGGAGCTGGTGCCGCCAGGTGCGATGCGATTCCGGGAAGCCGTGGAGGAAGATGATCGGCTCCGCGTCCTCCGGTCCGCCGAGGGCGACCTTGAGCGTCAGTCCGGTGGACAGGTTGATGCGGGTGGTCTGGAGCTCGATCATTGCGTCCTTTCTAAGCCCCTCCCCTTGATGGGGAGGGGTTGGGGCGGGGTGGACTCTCCGGACACGCACCGCTCTTCAATGACGCCACCCCTCCCAACCCTCCCCATCAAGGGGAGGGCTTCCAAATCATGGATAGCTGACCGTCTTTGGGGTCACGACCGGGAGAGGGATGCGTTCGGCGGAGTCGTCGGGGACGAGGGGGAAGCGCTGGTTGCGCCAGTCGTCCTTGGCCTGGTTGATGCGGTCGCGGCGGGAGGAGACGAAGTTCCACCAGACGTGACGCGGGCCGTCGAGCGGGGCGCCGCCGCACAGCATGACGTGGGCGCCCCGTTCGGAGCGCAAGGTGGCGCTGATGCCCGGGCGAAGGACGTAGAGGACCTGCGGGAGGAGCTGAAGGCCGTCGAGGGTCGCGTCTCCTTCGGCCACATAGACGGCGCGCTCGTCGGCGGGGGAGTCCACGGGCACGCTGCCGCCGGGCTGGAGCGCGATGTCGGCGTAGATGGTCTCGCTATGCTGGGTCACCGGCGAGGTCTCTCCGTAGAGGCTGCCCATCACGACGCGAACGACCGCCCCTGCGCTGTCGATCACCGGCAGGCGATCCTTGGCGACATGCTCGAAAGCGGGGTCGATCTCCTCCTTGTCGCTCGGCAAAGCGAGCCAGGTCTGGATGCCGGACAGTTCCGGCCCTTGCAGCCGGACCTCGGCGGGCGAGCGCTCGGAATGAACGATGCCGTGGCCGGCCGTCATCAGGTTCACCGCGCCCGGCTCGATCGTGCGGAAGGTACCGAGCGAATCGCGGTGGTCGATCGCGCCGGCGAAGAGATAGGTGACTGTGGCGAGGTTGATGTGCGGGTGAGGGCGCACGTCCATCCCCTCGCCGGCCGGGAGATGCGCGGGACCCATCTGGTCGAAGAAGATGAACGGACCGATCGTCGTCCGATCCTTGTGCGGGAGCGTGCGGTGGACCTTGAATCCGCCGAGATCGTGCGTGACGGGGTGGAGCGTCTGGAGGAAGAGGTCTTCGGTCACGGGCTCAGCTTCCTTCTATGGCGAAGCGAAAGTCACAACTGGCACAAAAGTCGCGACTGGCACGAAAGTCATATGGAATCGCGGGCGGGTCCTCTCCGGCGCGAGGCGGCTGCGCCGCGTCGGAAGAGAGCGAAGGCGAGTCGCGAAGTGCATGCCCTGAGCGTGGCAGACGAAATCCTATTTGCCAACGTTCGGCCCGAGCCGCTGCAACAGCCTGGAGCCGACGAGCACATGCCGACGTCCTCAGATGAGCGACGGCGCTCCCAAGATGGCCGCGGTAAGGACCAGGGCGGCCGCGGCGCAGGCGGCGAGCCGGCCTCTGGGTGCCGGTCTCATCGGCGGCACTCCATCGGGCAGTTCCGCGCGCCCGGTCAGCATCGGCCGGACGATCGAGCGGCGGCGTATGAACTGGTAATAGCCGATCGCGAGGAGGTGCAGCGCAATCAGCGCGAGCAAGATGTTGAAGCTGACCTCGTGCACGTCGTGGGCCAGAAGCGCCGTATCGTAGCTGACGAGGCCGGACAGCGGCCCTTCCACGAAATCGTCGTCGTCGATCTGGAAGAGCCCCGACATCAGCTGGACGAGCAATGCCAGGAGCATGGCGACAACGCTGAGGCCGCCGAGCGGAGTATGACCCGCTTGCCCGAACTGCCCGCCGCGAAGGTAGTCGAGCACGGCCGAGGGGCTACGGACGAAGCTGCTGAACCGCGCGGTGGAACTGCCGGCCAGACCCCAGAGGATCCGGAACAGGAGCAGGAACAGGAGGGTGTAGCCCGACCAGAAATGAATGCGATCGGCGCCTTCCTCGGCCGACCACCAGCTCAAGGCGATCAGAAGAACGACGGACCAGTGGAAGAGCCGGACTGGAACATCCCAGACCGGCGCTTCCGTGCCCCGATCAGCTTTCCTCACGATAAAGGTCGTGGCAGCCCTTGCAGCTCTTGCCGAGATTGCCGTGTGCCGACCGGATGGCGCCGAGATCGGACCCCGCCGCGGCTGCGTTGAAGGCCGCAGCGGCTTGGCGGAATTCTTGAGCCTTGGCGGCGAAATCCTCGGGCTTCTGCCATATTTCCGCGCGTGCTTCGGTCTTGCCGACGTCGGGGCCGGTGCCGGCCGGGAACCAGCCCGGGACCTTCGGGGCAAGCTCGGCGATCGTGCCTGCGCCGGTCCGCACCCCGGCGAGGTTGGGGGACTCGGCCTTGAGCTCGCGGCTGATCGCCTTCATCGCGTCGCCGATCTTCTCATAGCCCTCGTGGCGCTCCTCCATGAGCGCCAGCGCCTGCTGTTTTTCGAGCGGGGTGGCGTTGCTTTGCTGGACCGCATTTTCGACGGCGGTACTGGCCTCGGTGCCGCTGGCATTCGCTTCGGCCAGAGGCTCGCTGACTTCGTTGGTAGAATTGCAAGCGGCCAGGAGAAGGACCGCAAAACCGGCGAGCATGGTTCTCAATTTCATTCTCCCAAATCAGATCGGCTGGACGGGGCGACACTAAACGGCCGGCGCAAGAAGCGCCTAGCAGAATTGCGGCTCGAGGAGTTCCGCCTCTGGAGGGTGACGATCACTCCCCCGGCGCCCTCGCCTTGATCGCCAGCGCGTGGACTCGCTCCTTCAAAAGCTCGGCCAGCGCGCCGTTCACCGCGCGCTGGCGCTGGACGCGGCTCATGCTCGCGAACATCGGCGACTCGATCTCGACGGTGAAGTGACTCTCGCCGCGGGGGTCGTGGCCGGAGTGGCCGCGATGTTTTTCGCTGTCGTCAATGACTTGGAGGTGCGTCGGATCGAGTGATTCCGTCAGCCGTCTTGTGATTTCGGCGGCCACCGGCCCGCTACTTTCATGGCTCATCTCGCCTATATACGAGGTTTGGTCGCGGAAGGGAGTGCGTTGGCGAGCGCGGGTAAAAGAGAGACGCGGTTTCACGGCCGGGTGGAGGGGCATCGGCATTGCTCGCGCCCCGGCTGCACCGAAGCGGGCGAGTTTCGGGCGCCGGCACAGGAAGGGCCGCGCTCGGGCTTCGACGGGCCGGGCGACTGGCGCTGGCTGTGCCTCGACCATGTTCGAGAGTTCAATGCGGGCTATAACTTCTTCCAGGGCATGAGCACCGAGGAGATCGAAGCCGCGCAGACGCCTTATGGCGGCTGGGACCGGCAGACGCGCGCCTTTGCCGGCAACCCGTCGCCTCCGCCGGCCTGGGCCGACTTCACCGATCCGCTCGACGCGATCGGGGCGCGGTTCAAGCGGCAGCCGCGAGCCGATGGGGCGCGTCATGACGGGCGCGAGCTCAGCGCGACGGACAGGAAGTCGCTGGGCGTGATGGGGCTTGGAACCGATGCCGACCGGCGCGCGCTGAGGAAGCGCTATGCCGAGCTTTTGCGCCGCTACCATCCCGACCATAATGGCGGGGACCGGGGGCACGAGAAGGCTTTGCAGTCCGTTATCGAGGCTTATACGCAGCTCAAATCCCGCCCCGCTTTCGCGGGGTCTCCATGAAGCGGTTCTTCATTGGGTGCCCCTTCGCCTAGACCTTTGGAAGTTCTGAAATGGCCGATCTCGCCAATGTGAAACCCGACAGCCGCTCGACCACGTTGATGGACGCGCCGGACAAGATCGCCAAAGTGCGCGACCTGTTCGGCATCGACAGCGACATGGAAGTGCCCGCCTTCAGCGAGGCGGACGAGCGGGTGCCGGACCTCGACCCCACCTATGTGTTCGATCCGGACACGACGCTGGCGATCTGCGCGGGCTTTTCGAAGAACCGGCGGGTGATGATCCAGGGCTATCATGGCACCGGCAAATCGACCCATGTCGAGCAGGTGGCGGCGCGGCTCAATTGGCCGCTGATCCGCATCAACCTCGACGCGCATATCAGCCGTATCGACCTCGTCGGGCGCGACGCGATCGTGCTGCGCGACGGCCAGCAGGTGACCGAGTTTCGAGAGGGGCTGCTGCCCTGGGCGCTGCAGACGCCGACGGCTTTGGTGTTCGACGAATATGACGCCGGACGGCCCGACGTGATGTTCGTGATCCAGCGCGTGCTGGAGACGGAGGGCAAGCTGACCCTGCTCGACCAGAACCGGGTGATCCGGCCGAACCCCTATTTCCGGCTGTTCGCGACCACGAACACGGTCGGTCTGGGCGACACGACCGGGCTGTATCACGGCACGCAGCAGATCAATCAGGGCCAGATGGACCGGTGGAACATCGTGGTGACGCTGAACTATCTGCCGGCGGAGATCGAGGCGCGGATCGTGCTCGCCAAGTCTGGCGAGTATGACCACGAAGGCGGCCGCCAGGAAGTGGAGCGGATGATCAAGGTCGCCGAGATGACGCGGCAGGGCTTCATGAACGGCGACATTTCCACGGTGATGAGCCCGCGCTCGGTGATCAGCTGGGCGCAGAATGCGCTGATCTTCGGCGATGTCGGCTTCGCGTTCCGCCTCACCTTCCTCAACAAGTGCGACGAGGCGGAGCGGCCGTTGGTCGCAGAATATTATCAGCGCGTGTTCGGCAAGGACCTGCCGGAGAGCGTGGTGGGGCGGGCGTGACCAATCCTCCCCGGGACGGGGAGGGGGACCGGACTATGTGCGGTAGAGGGAGCTCCTTCCAGCGCACTGCGGGTCTCGGGACCCCCTCCACCATGCTGCGCATGGTCCCCCTCCCCGTGCCGGGGAGGAACTAGATGCCTCAGAACGACAACCCGCTCGAAGCCTTTCGCCAGGTGCTGACCGGCGCGTCGCGGGCGATTGCGCAGGAGGCGGAGGTGGAGCTTGGCTTCACGGCCGATGCTCCGCTGACGCAGGGCAAGAGCATCAAGGTGCCGATGCCGGGGCGGACCTTGCCTGAGCGCGAGGTCGCGGAGGCGCGGGGTTATGCCGATGCCGCGGCGCTGAGGCTGAGGCACCACAATGCGCTGCTGCACAGCCGCAATGCGCCGCTCGACGAGGCGGCCCGGGCGGTGTTCAACGCGGCCGAGCAGGCGCGGGTGGAGGCGCTCGGCGCGCGGGCGATGGCGGGGGTGCGGGCGAACCTCAACAGCGCGACCGAGATGCGGATGCGGACCGATCCGATCACGCGGGCACGCAACAGCGCGGAAGTGCCGCTGTCGACGGCCATCCAGCTGATGATCCGCGAGCGGCTGACCGGCGAGGCTCCTCCCGAGGGCACGCGCGGCGGGCTGAAGTTCGTTTCCGACTGGATCGAGGAAAAGGCGGGGGCGGATCTCGATGCGCTCGGCCTGGCCCTGGACGATCAGGCGGCGTTCGCGGCGCTCGCGACCAAGCTGCTCCAGGATCTGGAGCTGGTCGAGGGAGAATTGGAGCCGGAAAAGGCGCCGGAGAGCGGCGACGAAGCCGAGGGCGACGACCAGGACGAGGGCGAGGAGGGCGAGAACGAAGACGAGAATGAGGGCTCGGGCGCCGAAGGGGACGCCGAGATCCGGGTGGAGCAGAGCGAATCCGGGCAGGACGAGCAGGAGACCGACTATTCCGAGGAGGAGGCCGGCGAAGGCGACGAAGGCATGGGCCAGGAAGGCGAGGAGGGGATGCTCCCCGTCCGGCCGAACCGTCCGCTGTCCGACTTGCCGCCGCAATTCGACTACAAGGTCTTCACGACGCGCTTCGACGAGGTGGTCGAGGCGACGGAGCTTTGCGACGAGGAGGAGCTTGGGCGGCTTCGATCCTATCTCGACCAGCAGCTCGTTCATCTCCAGAGCGCGGTAACCAAGCTCGCCAACCGGCTGCAGCGACGGCTGATGGCGCAGCAGAGCCGGAGCTGGGACTTCGATCAGGAGGAGGGCATTCTCGACGCGGCGCGGCTGGCGCGGGTGATCGTCAATCCGGCGCAGTCGCTTTCGTACAAAATCGAGCGCGACACCGATTTCCGCGACACGGTGGTGACCCTGCTGATCGACAATTCGGGGTCGATGCGCGGGCGGCCGATCTCGATCGCCGCGATTTCGGCCGACATCTTGGCGCGCACGCTCGAGCGGGTGGGAGTGAAGGCGGAGATACTCGGCTTCACGACGCGTGCGTGGAAGGGCGGGCAGAGCCGGGAGAGGTGGCTGAGCGAAGGTCGGCCGCCGCATCCGGGGCGGCTCAACGACCTCCGGCACATCGTCTACAAGCAAGCGGACGAGCCGTGGCGGCGGGCGCGCAAGAATCTGGGCCTGATGATGCGCGAGGGGCTGCTGAAGGAGAATATCGACGGCGAGGCCCTGCTTTGGGCGCATAACCGTCTGATCGGCCGGTCCGAAGAGCGGCGGATCCTGATGGTGATCTCGGACGGGGCTCCGGTCGATGATTCGACGCTGTCGGTGAACAGCGGCACCTATCTGGAGCGGCACCTGAGGCAAGTGATCGGCTGGATCGAGACGCGTTCGCCGGTCGAGCTGGTGGCGATCGGCATCGGCCACGACGTCACGCGTTATTATTCGCGAGCGGTGACGATCATGGACGCGGAGCAGCTCGGCGGCACGATGATCGAGCAACTCGCCGCGCTGTTCGACGCCGAGTGACTCCTGGATCTGGGGCGAAGTAACACTTCGCCCCAAACGGGTTAGGGCCCGGTGCGATTGCTCGCACCGGGCCCCGCCCTCGTTACGCGACTCGAGGGTTCTCTTGGGGCGCGGTCTCCCGCGCCCGAAGGTTTGACGTTCGCTTAGTAGCGGCTGTTGCGGCAGGTGCTCTTGCCGACCTGGCGGCCGAGCAGTGCACCCGCGGCGACACCAAGGATGGTGCCGGTGGTGCGGTTGCCGCGGCCGGCAATGGCCCGGCCCGCAAGGGCGCCCGCAGCGCCGCCGACGACGGTGCCGGTGGTGCCGCTGCAACGGCGATACTGGTTGCGGTTCGAATATTGGTTGCGGCCATAATAGCGGTCGCCGCGATAGGCCTGACGGTAGCCGTTGTCATAATGGCTGTTGCTGTAATAGCCGTTGTTGTGGCGCGCCTCGGCGGTGGCCGGAAGGGCGGTCATCGCAGCGACGGCAGCAGCGGCCGAAAGGGTGATCTTCTTAAACATAACTAACTCCTCTGGTCTCGGTCGGCGCCACCGGGAAGGGAGATCGCTGTGCGATCCATGCGCCGGCCGTCGTCGATTGAGGCCTTATGGCGTGATTCGCTTGAGCCGGTCCTGAATGCCACCGTCAGGGATTGTTCATCGATTTAAAGGGTGTAGCGGGTGCCTTCCCGCCGCTAGGAAGCGCGCAGATGCGCAAGCTCCTGCTCCTTGCAGCCGCCGTTCCGCTGCTGGCGACATTCGCGCCCGCGAGCCTGTACGTTCAGGCGGAGCGGCCCCGAACGCCCGTGCTTTGGGCCGAGCCGATCGCGCTGCGCGAGGGTGCGCCGGAATCCCGGCGGGTGGGGGCGCTTCGCATGATGGAAGGGTGGTGGCTGCGCAGTAACCATCCGTGGTTCGGCGGGGTCTCGGCCGTGAACGTGGTGGACCGGAAGGTGCTGGCGCTGAGCGATGGCGGAGTGTTGATGCGCTTCGACATGCCGCACAAAGCTGCTCGGATCCCGCTGAGCCTGTCACGACTTGCGGATGCGCCCGGCCCGAACAAGAAGCAGCGCGACACAGAGGCGATGGTCATTGATGGCGGCAGGGCCTGGGTGGCGTTCGAGCGCGTCAATGCGGTGTTCCGCTACAGGCTGGCAGATTGGCGGAGCGATGCTTCGTCCCGCCCGCAAGCGATGCGGCGCTGGTCCGCAAATAGGGGAAGCGAAGCGATGGTGCGGCTGCGCGACGGCCGCTTCCTCATCTTCTCCGAAGGATTTTCCGTCGGCGAGGGGCTGACGGAGGTGCTCCTGTTCAACGGCGACCCGGCTGCCGGCGCAAAGGCGGTCCGCCTCGCCTATCGCCCGCCCGAGGGATATCTGATCACCGATGCCGCCCAGCTGCCGGATGGGAGGCTGCTCTTCCTCAATCGGCGGCTGTCGATCTTCGACGGCATTCTGGCCAAGCTGACGGTGGCCGAGAAGCCGGAGCTCAGGGAAGGGGCGGTGCTCAGCGGGCGGGAGATCGCGCACTTCCAGCCGCCGGTGACGACCGACAATTACGAGGCGTTGAGCATCGCCGAGGAGAACGGACGGACGATCCTATGGATCGCGTCCGATGACAATTTCATGGGGATTCAGCGCACGCTGCTGCTGAAATTCGCGCTGAACCCTTAAAGAGCCAGCGTGCCGGCAGCTTAGGCGGCCTGCTCGACGCCCTTCTTGGCGATCTCGCGCTTCAGGCGGCGAGCCTTGAGGCTCAGCTGTTCGTCGGACGTCTTGGCGAGCCAATTGTCGAGGCCGCCGACATGCTCGACCGAGCGCAGGCCGCTCATCGAGACACGGAGGCTGATGCCGCGGCCGAGCGCGTCCGAGATCAAGGTCACGTTCTGCAAGTTGGGCAGAAAGGTCCGCTTGGTCTTGTTGTTGGCGTGGGAAACGTTGTGACCCACCTGCCGGCCCTTGCCGGTCAGCTCGCAAATGCGCGACATAATGTCCTCTGGATATGCTTAGAGGAGCCCGCAGGGCCCCTGAAAGAGCGCGCAAATAGTGCGGAAGCGCCTTTGCGTCAACCACTGAGTGCCACCTCGGCGGCAAACCAAATTCCCCAGAACGTTTCGGCAGTGCAACCGAATCCCTTAACCTGCGTTGGTACGCCGACAGGCCGCAAAGGCTCGCTCAGTGGAGGTATTCATGTCACGTAAGCTTCTCGGTATTCTGGCGGTGATCGTCGTCATCGCCATTGTTCTGTTCGCCACGGGCTTCTGGAAAGCCGACGTCAAGGAGGGCGCCCTGCCTCAGATCGACGTGAGCGCGGAGGGCGGCGCCCTTCCCGAGGTCGACGTCGATTCCAAGGAGGTCGTCGTCGGCACCACCAAGACCGAGATCGAGGTGCCGAAGGTCGAGACCGAGAAGCAGACGGTCGACGTTCCGGCCGTTGGCGTGAAGGATAACGGCGAAGAGTAAGCGTAGAACAGTAAAGCGTAAAATGTAAGCGTAACGGCGGCGGGCGTCATGCCCGCCGCCGCATTTCCAAAGCAGTTCCGCGCCGCTCCCTCCGCGCAAGTAGCGCCGGAGCGCGGGCGCCGCTAATCGGCCCTATGGCTTTCCCTCTACCAGAACCGATGCGCCTCGCGCTCGAGCGGGCCCGCGAAGCCGCGGCGACCGGCGAGGTTCCGGTCGGCGCCGTCGTCACCCGCGGCAGCGAAGTGCTGGCAGCGGCTGCCAACATGATGCGCGGCGGCCATGATCCGACCGCCCATGCCGAAATGGTGGCTTTGCGCGAGGCCGCGCGTGCGATCGGGTCCTCGCGGCTCGACGGATGCGACCTTTGGGTGACGCTCGAGCCGTGCGCGATGTGCGCCGGGGCGATCGCTCTTGCCCGAATCGACCGGCTCTATTTCGCGGCAGCGGACCCCAAAGGCGGCGCCGTGCTGAACGGTCCGCGGCTGTTCGGCCAGCCCACCTGCCACCATGCCCCGGAAGTCTATGCCGGGATCGGCGAAGACGCAGCGGCGTTCATGC
The DNA here is from genome assembly GCF_902806315.1 of uncultured Sphingosinicella sp. GTDB lineage: Bacteria > Pseudomonadota > Alphaproteobacteria > Sphingomonadales > Sphingomonadaceae > Allosphingosinicella. Next base: position 26,899 of record NZ_CADCWD010000096.1, read on the forward strand.
TGCGCGCCTTCTTCCAAGAACGGCGCTAGACTAGCCTCGCCCGGCGAAGCCTCCCAGAGCCACGCTGAAATCATTGTCCGCATAAGTGAAGAGCGGCTACACGGGACGCCGCATCCTCATGTTCTCCTCCCCGCCCCAAACAGCATTTCCCTGGTTCGACGTCGCAATCATCGCGGTGCTGATCGTCCTCAACGGCGTTTTCGCGATGTCGGAGCTGGCGATCGTCTCGGCGCGCGAGGCGCGGCTGAAATCGCTGGTGAAGATGGGCCGCAAGGGCGCGCAGACGGCGCTCGACCTTGCCGCCGACCCCAGCCGGTTCCTGTCCACGGTGCAGATCGGCATCACGATGATCGGCATCCTTGCCGGCGCCTATTCGGGAGCAAGCCTGGGAGGGCCAGTCGCAGAGCGGCTGGCGCTGCTCGGACTAGAGCCGGATCTCGCGCGCACGCTCGGCTTCGTGCTGGTAATCGCCGTCACGACTTATGCCTCGCTCATCATCGGCGAGCTTGTGCCCAAGCAGTTCGCGCTACGGGCCGCCGAGCCGATCGCGATGTTCATGGCGCCGATCATGCTGGTGCTGGCGAAAGTCACGGCGCCTTTGGTGTGGCTGCTCGACAGATCGAGCGCGATCATTTTTCGCCTGCTCAGGCTGCAGCGGGAATCCGAGAACCGGGTGACCGCCGAGGAACTTCACCTGGTGGTCGCCGAAGCCCATCATGCCGGCGTCCTCGAGGAGAATGAGCGCGCCATCATCTCCGGCGTGGTCCGGCTGGCGGACCGCCCGACGCGCGAAGTCATGACGCCGCGCACCGATGTCGACTGGATCGACGTGGATGCCGAACCGGCGATGATCAGGCAGCGGCTTCTGGACACGCCGCACAGCCGCCTGCCCGTGGCCGAAGGCTCGGTCGACAAGCTGGTCGGCGTGGTCCAGCTCCGGGACATCGTCTGCGCGCAGATCGAGGGGCGGCCGCTCAATCTTCGCGAGCTGGTGAAGGAAGCGCCGATCGTCCCCGACCAGATGGACGCGATGGATGCTCTGGCGGTGCTGCGCAACGCCGAGGTGCCGATGGCGTTCGTTCACGACGAATATGGCCATTTCGACGGCTTGCTCACACCCGCCGACCTGCTTGCAGCGCTTGCCGGCGTGTTCGCCTCCGATCAGGACGCGGATACCGATCCGCCGCTCGTGGAGCGGGAGGACGGAAGCTGGCTCGTCTCCGGCTGGATCTCCGCGGACGCGCTTGCCGACACTTTGGGCCTGAACCTGCCGGAAGACCGGGATTATGCGACTGCCGCGGGCCTCGCCCTGGCCGTCCTCAAGCACATCCCGGAGACGGGCGAGCGCTTCAGCTACGGCGGCTGGAAGTGGGAGGTCGTCGACATGGACGGCCGCAAGATCGACAAGCTGCTCGCGTCGCCGGGCGCGCGCGTCCGCGGCGACGGCTGATCGGCCGGGCGGCGTTAGGCGCCGCCAAGCTTTCCGAAACGCGCCTCGAAACCCTCGGTGTCGCCGCGCGCTAGGTAGCTTGCCTGCTCGACCACGCGGTCGCGGGACAGGCGGCCGCGGAACGGGCCGAGCTTCTCCTCCAGCATCGCCACTTCGGTGGTGCCGAGGCCGGCAAGCTGCTCGAAGCGGATGATGCCGTTCTCGTGCAGCTTCTGCGCGAGCTTGGGGCCGACGCCTTTCAGCATCTGGAGATTGTCGGGCGGACCGACGTCGGCGCCGGGAAGCTCGGAATGGGCCTTCACCCCCAGCAACTGGCCGGCCACGTCGGTCGCGGCAGCGGCGCCCTGGTCCGCGACGCCGCGGCGTTCATGCGTGTCGACCCCGTCCCGGATCGGCCGGGGGCGAGGCGGGTCGGCGATCTGTTGGCGCGCAACCGGAGGCGGATCGCGCGGCGTATCGAGATAAGGCCGAGCCGTGTTGTCGACGTCTATCTTGATGTCGCTGCCCGCGCGGGGGCGGCGGAACATCCACCAGCCGATCAGGAAGCCGATCACCAGGGCCAGGATGATCGGGAGGAGATTGGCGTCGACGACGGTCATCATGACGTTGGCAGTTCCTTGAAGGTCACGCTCTTACAGATAGCCGTCCTGCTTGCGGCGGCCGAAAAAGAACCATCCGATCGCCACACCGACGAGGTAGGCGAGGATGATGGGAATGAGAGTTTCGACGAGAAGCGGCATCAGCTAGTTTCCCCCGCCGCGAGCCGGCGGTTCGGACCATTGAACGTCCGAAATGCCCTCCGTCTCCCTGACGATGTCGTTGATGCCCTTGAGGCTTCCCTGCCCCTCGCGCTGGAACTCGTCCGCCTTGCCCGAGATGGTGGCGGCGCGCGAAAGCGGGTTTCGGGAGAGGCGCACCTGGATGCCCGGCACCTCGGTGGCCGCGATTGCGGTCTGCGCCTGGGTTTCGAGGCGCTGCACGAGGGCTTCGCCATTGCCGAGCGGACCATGGTGGATCCAGCCCAGCGCGATCACTGCGAGAAGGCCGATCAGGAACTTTACGGCAGGCGACATAGAGGCTGCTCTCCGAGGCAAGACGTTCCTTTATCCAACGGGCTGCTCCTGTCCAGCGAGTCGGGAGGAGCTGCGCCCAAGCTCCCGCCAGCCGATATCGCTGCGGTAGAAGCCGGAGGGGAATTCCACCGCTTCGACGGCCGCGTAGGCGGCGTCGCGAGCCTCGGCGACGCTGCGCCCGCGCGCCGTCACGGTCAGCACGCGGCCACCATTTGCGATCAGCTCGCCTCCTGACAGGGCCGTGCCGGCGTGGAAGATGGTCGCGCCTTTCGCGGCGGCCGCGTCCAGTCTCGCGATCCGGCCGCCTTTCTCGGGCGTGCCGGGATAGCCCGTCGCCGCCATCACCACTGTCAGCGCCGCGTCGCGTGAGAAACGCGGCGGCTCGGCCTCGGCGGGGCGGCCGTGCGCGGTTGCGAGCATCAGCTCGAGCAGGTCGCTTTCGAGGCGCATCATCAGCACCTGACATTCGGGATCGCCGAAGCGGGCATTATACTCGATGAGCTTGGGCCCGTCGGCGGTGAGCATCAGGCCTGCGTAGAGGATGCCGGAATAAGGTGTGCCCTGCTCGGCGAGGGCGCGGATGGTAGGGCGGACGATTTCCGCCATCGCCCTCTCCTCAAGCTCCGGCGTCAGGATCGAGGCGGGGCTGTAGGCGCCCATCCCGCCGGTGTTCGGCCCCGTGTCTCCATCGCCGACCCGTTTGTGATCCTGGGCCGAGCCGAAGGGGAGCACGGTCTCACCGTCCGTGAGCGCGAAGAAGCTCGCTTCCTCTCCCCGGAGGAATTCCTCGATCACCACGGCCGAGCCCGCGGTGCCGAAGCTTCCCTCGAACATCTCCTCGACGGCTTGCCTCGCCTCCTCGTGCGTCTCGGCGATGACCACGCCCTTCCCGGCGGCGAGCCCGTCCGCCTTGATGACGACCGGCAAGGAGAAGTCGTCAAGCGCGCTGAGGGCGGCCAGCCGATCGGACGCGCGCACATATCGGGCGGTGGGGATACCCACGCGGGCGCAAAGGTCCTTGGTGAAGCCCTTGGAGCCTTCGAGCTGGGCCGGGATCCGATTGGGTCCGAATACCGGGATGGCCATCGTGCGCAGCGCGTCGGAGAGGCCGCCGACCAGCGGCGCCTCGGGCCCGATGACGACGAGCTCGACTGCATTCGCGACGCAGAAGTCGACGGTGGCGCGATGGTCCGCTGGGTCAAGGTCGACCAGCTCGGCATGCTCGGCTATGCCCGGATTTCCGGGCGCGGCGAAGAGCTTCGTGAGCTTCGGCGATTGCGCGAGCTTCCAGGCGAGCGCATGTTCGCGGCCACCCGATCCCACCAGCAGGACATTCATGAACGCCGATCCTTTCAACGACAGCGGGCTGTTAGCCGCAGAGACGCCGGGCGACAACGCGCCCGCGCAAAGCGTCTCCGAACTGTCGATGGCGCTGAAGCGGACGGTCGAGGACCGCTTCGGCCATGTTCGGGTGCGCGGCGAAATTTCCGGCTTCAAGCGGCACGCTTCCGGCCACTGCTATTTCACCCTGAAGGACGAGCGCGCCTGCATGGACGCGGTGATCTGGAAGGGGTCGGCAGCGGCCCTCCGCTTCCGGCCCGAGGACGGGATCGAGGTGGTCGCGACCGGCAAGCTCACCACCTATCCCGGGCGTTCTAAATATCAGATCGTCGTCGATCGGCTCGAACTGGCCGGGCAGGGCGCCTTGATGGCGCTGCTGGATAAGCGCCGCCGCGCGCTCGCGGCCGAGGGCTTGTTCGACGGGGAGCGCAAGAAGCGGCTTCCTTTCCTCCCGCGCACCATCGGTGTTGTGACCTCGCCGACGGGCGCGGTGATCCGCGACATCCTCCACCGCCTGGCCGATCGCTGCCCGACGCATGTGATGGTCTGGCCAGTGGCGGTCCAAGGGGAGGGGGCGGCTGCGCAGATCGCTGCCGCTGTGCGCGGGTTCGACGCGATGGCGGACAAGCCCGATCTGGTCATCGTCGCGCGCGGCGGCGGCTCGATCGAGGATCTCTGGGCATTCAACGAGGAGGAAGTGGTGCGCGCCGTCGCCGCCTGCTCGATCCCGATCATCTCGGCGGTGGGCCATGAGACCGACACCTCGCTCTGCGACTTCGCAGCCGACGTCCGCGCGCCGACGCCCACCGCCGCGGCCGAAATGGCCGTGCCAGTCAGGAGCGACCTGCTTGCGCAGCTTCGCGAGGCGGGCTTGCGGGTCTCCCGCTGCGCGACGCGTGTTCAGGAGCGTGCGGCGGAGCAGCTTGAGAACAGCCTGCGCCGGTTTCCGGCCCGCGAGGCGCTGCTCGCGCCGCAGCAGCAGCGGCTGGACGAGATGTCGGAACGGCTGCCGCGGGCGCTTGGCTCCCGCCTCAGCCATGCGCGGGCGGACCTTGGCCAGGCCGCGGGCGCGCTCCGGCCGCCGCTCTTGCAGGGCGCGCTTCGGCGCGGGCGGGAGCGGCTTGCATCCGTGCGGCTGGAGCCGAAGCTGGTCATGCGCCGGATCGAGGAGGGCCGCCGGAGCCTCGATGCGCTCTGGAGGATCGCGGCGCAGGCGCATCCCGACAAGCCGCTGGAGCGCGGCTATGCACGAGTGGAGGACCGGGACGGTAAGACGCTGATCTCCGCCGCTTCGGCGCAAGCGGCGGGACGGCTGCGGCTGGTCTTCTCGGATGGCAAGGTGGACGCAAGCACAGCCGACGCTCTTGAGCCGCCCCGGCGGCGTCCCTATTCCAGTGCCCAGGCCGAGCAGCCGAAGCTGCTCTGAGGACGAACGAATGCTGATGTCGAACAGGGGCCGCCCCGCGCGGCTCCATTATATGGCCGGGACCTTTCGAGTGCTGGCGCCCGGCAATCATGTGATCTGCGCCGTCACGGGCACGCTGATCCCGCTGGAGGAACTGCGTTACTGGAGCGTCGAGCGCCAGGAGGCCTATGCCAGCGTCGAAGCCTCGGTGAGCGCGGAGAAGCGCGGCTAGGCTCGGCGCGTGCGGGAGGGCCAGCTAATCGGCACAGTGCGCGCCACTGGACGCGCGACAGGGCTGCACCTTCAATGCGCATGAAGTGCGGACGCGGACAGGCCCGGCGCCGCTTGCAGCACGATGGCTTTGAACTCAGCGCACCCTGATCGCGCGAACGCTGCGGCTGCCCTCGCGGGAAGCAAAGTAGGAGCCCATCGCCCCTTTTTTCAGCTTCACTGTCTGCCCGGCTTTGGGAGTTCCGAAATAAGGTGAAGCCTGGCTCGTTTGCCACACGGCGCCGGAGTCCAGGACAAACTGCCATTTGTCGTTTCCGAGGCTGCGCGCGCTCGCGATCTTTGCTTCAAGCTCTTCAGGAGCCTCCTCGGCACTGTCGTCCCCGTTGAAGAATGGGAGCTTCGGCAAAGCGAAGCCGAAGAGGGATCGTCTCGTCCGACGGACCTCGTTCTTGTCGACAACGATCAGCGAACCGGCCGCCGACGCTTGCTGGAGCGCGGCCGATGCGGTGTCGAAGCAGCGCAAACGTGCCTGGCTGTCGCTCTCGGTGCGGCATGCCGTCACGGCGTCCACGAGAGCCTTGGAGCCCGGCTGTTGCGCCAATGCGGCTCCACTCCACCCGATCGAAGCCAATACCATCACGCCGAATATGCGTCGCATGCACTTTTCCCCACCCTCACGCTCTTGTGCGATATCGCACGTGATCGGTTCCGGACGTATGTGTTTTCTATGCAACATGGCGTTCACAATATCGTCACAAGCCGGTTCGCTCGATTGCGCTGCAGCCGGAACGTTCCCTAGAAGAACAGGGTGTCGATGGCCAAAGCTGCTTTCGATCAATGAAAATTCACGGCGCAAAAATGCGTCGCTCAAGGGGACCAAAATGACGAACAGCTTCAGGAAGTCACTGCTCGCCACAACCTTTATCACCGGTGTGAGCCTGCTCGCGGTGCCGGCTCTGGCGCAGGACACCAGCGTCGATCCGCAGGATGCGGAGCGTCAGACCGGTAGGACGACCCAAGAGTCGGTCCAGCAGGACGCTGCTCAGGAGGGCCGCGAAGGCGAGGAAATCGTCGTCACCGGCACTCTCATCCGTAACCCCAATCTCAGCCGCGCCTCGCCGGTCAACGTCACCACGGCAGACGAGGTCGAGCTGCTGCAGGCCAACCTCGCCGAAGAAGTTCTGCGCGAGATCCCCGGCGTGGTTCCGAGCATCGGCTCCGCCGTCAATAACGGCAATGGCGGCGCGTCTTACGTCAACCTCCGCGGCCTCGGGTCGAACCGCAACGTCGTGCTGCTCGACAGCACCCGCATCGTCCCCGCGGATCTTCTCGGCCGCGTCGACCTCAACAACATCCCGCTTGCTCTCGTCGAGCGCGTGGACGTCCTGACCGGCGGCGCCTCCACCACTTATGGTGCCGACGCGATCGGCGGCGTCGTGAACTTCATCACCAAGCGGAATTTCGCCGGTATCGACGTTTCGGCCTCCGAGCAGATCACCGAGCGCGGCGACGGCAATGTGTTCCGCGTCGACATGGTCGTCGGCGCGAATTTCGAAGATGGCCGCGGCAACGCCGTGTTCGGCATCGGCTACCAGGAGGCGGATGCGGTCTTCCAGGGCGGGCGCGACGTCTCCCTCACCACGATCGAGACCTTTGGTGGAACCGCGCTCGGTTCGGGAACGTCCGTGCCGTCGCGCTTCTCCGGCGCGCGCAACGCAGCGGGAACGGCCAACCTGGGAACGTCACAGATCGATCCGGCCACCGGCGGGATCGTTCCGACCTTCGCGACCTTCAACTTCAACCCGTTCAACGTCTTTCAGACTCCGTTCGAGCGCTTCAACATGTACGGGGCGGCGAACTACGAGGTCGCCGAGGGGATCGAATTCTTTACGCGCGGTCTCTTTTCGAAGAACACCGTGGACACGATCATCGCCCCGTCGGGTGCGTTCGGGATCGGCGTGAATATTTCCTTGAACAACCCGTTCCTTCCGGCGGCGGCGCGCAGTCAGTTCTGCGCGTTCGACGTCAACCCGAGCGCGACGGTCTACACGCCCCGCTTCACCGCGGCAGAATGCGCTGCTGCCGCGACTGCGGCCGGCCCAGGCGATCCGAATTATCGCGAAATTGGCACGGGCGGCTTCGTGGCGTTCGACGTCAACGGCAATGGCACCGTTGAGGCTGGCGAGGGCTACAACCGCAATCCGCAGTCGGCACTTTTCCGGCAGCATCGATTATGAGGTGTTCGGTGCGTACGGCGAGAGCGAGAATACCCAGACCATCTTCGGCTACTTCCTGAACTCGCGCGTGCGTCAGTCGCTGCTCGTCAACCGGGCGCCGAACGGTACAGCTACCTGCCAGAACACGGCCAATGGCTGCGTCGTCGCCAACCTGTTCGGAGCTGCCGGCACCATTCAGCCGGAGGCGGTGGATTTCCTCACCGAGTCCGCGACGAGCACGGTGCGTACATCGCTGGCGCAGGCGCGCGGGACAATCAGCGGCGATTTCGGGATGGCTCCGCTCTGGTCTGAGGACCCAATCTCCTTCGCGGTGGGCGCCGAGTACCGCAAATACAATGCTGCTCAGTCTTCGGATACGCTCACGCAGTCGGGCGACCTAGGCGGTGCGGGTGGGGCGA
>NZ_CADCWD010000097.1 GCF_902806315.1 uncultured Sphingosinicella sp.
CAAAGAAGTGCGAGGACAAGGGCGACCATTGGGTCGTCAACGGCCAGAAGGTCTGGACCAGCTACGCCGACAAGGCGGACTGGATTTTCTGCCTGGTCCGCACGGGGCCGATGGAGCCCAAGCACAAGGGTATCAGCTTCATCCTGTTCGACATGACGACGCCTGGCGTCACCACTAAGCCGATCCTGCTGATCTCCGGCAACTCGCCCTTCTGCGAAACCTTCTTCGACGACGTGCGCGTGCCCAAGGATCAGGTGGTGGGCGAGGTGAACCGCGGATGGGACGTCGCCAAATATCTCCTCGGCCATGAGCGCGAGATGATCTCGAACATGGGGCTCGGCGGCCATGGCGAGGCGCTCGGGACGGCGTTCGCGCGCGAGTTGTCGGACGACCCGATCCTGCGCGCGGATGTCGCACGGTTCGACGTCGACGCGCTCGCCTTCCGCGCCATGTCCGAACGCTTCATAGACGAGCTCAAGGCAGGACAGGCGCACCCCGCGCAGCCAAGCATGATGAAGTACGCCGGGACCGAACTGAACAAGGCCCGCCACGAACTGCGCATGAGCGCGGGCGGGTCGGCGGCGCTGGAGTGGGAAAGCGAGGCGTCGCACGGCGGCAAGGCGCCGCGCGAGTGGCTGCGGACGAAGGCGAACTCGATCGAGGGCGGGACGAGCGAGATCCAGCTGGGCATCATCGCCAAGCATGTTTTGCAGCTTCCCGGTGCCTAGCCCCTCTCCCCTCGCGGGAGAGGGTGGCCGCGAAGCGGCCGGGAGAGGGCCTTCTTACCTTTAGCCCCCTCTCCCTCCCACCGCCTGACGGCGGCGGGCCCAGTATGGGGTAAACAGCGCCCCGCGCTGTTTAGGTCATGGTGGGAGCATGACCGACCCCATACTCTCTCCCGCAAGGGGAGAGGGGAAGCCAGGAAGCCAAGATGCCCCTCTACCTCACCGATGACCAAGCCCTCCTCCGCGACACCGCGCGCGACTTCATGGCGCGGGAGGCTCCAGTGGCGCACTTCCGCAAATATCGCGACATGGGGTGCAAGGACGGGTTCGCGCACGGGCTGTGGAAGCAGTTCGCGGAGATGGGCTTCACCGGCATCCTCGTGTCGGAGGCGGACGGGGGCCTCGGCATGGGGCATGTCGAGGCGGGGATCGTGCTGGAGGAGATCGGCCGCAACCTGACGCCGTCGCCCTTCCTGATCACGGCGTTGACGGTGGTGGAGGCTTTGCGCGGTGCGGGCGAGGAGCTTCGCGGGCGCTGGCTGCCGGGTATCCTGGCCGGGGAGACCGTCGCGGCGCTAGCGGTTGATGAGGGACCCAAGCATCGCCCGCACGACATTGCGATGGCGGCCGAGCGTCTCGGCAACGGCTACAAGCTGACGGGCGAGAAGTCCTTCGTGGTCCAGGGCGGGTCGGCGGACTTTATCGTCGTCGCCGCGCGAACGGACGAAGGGACGGCCCTGTTCGCGGTCGAGCGCGACGCGGACGGGCTTACGGTTGATCCGGCGAGGCTGGCCGATTCGAGCATGGCCGCGCGGATGCGCTTCGATGGCGTGCAGGTCGACGCCCCCATTGGCGATGAGCAGGCGCTGCGCCGCGTGCTGCGCGCCGGCCGTGTCGGCAGTGCGTCCGAGCTGGTCGGCGTCGCAGGCGCTGCCGCCGAGCGGACCGTCGCCTATCTCAAGGAGCGCAAGCAGTTCGGCCGCCTCATCGGCGAGTATCAGGTCCTGCAGCATCGCCAGGCCGACCTTTACGCGGAGCTGGAGATTGCCCGCGCCGTGACGCTCAAAGCCCAGCAACTGCTCGACGAGGGCGACGAGGAAGCCGCCGCGATGAGCCATGTCGCAAAGGCCAAGGCCGGGCGGGCATCCACCCAGGCCGTGCAGGAAGGTGTCCAGATGTTCGGCGGCCTCGGAATGACCGACGAATATGATATCGGCCTCTACATGAAACGCGACCGGGTGCTGAACGAGCTGTTCGGGGATGCGAACTACCACGCCGACCGGCTGGCGCGGCTGAAGGGCTACTAGGTTCCCCTCCGGTTGGCGAAGGGGAACCTGGCGGCATGCTAGGGATATCGGCGGCCACGGGCGAGGCGTTCGCTGCTGATGCTCTTCAGCAGGGTTTCGAACTGGTCGAGCGTGAAGCCGGCCGAGAGGAAGCTCTTGATCTCGGACTTGGGCACCACATAGCCGTGGTGCCACGCCTGGACGGCGAGCCGCCGCAACGCTTCGAGGCGCGGGTCGGCGAGGCGCGGATTGCTCTGGGTGCCGAAGAGACGGCCCATGGCAATGGAAATCCGGCTCGGCTCCGAGAGGCTGCCGACCCGGTCGCGCCGGGCGAGCGCCACCACCGACCATTCCAGCGCGGACAGCGAAGCCTGCGCAGGTGCGGTGGCCGCTTCGGCGCGGGAGGAACTCAGCTCTGCCGGGTAAGCTTGTGCGATGTCGAGATAAGCCATGGAAGAATCCTCCTTTTTCCGGGACCTTCGAGGCCGCACGAAGCCGTCGCCGAAAGCCCTATGCTCCCGGCCTAAGCTGGCACTGGTTCGAAAGTCCGCCTCGCCTGAAGAACGTTACCGGGCCGTGTTTTCGGCCTGGTCGCGTTCAATACTGACTGGTATAGAATTGCTGCTGACGGACGTCAAGGACGTTTCATACCGCACGGTATAATTATTTTGCGCGGGTCGGCCAGAGTTCGAGGCTGGTGTCGACGAGCTTGCGCAATTCCTCAGAGGATGCGCCGCCACCGGCCTGAACCACAAGTCCCTGAAGGATCGCGATCAGGAAGCGGGTGAGGCCCTTCGGGTCGATCGTGTCCGGCAGCTCGCCTCCTTGCTGGGCACGTTCGAAACGCTCCACGATCAGCCGCTCGGACGAGGCGCGCCGCGCAATAACTTCCGAACGGATCGACTCGGCTTCCGGGCCGCAGGCGAGGCTGCTGATCACGCCGAGGCATCCCTTGGGATTGCCGCTGTTGGTCTGCATCTCGAGGGCGCCACGGAGAACCCGCTCCGCCACTTCGCGCGCGGTCGGCGCGGCCAGGGCCGTCTGCATGAAGCCGAGTTTCTCGCGCTCATACAGGTCCAACGCCTTGCGAAAGAGCGCTTCCTTGTTGCCGAACGCGGCATAAAGGCTGGGCTTGGTGATGCCCATCGCCTCGGTCAGCTCAGCCATCGATGCGCTCTCGTAGCCGCGCTTCCAGAACACGCGCAGCGCGGCCGCCAGGGCCTCGTCAACGCAGAATTCGCGGGGCCGGCCCTTGCAGACGCGATTGAGAATAGTTTCCATAACGCTCGGTATATAAGAGGATGGGGGCTGCTGGTCCAGTCTTTGCATAGAACCTTGGGTAGGGCCTTGCATATGGGTGCTTTCCGGGAGGTGAATTCAGCTCGGTCGCCGCAGCAGCAGGTTCATGTGCGCGGCGGCGATCGGCTTGTCGCGGTCCTGCTGCCAGGCGACCGCATGGACGTTGGCGATGCGGCTGCCGAGGCGGGTGATCTCGCCGGAGGCGTAGGTTTCCAGCTCGACGCCGCCGCGCATGAAATCGACGGTGACGTTGATCGGTTTGACGCTGACGCCCTCTGACCCACCGAGCGCTTCGTAGACGCAGCCAAACGCGGCGAATTCGAGAAGGCCGGCAATGGCGCCGCCGTGGAGGAAGCCGGGACGTCCCACCACCTGCTCGCGAAATGGCATGACCCAGAGGAGCTTGCCGTCCTCTCCGCGCGCGGTGCTGAGGCCGAGCAGGGCGGCATAAGGGGGCAGGGGGTGCATCGATCAGACCTAGCGCGAGGGTCAGAGGCGCGAAAGCTGGAAACCAGCGGCCTCGGCGGCGGCGAGGTCCTCCGGCTCGTCGATATCGCGCAGGGTCTCTCCGAGATGCAGCGACCAGCCGAGCGCCTTCACTCTGCCGATGGTGGTGTTCGCGACCGTCGAGGTGCTCCAGGCGATGTCGCTGAACAGGCTCGGATCGAAACGGCGCAGGCCCAGCAGGGCGTAACCGCCATCGAAGGTCGGGTAGATCACCGCATCGTGCATCTCCAACTCCCAGCCGGCGGCACGCAGCCGCCGGGCATTGAGCTGGGGGCAATCGGTGCCGATGAGCAGCACCTGCTCGCCGAGGTCGATGACTCTCTTGGTTGCGCGGGCGAGGCGTTCGCCGAGGTCTCCGTCTCCCTGCGCGGTCATCTCCAGCGCCTGCGGGGGCAACAAGCCGCTCCAGCTCGCGTCCAGCGGATGCGGGTCCGCGCACAGCTCGGGCGTTTCAAGCTCGGCCGCGACCGCTTCTTCTGCCGTTGCGAGCAGCATCCTGTGCGCCAGCCGCGCCGCTCCGACTTCGCCCAATGCCGGGATGAGGCGGGTCTTGGCCCGGCCCGGCACCGGCGCCTTCGCCAAGATGACGACGCGGGTGCGCCTCACCCGCGGCGCCAGCGATGGTAGCGTTCGAGCCAGCGCAGCGCCCGCTCGGGCTTGTGCGCCTTTTTCCACTCGCCCGCCGCATATTTGTTCGCCTCGGCCATGGTCGGGTAGGCATGGATGGTGCCGAGGATCTTGTTGAGGCCGAGGCCGTGCTTCATCGCCAGCACATATTCGGCGAGCATCTCGCCCGCATTGTGCGCGACGATGGTGGCGCCGAGGATGCGGTCCTTGCGGGGTTGGATGAGGAGCTTCACGAAGCCCTTGTTCGCGCTTTCGGTGACGGCGCGATCGAGGTGGCCGAGGTCGAAGCGCACGGTCTCGAAGGCGGTGTCCTGCTCCTTTGCCATCTCCTCCGTGAGACCGACATGGGCGATTTCGGGATCGGTGTAGGTGACCCAGGGAATGACCGAATAGTCGGCGCGGAACTTGCGGAAGGTGCCGAAAAGCGCGTTGACGGCCGCATACCAGGCCTGGTGCGCGGCGAAGTGGGTGAACTGGTAAGGGCCCGCCACATCGCCGGCGGCGAAGATGTTCGGGTAGAGCGTCTCCAGATAATCGTTGGTGACGACGGTCCGGTCCGTCTCGATGCCGAGCTCCTCCAGGCCGTAGCCGGTGAGACGCGCCTTGCGGCCGACCGCAACGATGATCTCGTCGAAGGGGAGGGCGGTTTCGCCCGAGGGGGAGCGGGCGATGAGCGTCTTGCCCTCGCAGCGCATGGCTTGGTGATTGGTGAGGATGGTGACACCGTCGGCGCGAAGCGTGGCGGTGATGAAGGCCGACACCTCCTCGTCCTCGCGCGGGAGGATGCGGTCGCCATTCTCGACCTGCGTCACTTCGGCACCGAGGCGGGCGAAGCTTTGCGCCATCTCGGTGCCGATCGGTCCGCCGCCGACGATGACGATCCGCTTCGGCATCTCCTCGCGAGCCGAGAGCGCGTCCCACATCGTGTCGCTGGTGAGGTAGCCGGCCTCCTTCAGGCCCGGGATGTCGGGAACCTGCGGCTCGCCGCCCGCGGCAATCACGATCGAGCGGGCGGTGAGCCGCTCCTTGCCGTCGATCTCGACCGTCCACGGATCGACGATCCTGGCATAGCCGAGCCGCACGTCGACGCCGAGCTTGGTGTAGCGTTCGACGCTGTCGGCGGGCTCGATGTGGCGGATGATCGCGTTCACGCGCTCCATCACCTCGCGGAAGCGGAAGCGGGGTTCGGCCGGCTCCAGGCCGTAGGTGCCGGAGGTGCGCATCTCGTGGGCGGCGCGGGCGGTGCGGATCAGGGCCTTGGAGGGGACGCAGCCGGTGTTGAGGCAGTCGCCGCCCATCTTGTGCGCCTCGATCAGCGTCACCTTCGCCCGAACCGCGGCGGCGATGTAGGCGGTGACGAGCCCGCCTGCTCCGGCGCCAATCACGATCAGGTTTCGGTCGAACTTAGCGGGGGGCTTGTACCCCTTGTAGATGCGGCCCTTGCGCAGCCGCCCGATCAGCCACTTTGCGATCAGCGGGAACAGGCCGAGCAGGATCAGCGACCCCAGAAGTGCGGGCGACAAGATGTCGCTCGTGCTTTCGATGCGCGCCAGCTGCGTCCCTGCGTTCACGTACACTGCGGTGCCCGGAAGCATCCCGATCTGGCTGGCAAGCGCGTACGTCAGTGTGCGGATCGCAGTCAGGCCCATTGCAAGGTTGATCAGGAAGAACGGGAAGAGCGGTATGAGGCGCAAGGTGATGAGGTAGAAAATGCCATCCCTCGCAACGCCTTGGTCGATCGCCTCGACCCGCTTTCCGAACCGGCCCTTCACCCAGTCACGAAGCAGGTAGCGGGAGGTGAGGAAAGCGATGGTTGCACCGATGGTCGACGCGAAAGACGCGACCAGGACCCCCGTCCGCAGCCCGAAGATCGCCCCGGCAGCCAAGGTCATGATCGCAGCGCCGGGAAGCGACAGCGCAGTCACCGCCACGTAGATCAAAAAGACAGCGCCGATCGCCAGCAGTGGACGCTGCTCCACGAACCCGGCAAGCTGCTCCTGGCGTGCCTTCAGCTGTTCCAGCGACAAATAAGAGGAAAGATCGAACAGGAAGAAGGCGACGAGTGCGGCGAAGACGAGCAGCAGGACGCCTATCTTGCCCATCCTGCCACGCTTCATAGACGCTGCCCCTTCCGTGCCGGTCCCGCAGGCCCTATCCTGTTAAGCTACAGGAGAGAAGTGATAGCCACTGCCGCCGAGCCTTCTTTGTCGCCGTTCGCCGATCCCAATGCGCGCGCGCTCGATCCGGCCAAGTTCCGCAACCCCCTGGTGACCGCCAAGGGCGAGGCGCGGGCGCACGTGGCGCTCGACCGGCTGGACACGCTCTGGATCAACACCGGCACGCTCTGCAATCTCGCCTGCAAGAGCTGCTATATCGAAAGCTCGCCCACCAACGACGCGCTCGTCTATCTCACGCTCGCCGAGGTCGATCGCTATCTGGACGAGGCGCAAGGGATCGGCACGCGCGAGATCGGCTTCACGGGCGGCGAGCCCTTCATGAACCGCGATATGGTGCCCATGCTGCGCTCGGCACTCGGCCGCGGTTTCGAGGTGCTGGTGCTGACCAATGCGATGCGCCCGATGCGCCGCTTCGAGG